>CANRPE010000024.1 GCA_947632405.1 uncultured Bacilli bacterium | reverse complement strand
ATTAATATTTAAGTTTTTAGCTAAATTTCAAAATAAGCCATCCAAAATATTATATTAGTCTTAACAAAAAAAAGAACTATTATTTTGTTAGTTCTTTTAATATCCATGTCATAATAACATCTAATATATAGAATTTTTGTTGTTGACTTAATTCTATATCTTTAGGAATATGATGCCATTTATAAAGACAAGAACGACAACAAGTAGCTGTAGCATGCTGCGCAATAAAAACAGGATGCCCAGTAAATGGAGTTTGTTTACCATCATTTATAATTTGTTTAGGAGTAAGTCTTTTTTCAATAAATTCATAAGCATGTTCTTGAATCTTAGCTAACCCTTTTTCACTAATATAATTCTTATTTTTATCATTTAAATGAAATTTACTTCTAAATTTAGAATTTCCTAATTTCTTTAATATTAAATCTATATCGTTATTCATATTTAACCTTTTTTAGAATTAATCTAATACCTATTATTATAAGAATAATTCCACTAATAATATAAAAATAAAAAATATTATTAATTTCACCATTTGTAAAATTAGTAGGATTTTTTGGATTATAATATATTATTATTGTACTTTGATTAATATTTTTATTTTTTAAAAACAATACTCCATCATATTTTTTATTTTTAACTTTAAAATTAACATAAACAGCTTGTGAGCCATCTTTTTCTGTACTTATTTGATATATTGAAGCAGATGTTTTTATAGCTGAATTTAAAAAATTATATTGTTTTAAAGCATTATTCAAACCATAAATACTAAGAATAGTACCTATAATAATTATTAAAGCTACTCCAACATATCTAATTATATTTTTCATATTTCACCTACTTTATAGCTGATAATATTTTATTTAGTGGTGTTTGAAGCAGGATTTGAACCTGCAGTTTCTTCCTTCGGAGGGAAGTGTTTTATCCAATTAAACTATTCAAACAAAAAAAAGAAAAAGTTTAATCACATGTTGTTCCATATTTTTCTGCAAAACTCTCCCAATCAGTTAACTTAATTTTTCCATTAGTTACTTTAACATTATTGTCTTTTCCTTCTAATTCAAATACTTTATCAATATCTACTTTTCCATAATTAATTTTAGTACTACTAATTACTTTATTTGTATCTCTTGTTACTTTATTTTCATAGTAATCAATATCTTTATAAGCTTTATAAATATTTTTATAAGCTTGTTCAAATTGATCTAATAATTCACTATTAGAGCCTTCTATTACTTCTTTAGATTTTAATACTTTTAAATAGCCTTTACTATCAGAATAAAGATCATAGCTAATAGTTACAGTAGTATTTTCATCATTTGCATATGCATTTCTTTTACATGAGGTATGAGATAATCCTGTTGTATCATATTTATCAGTAGTATTGTTTAATTCACAACCCGTAATTAGTAATAGCATGCTAAGACCTGCTAGTATATATTTACTTTTTAATTTCATGTTCATTATCTCCTTTTAATTGTTTTAAAATTTCTTTTTGATTTTTCTGAATTTCTACTATTTTATCATGCAATTCCTCTAAAATCAATTCACTTTTCAAATCAGTACGATAATCATTTTGGTTTCGCAAACTATCTTTTGCAGCTTGTCTATTTTGACTCATCATAATAACAGGAGCTTGTAATGCCGCAATACATGATAATAACAAATTAAGTAAAATAAATGGATAAGGATCTATTTCTTTCCCATCTTTTAATAAGACTGTATTTAAAATTACCCAACCAAGTAAAAATATAACAAAACAAATAATAAATCCCCAACTACCTGCAATTTCACTAACTTTATCTGCGATAAAATCACCTTTAGTCATTTTAGATTCTTCTAATTTGTCAATATCAATAGAAATTGGTTGATCTATTAATAAATCAAGTAATTCTTCTTCATCTTTTTCATCTAAATTAGTATTTAAAAGCATATTAACTATTTCTTTTTTTGTTTTCTTTTTAACCATACTTATACCTCCAACTCATTAGCAATATATTGTTTTATATAATAATAGATTTTTTCATTTGGAACTAAATTAATATCATGAGTAAAATCATATATAGATTCATTTAATAATTGAAACTTAATACCTTTATTACCTAATTGATTTTCATTATTAGATAAAACCAAAATATTTGAAGTATGATATTTATCTAGTTGCTCATCTTTAGGAGATAATAGTATTTTTTTTATATTTTTATATATCGTATTTTCAAATAAATAATCTATTTGTAAAATAACATCTCCTCCAGAAAAATCACCCATGATGGTAATATTATCTTCTTTTAATTTACAATCAAGTAATTCTGTTATTATATATTCAACATAATTTCTGATATCATTTATTTGATAATTTTTAGAATAATCAAGTAATAAAATTAATTGATTTGTTTCAAGAGCTAACTTTTCATAATAGGAATAATTAATATCTTCTCCATGAATATAAATTATAATTTTATCTAAAGTAACATTTTTCTTTGGATAAAATACTTCTAAAGGAATCATTTTTTCTCCTAATATAATTTTATACTCACTAATATTTTTTCTTGAAATACTAGGATGAATAACTTCTGACATATTTCGATAAAGTTTCCATGTTTTTGATTTTTCCATATTTATCTCACCTATCAATAATCATAACATAGAAATTAAGTGATATTGTCTACTTTCTTTAATACTTGACACTATTTGATATTAATCTTTAAAGAAAGAAAGAAATCCTTTTTTTCTAATTGAAGTTTTGATATTATCTTTTCCTGTTATTAAATTAAAAATAGTATTAGATAAATCATGAGTAGTACCATATTTAAACATAAATTTAGCTTTAGGAAGATTTCGATCAATAATAATAGCAGGTACTTCCATAGAATAATCTATAAAAACTTCTTTATCTAATCCAACAATAAATTTCTTATACATTCCATATAAAGACGTAATAAAGAATTGATAATCATTTTCTTCGCATATTGTATAAATATCATTAATTTGATCATCAATAGCCATTAAAAATTCTTTCATTTTTCTTATTTCTTTAAATCGCGCTAAATCATAATCAAAAACAATATATTGATATGGTTCTTTTAGGATTTGTTTAATATTTAAATTTGGATCAGTAATACTTTTATAAGTAATATTTTTTGAAGGAATATCTTTTAAACCGCATAAATGATATTGAATTGAAGAAATTCTATCTTCTGTTGTTAAAAATAAGCATTGAAGATTATTGTCTTCTAAAGTTTTAGAAAAATATTCAGTAGGTTCTAATTCCTCATAAATATTAATAGCATAAGAATATGATTTCATAGGAAATAAAGTATATAATTTTACATTTGTAATTCTACTAATAAATTCATCGCAATCAACATCTTCATAATTTAAAAATAAAGCTATATCATTTCTTTGAAGCATAAATCCAGAATTCATATAGAAAGGATCTACATTTAATGGTGTAATATCTTGAGCCTCTGCAAATCTTAATTTTCGATTATAATCAGGCCATTTTTCACCATTTTCTTTGGAAATTAAAATATAGTATGCCTCTGAATTAATCATTCTTTCTCCTGTAATGGAACCAATTCTAACAGTTGGCATTAAAGTAATAGCATCATCAACTTTTTTGATTCGCTCAATTATATTTTCATATTCATTAACATCTTTTTGTCTTAAAATAATATGAATATATATCATAAAATTACCCTTTGGAGTTAATACACCAATAATTTTTTTTATTTGATTAATTACTTGTTCATTATCTAAAAAGCAAAACATATGAATTTTAGTATGATTTGTAATAGCGTCATTAGCAAGATTAATAATTGTTTGATTATTACTAAAATTAGTATCATTTTCTAAACGATGATATGTTGGTAGTAAATCATTACCTAAACTAAAATTACGAAAACCACTTTTATAGTTATAATTTAAATTTTGTAATGTTGTATATAAATAGTTATTCATCAACATACTCATATTAGGCATGACATCCTGATAATTAATATTAAAAGAATCTTTAGAAGCTATTCCTAAACCATTTAATAAAAATAAAACAGCTTTTTTAGAAGAAACTGCATCTACATTAACTTGCTTATTTTCTACAGATTGTGGTGATATAGTTTCATTATTTATAGAATTAGGAGAAGTTGAATTAATACTATTATTTTCTTGAACTGCTTGCTGTTGTTCATTAATTAAATTATCCATCACAATCACCAACCTTATATATCTATTGTACCCTTATTTTCAAATAAATTCAATAATTGTTTATATTTACTTATTTTTAATATTACAAAAAAAAATAATCATTGATTACTTTTTTACTTTTTGTTTATTATTTTGTTTTTCGTTATTTAATTTATCTATTTGATATAATTGATAACTGTCAAAAGAAAAGAAACCTAAACTTAATCCTAACATTACTAAACTAAAAATATCAGGATTACCATATACTAAAGTACTAACAGTAGTTCCTGTTGCTGCAAGAGCCATATCTAATTCAGCTAATTTTAAACTAAGTTTATACCCCTTAGTTGGATTATTATGATTCATATTATCTACTCTTTCCTTTGTTAATTATTTGCCTATTATACTATTGTTTTTTAACTATGTCAATTAATTATAAATATATAATTCATGTTGAGCTCTAGTACATGCGACATACAATAAATTTTTATCTTTTTTTGTATATGAATTAGCACGATTATTATAAATAATAACAGCATCAAACTCTAATCCTTTAGCAATATAAGTTGGAACAATTACTAAATTTTTATTAAATTTAGTTGTATTTTCATCAAGTAAAGAAATATTCATAATTGGATTTAATAACTTATATAACTTTTCAGCTTCTACATAATCTTTAGTAATAATTGCAATAGATTTATATTTCTTCATTAATCTATATATATCTGTTTCTAAACTTTTTTGTAAATTAACATTCTTTCTAATAACAACTGGTGAATTAGTATTTCTTCTAATAGCACAAACATAATTTAAATTTAAAATTTTATTAGTATATTCTAATATTTCTGGAGTTGAACGATATGTTTTTAACAATTCTAAATATTGTGAATTATCATCAAAAATATCAATTAATTCTTCTAAAGAGTTATATTTATAATAGGGATTAATATTTTGATTAATATCACCTAAAATAGTAAACTCTGCTTTTTGAAATATTTTAGAAATAATAATATATTGTAATTTATTATAATCTTGAGCTTCATCAATTACTACATGACGAATATTTGCTTCATAATTAAAACCTTCAAGAATCCCTTTCATATATGTAAATAATAAAGCATCTTCATAGCCTATAATATCTTGATAAACAAAAGAGTTTATTAAAGAATCAGTTAATTTTATTTTTGAATACTCGCTTTTAAAAAAATCAGCATATATCTTTTTATAATCTTTTTTAAAATTAATAGCTTGATTAATTAACTTTTTAAAAGTAGCTTTCTTTTTATTACTTCCCTTATAAAAATTATTAGATAATTTCTCAGCTATTTCATCTAATCTTTCAAAAAGAGGAAAATTATTATATTTGTAATGAAGCATTTCATTTAATTCTTCTAATGTTACAAAATGAGTCTTTGTTTCTTCAATATCATCAATAAATTTAGTATTTTCAATATAGTCATTAAGATAATTATCTATATCTCTAATAATTTCATCACTTTGTTTATATTTAATTAGTTCAATTCTTTTTTCTTGATTTGAATAATATCTAGAAAGAAAAGAAGTAAATGATTCTATATTTTTATATTCTTTTATAAAAAAAGTTAAATAATCATGAAAAGTAGTTTGGAGAGTATTTTCTTCCCCTAATTCTGGTAATACATTTGAAATATATTCTGTAAATACTTGATTTGGTGAAAATATTAAGATATGACTACTTTTTAAATTCTTAATTCTATAAAGTAAAAAAGCAATTCTATGTAATGCTACTGTTGTTTTGCCACTTCCAGCAATTCCTTGAACAATTAAATTATGATTATCTAAATTGCGAATAATTTTATTTTGTTCTTCTTGAATAGTATTAACAACATTTTTCATTTTTTCATCTGAAGATGATGATAGTACTTCTTGTAAAATTTCATCATTAATATTTAATGAGTTATCAAATACACTTACTAATTGATTATTTTCTATTTTATATTGTCTTTTTCTTAATAATTCTCCTTTAATAACACCACCAGGAGCATCATAAGAACATGGTCCTATTTCATAATCATAGAATAAACTACAAATTGGACTTCTCCAATCATATAATATATTATTTAAGTGTTTATCTTTTAAATATGTAAGTGAAATATAAATAGTAAAAATTTCACCATCCAAATCTTTAAATACAATTGATGCAAAATAAGGTTTAGTTTCTATTTTATATAAACTTTTCAAATACTTTTGCTTAGCAAAAGCTTTTGTTTCTTCACTACTAGTTTCTAATTTTGCAGAAACAATATCACCATCATCAAAACTAGTATGATCACTCCAAACCATTTTTTTAAACTCAACTAAGTTTTCTTCTGTTACTTTTACTTCTTTTTTAAGATTTTTAATTGTAGTTTCAATTAAAGAAGAAACTTTTCTTAAAATTACTTTTTCTTTTACTAATTCATTTTGTTTTAATGCCATAATCTTCACCATTTTCTATATAAATATATCATATATTATAATCAAAATGTATTTTTGTTATTAAATTTAGTGTCAACCAAGAAAATAAATTTATTCAAAAAAAAGTTAACTATTATTTAAGTTAACTTTAACTATTTATTTAGTTTTTCAATTAAACTTGTAAATTCTTGTTGTAGTTGTTCTAATTTTAGCTGTGTACTTGCCTCAAACCTCGCAGTAATATTTGGTCCAGTATTAGATGCTCTTACTAAAGCCCAACCATCATCAAATAAGACCTTAACTCCATCAATATCTAAATATTGATAATTTTTAGATTTAGCATAGTCTAAGATTTGCTTAATAATTGTAAATTTTTTATCATCACTAGATGCAAATTTTAATTCTTCAGTAGAGTAATATGGATTAATTCCATCTAATAGTTGTTCAACATTTTTATCAGTTTTTGATAAAATTTCAAGCATTCTTAAGCCTGCATATAAACCACTATCAAAACCTAACCATCTATCTCTGAAATAAACATGACCAGACAATTCTCCACCAAATGGTAAATCATCATCTCTTACTTTGGCTTTTGTATAAGAATTTCCTGTACGATAGGTAATACACTTACCACCTAATTTTTCTACTTCATCAGAAAATGCTTTAGAACACTTAACATCACATAAAAATTCTTTTTTATTTACTTTATCAATAATATCTCTAACAACAATAATCATATATTGATCAGTAGGAATAAATTTGGCATTTTGAGAAACCATTCCCATACGATCACCATCACCATCAAAACTTAAACCAATATCTGCACCTACTTCTAATACTTTTTGTTTCAATTGCTCTAAATTACTTTCTACACATGGATCTGGATGATGATTTGGAAAAGATCCATCACTTTCATCATTAATCGAAATTATATCAATTGGGAACATTTCATATAATTTTTTCATAATAATACTAGTTGTTCCATTTCCAGGATCTAAAACAACTTTGACACGTCTAGAACCAAAATTTAAATTTTTTCGAAATAACTCTAAATATTCTTCTTGTATATCATATGGAGTAATTTTGCCTTCTCCTGATAAAAATTCTTTTCTTAAAATATATTGTAAAAAATCTTGAATTTCTTGACCTTTACAATTTCCAGATTCATCAAAAGCAAATTTAAAACCATTATCATCTTTTGGATTATGACTAGCCGTAACCATTACTCCACTATAGATTTTTAATTTTAAACAAGCATAGTAATACATTGGTGTTGTACATAAACCTAAACTAATAATATCAATTCCTGTTTCTTTAATTCCAGTAATTAAACAATTATATAAACTATCACTAGATAATCGATTATCATGTCCAACAATACAAGTAGTTTTACCAATACTTTTAATATAACTACCAAAACCTAAACCAATAGTATAAGCAGTATCTTCATCTATTTCACTTGGATAAATACCTCTAATATCATAACCCCTAAATATATTCTTATTTATATTTTCTTTATATTTCATAGTTAGCCTCCTATTTTAAATTAAGTTTATCATAACATAGAATAAAATAAAAAGAAAAACTAATTATTTGACGTTTTCTAGACAAAAAAATATAAAAAGAAAATCTATTTTTTTATAGATTCTCTCTTTTTTTCTCTAAATTTATTTACTGTTTTTTTAATTTCAACCAAAATATCTTTATTCTTTCCTTCTACTTTTGGGAAAGCATTTAATAGACGTTTTAATAATAACGAATTCTTCTTTAATCTTTCATTTCTTAATTTATTAATTTCTTGTGTATTATCTTTTTTATAAAAATTAAGAGACGAAATTTTTAATTGAATTAAAACACTAATTGATACAATAACATCTAAAATAAAAATAGAAAGTAAAATCAAAGTAATAATAATTAAAACATTATGATTTATAGCTGACATAATTTTAAAAATAAGTGGGTTTGTAATATGAATTATTAACAAACCACCTAAACCAAATAAAACAGTATTAGATAAACAAATTCTGCCATCTAAATTAAATTTATGATCTTTATAATCCCACCAGCGTACTTTAAATATTTTTTCTAAAATAAGACTAGTAAAAAATTCTAAAATAGCGCAAATAACACAAGACATTACAAATAATGCTACAAAATCATTTTTATATTTATCTAATAGAAAAGATATTAAAATTATACTAAAACCATAAATTGGTAAATAAGGTCCTATTAAAAATCCTCTATTAAAATTAATTTTTCCATTATGCAAATAACAAAATAATACTTCAACGATATATCCTAAAAACGAATATAATAAAAACATAAAACATACATAACAAATATTATACAACATACTATTTCACCACACTACTTTTATATAAATAAAATGACAATAATTCCTAGTATAAGACAATATATCGAAAAATATGCTAGCTTCCCTTCTTTAACAATTTTTGCAAACCATTTAGTAAATATATAGGTAAACATTCCTGCTAAAATTGCCGCAATAATATATAAAATAAAGGTACTTGTAGAAATAGATACTTCAAATAAATCTTTTATTCCTAAAATAGAAGTAGCAATAGAAATAGGAATATATAAAATAAATGAAAAATTAAAAGCTGTACTTCTTTTTAAATTTCTAAACATTCCTCCAACTATAGTTGCTCCACTTCTACTTATTCCTGGAGTAATACTAATCATTTGACAAAAACCAATAATAACAGCATCTAACCATGAAATTTCATCTTTTTCTTTTTTTCCTTTAAAATCTTTAATTAAATACAAGAAAAGTGCAGTTACTAATAACATTGCTCCAACAAATTTAACATTCTTTTCTAAAGTTGATAAAAAGCCTAATTTAGTTGCAATCAAACCAGCAACTCCTGCAGGAATTGTTGCTATTATAATTTTTAAACAATAATTATAGTCATTTTTTAAATTTTTATTATTACGTTCATCCTTTTTGAAAATAAAAGTAAAAAATGACTTTACTAAAATTACAATATCTTTCCAAAATAAGATTACAATAGCAATTAAACTACCTAAATTGGTAATAGTTGCTAGAATACTAAAATCAATATTTATACTTTGATTAAATTTTTCTAGTATAGTTTGTAAAATTAAAATATGACCACTACTTGATACTGGAATTGGTTCAGTAATTCCTTGTAAAATTCCTAATAAAATATATTCAATTAATTTAACCATATTATTTTTCTCCTAATTTATAACTTATTTTGCTACCTAATAATAAAAGAATTAGACCAATCATTATTTGTGGTATATTAAAAATAACTTTAACATTTAGTAATGTTGAAAGTGGAATAGCGATAATTGAGGCTACAATAAAACCTAAAACTCCAAAGTAAGTTTTAACTTCATACTTTTTAAATAAATACTCAATTATTTTTGAAATTAAGATAATTCCAATTAATACTCCTATTCCAAATATTCCTAAAATAACTAAATTTGAACTAAGATTATTAAAAGAAGTTAAATCTTTAATAACAGAAATAATTGGATAATAATATCCTAAAAGCATTAAGACCAAAGATCCACTTACTCCAGGAATGACCATAGTTGCTGCTGCTATTACACCTACTAAGAATAATAAAATATAACTAACGAATGACAAATTAGAAAAACTAACTTTTAAACCTTCTCCAAAAATGAAATCAGAGCAGGTCATTACAATTACTAATAAGAAAGTTACTAAAAAAATAAAATAACTAGAACCTTGTTTTAATTCCTTTTTATTTTTTATCTTGTTTAAAAGCATTGGAATTCCTCCTAAAACAAGTCCAACAAAGAACATACTAGTTGGAATTGGATAATGTAAATATGAATAATCAATTACTCTACTTAACGATATAATTGCTAATAAAATCCCAATTACAATAGGAACTAAAAAACAAATATTCTTCTTGAAATTACTAAAAAAGTGACTAATTGCACCAATGAAATCTTCATATATTCCTAATATCAGAGCAAGTGTGCCTCCACTTACTCCTGGAATAATATTAGCGATTCCCATAATAAACCCCTTGATTACAAGAATTATATTATTTTTCATAAAATCTCCTTCTAATTATTAATTTTCAAAAATATCCATAACAAGTGGAATAACATTTTTCTTACGTGAAACACAACCGTTAATAAAAACTCCTTCTTTTACATCTAGATTTTGATACATAATTTCAACTTTATCTTGAGCTTTTGTATTATATAAAACATAAGAACCATTCTTAATAATATCAGTTACATAAAGAGCTAAGAAGTCATAATTATTTGCTTCACTAATTTCATCTAATACTTTAATATATTCATCCATTTCCTTTTCTATTTCTTCAAAATTCATAGTAAAGAATTGTCCTACTCCAAAAGTAGATTCTCCTACTGTATATAATTTAAAATCATTGTATAAAACTTCTTCTTTTGTCATGCCAGTTAAAGAAGTACCTGCCTTTAACATATTAAGTCCATATTCTTCATAATTTACATTTGCTATTTTAGCTAAGTCATATACTGCATTTTTATCATACTCTGTTGTAGTTGGACTTTTTAATATTAAAGTATCTGATAAAATTCCTGATAATAATGCTCCAGCAATTTGTTTTGGAATTTCGATTTTTCTTTCTATATACATAGTATACACAATTGTACAAGTAGAACCAACTGCCATATTTCTAAAATTAACAGGAGCACTTGTTGTAATACTTCCTAAGTTATGATGATCAATAATTTTCTCAATAATAGCTTCATCAATTCCTTCTGCTGTTTGCTTTTTCTCATTATGATCTACTAATATAACTTGTTTTGGTGTTTTTTCAGATAAATCAGTAATACGAAGTAACCCTAAACATCTATTATTTTTATCAACTATTGGATAATTAGTATGTTTTAATTTATTATTAATATCAATTACATCATCTACATAATCAGTATCTAAAAATTTTGTTGGATTATAACTTCTAATCATAGTTTTAATATAATTAGCTAATGAAATCAATCTAGCTACATGATAAGTATCAAGCTCAGTTCTAATAATATTTACTTTATTATTACTTGCTATTTCTAAATATTTTTTTTCTATTTCACCATTACCAGTAATAATTAATAATTTTATTTTACTATTAACAGCATATTCAATAATATCTTGTCTATTACCAACTATCAATATTTCATCTTCAGTTAATTTAATATTTTTTAAAAAAGTAGAACTATTAAAAGCTGCTGCTAAAATATTACCTTTAATTTCTTCTTCAAATTTCAATACTTCTTCTCCATTTAAAACATCTAATACATTTTGATAAGAAGTATCTAATTTTTCACCATTCTCATTTAACATATTACGAGATAAATCTTTCATAGTAATAAGTCCTAGAAATTCACCATTATCTTTTATTACAGGTAATCCAGTTAAATTATCTTTTAACATGTATTGATAACCTTCATATATAGAATCTGAATCTCTCATATAAAAATCTTTATGATAATTAATATCTTTAATTTGAAGCTTAACATCATTTAAATAATCTGGTTCATTTAAATCAAAATAATCTAAAGCATATTTTGTTTCTTTATTAACATTACCTAAAATCCTAGGCTCAGTATTATTACCACACTTATTTTCTAAATATGATAATCCTATTGCGGACATAACAGAATCTGAATCAGGTTTTTTATGACCAAAAATCATCGTTTTCATAATATCTCATTCCTTCTTTCTACTTAATAGATTATATCACATAAATAGAAGAAAAAAAAGATATTGTTATTCTAGTGAATAAAATATTTTTAATTCAAATTAATTATAAATTTTAAAAATATATATTATATGATTATACTTATATTGCGTAAGTAAATGTACCTCTATTTGAACATTAACTAGAATTTTCTGATAAATTCAATCGATAGATAAACTATCACTTGAAGTAATGCACAAGTTAATTTGAAAATACTAAATTTTGATAAATATAACACTTCTTGTTTTCAATTTAGGGTTTTGTTATTTCGACAACAGCGCGTGCTCCATTGTAATTACTAGTAGTGCCAGTGTATCTGTCCAAGTAACCCGCACGATCCACAAACCACGCATTAGTCGAGTTACCAGAGTTAGCCGACATGGTCCAGTAATCATAGTCATATACTCCATTTTCATTTTGTGTATTATTATTATAACTTCCACCAAAGCTTTTTGTTTGATATAAATAGTTATGCATCCAATCTGGACATGAGCTTTGGTTGTAAGCATTTTTACTTGGTGGTATTACTCTTTTATCCGTTTCCCCATCTTTGTATACTAAACAACCTGTACTTCCTGCTTCTTGTGCTGTTATCATTCTAGCTCTGGCTTTTCTTTCTCCTAAGACTAAGCTTGTATATGTATTTGTTTCACATCTTATTTTATAATCAGAAGTTTCATTTGCAGTATATGTGCAACCTGTATTGGCATTTTCATATAAATTCGTTATCCCTGGCTCATATTCTATTATATTTACATTTGTCCATGTTGAAGTTGCTTGTTCTAAGGCTGGTAAGATTGTATCTGATCCTTTTGTATTGTCATTACTTTCTGCATGCCATGGTATATTTCTTACTGTATTTTCTCTTTGTTGCATCGTTATGGTTATTCCATTATCTCTTAATACATAAAAATAATGAAACTCACTATCATTTACATAGTACTTTATAACTGTTCCTTGTTCACATGTTTTACCTTTTTTATAACAATCTGTTTTTACACATGTCTTTTCTTCTCCATTAATACATTTATTTGGTTCTTGTTCACTATATTCATAGGCTGTTATTAATTCTTTATTAAAACTTTTATCATATACTTCATCTATAGCTTCTTGAACATTATCTGCTACTAACTTGGAACTTTCATTACTATAACCAACATTTATACTTGAAATTACGGTTGCTGCGTATACTCCAATTCCTCCCAGAATTATTCCTCCTAATACAAAAATAATTAACATTTTTATTCTTTCTTTCATCTTAGATCACTCACCTATTTTTATTTATCTAAGATTATTATACCCCCCCCCGTTTATGATTTTGCAAGAAAAAATTACACCGAAGTGTAATTTATGATTTAGTTATTTCGACAACTGCTCGTGCTCCATATTTAGTATATATTATACTATCATTTCCTAAGAAACCACCACGATCAACAATCCATGCAGTAGTGTTTCCAAAACAGGCCGACATGGTCCAATAACAATTATCATATACTCCATTTTCATTTAATGTATCATTACTATAACTTCCACCATAATTTTTTGATTCCCATAAGTAATTATGCATAAAGTCTGGACAGGAACCTTGATTATATGCATTTATACTTGGTTGAATAACTCTATTATCTGTTGCTCCATTTTTCCATACTAAGCAGCCAGTACTACTTGCTTCTTGTGCTGTTATCATTCTTGCTCTTGCTTTTCTTGTTCCTAAGACTGTACTTGTATAGGTATTTGTTTCGCATCTTATTTTATAATCTTCTGTAGATATACAACCTGTATTGGCATTTTCATATAAATTAGTTATACCTGGTGTATATTCTAGTACATTTACATTTACCCAAGTAGAGGTTGCTTGTTCTAAGGCTGGTAATACTGTAGTTGGACCTTCTCTATTAGCATTTTCTCCTGCATGCCATGGTATATTTCTTATGGTATTTTCTCTTTGTTGCATTGTTATCTTAGTGCCATCATCTCTTAATACATAAAAATAATGAAATTCATGATTATTGACATAGTATTTTATTACTGTTCCTTGTTCACATGTTTTTCCTTTTTTATAGCAATCTGTCTTTACACATGTTTTTTCTTCGCCATTTATACATTTTGGATCTTGTTCACTATATTCATAGGCTGTTATTAATTCTTTATTAAAACTTTTATCATACACTTCATCTATCGCAGCTTGAACATTATCTGCTGCTAACTTGGAATTTGCATTACTATAACCAACATTTATACTTGATATTATAGTTGCTGCGTATACTCCGATTCCACCTATTGTTATTCCTCCTAATACAAAAATAATTAACATTTTTATTTTTTCTTTCATCTTAGATCACCTATTTTTATTTATCTAAGATTATTATACCCCCCCCCGTTTATATTTTTGCAAGAAAAAATTACACCGAAGTGCAATTTATATTTTAGTTTAGCTTAGCTTTAATTATTTCACTTACTTTTTTCATATCAAATCTACCTTTTAATTTAGGAGATACTTCTTGCATTACTTTTCCCATATCTTTCATAGAAGTTGCCTCTAAAGATTTTAAAGCTTCTTGAATAATATTTTCAACTTCTTCTAAACTTAATTGTTCTGGTAAATAATTCATTAATATTTTTACTTCATCTTCTACTTTTTCTACTAAATCATTACGATTTGCTTTTTTAAATTCTTCAATAGAATCATTTCTCATTTTTATTTGTTTATTTACAACATCAATTAATAAATCATCATTTACTTCTACTTTTTTATCAATTCTTTCTTTATCAAGTGCAGCTTTGATCATTCTAATTACAGTTAATTTTTCTTTTTCTTTATTTTTCATTGCAGTAATCATATCTTGTTTTAATTGTTCAACTAAATTCATAACTATATCATCTCCTGAAATTATTATACTATAATTTTTCTATTTCGTTAAGAATTTTATTTTTCGTTTATTGCTTCACTTAATAATTCATCTAAAATATTAATTACATATCCCTTTTGTTTAATATATTTAATAATAGTAGAAAGTTCAATATTAGTTGATGAATTAATATCAAATGATATTATTGATCCTTTTGTTAATTTTCTCTTAACATCACTATACGGATAATTTCCAGTAAGAATAGTCGGTATAATTGTATGTAATTGTAATTTTGAACATAATTCTAATACTTCTTTACTATCATACTTAGCATAACAATATTTTGAATCTTTATTTGTAAAAGTTTTTAAATAATTTATGCTACTACTAAAATATAATTCTTCATATCTATTATTATAACTTAATATTTCTAGTTGATGGCCTAATTCTTTCATAGTTGATACTAATTTGTTATTATTATCTAACCATAATCCATCTATAAAAAAAGTAGCATTAACTTTTTCTTGATTTAATACATCTAAAACTGATGTAATATCATCATTTGGTTTTACAACAAATACTAAACTTACATCATTACGAATGCCACTTCCTTGAGAAATATATTTATCATAATAATCATCAATGGAAATAGTTGGAGAAATTTCTTCAAAAACTGTTAAACTTTCATTATAAGTTCCATATTTTTTCATTTTTTGGTAACTAGAATCATAATCTACTTTTTTGCCACTTACTCCTGGAATAATTTTATTATCTTTAATTTTTGCATTAATTGCACTTATTTCATGATTATTTGATTCTTTTTTTATTGTTTTCATGATAGGATCACTTTCTCTAATAAAACCAATTACTTTATTTGTATAATAAAAACTAAATAACCCTAATAATAGAACAAAGATGATATGATATAGTTTTTGTTTCACCTAGATCACCTAATCTATTATATAAATATAAAATAAAAAAAATGATTAAAAAATCATTTATTTTGATATTTGATTACCAACAATTCTTAATTGACCTGAGTATTTTGAATTTTGATATTCATTACCTGCGTTATAATCCATCCATATTTTAAAACTATATTCATTATATTCATTAGGTTCTAAAACACCTGTATCTAATATATAATCATTATCATCTTTTATACTAGATAATAATTTCATTGTATCTGTTTGAGGAGTTTTTATTGTTTTTTCTGCATTATATTCTGTTTTCTTTAAATCATAATTTAATACTGTATCACTTATTTTTTTCTCACCTGTTGTTATATCATCTAAATAAATAGTATATGCATTAGCTAGAGTACCATCATTTTTTAATGTAAATGTATATGCTGGGTTAGTTTCGCCTAATCCTTCTTGTTGAGTTAATGGTTTAGCTGGATTTACTAAAATACCATCTGAGGTTGATTCATCTAAGTTTAATGATAGGTCACCTGCTCTTATAACTGTTGTTTTTTCACTTCTTAACGTTGTAGTAAACCATGCATAACTTGCTCCTACTAATAATAACATTCCTACACAAATTCCAATTAAAATTTTAGCATTATTTTTTTTCATTTTATCCCACCTTATTATATAATTATTGTACCACAAAAAAAAGAATATATAAAACTAAATTATATATTACTTTACACTTTATTTTTTTAATGCTTCTTTTCTAGAAAAATTTTGTCTTCCTTTTTTATCTGGACCTATTGCTTTAACGATAATTTCATCTCCAACTTTAACAACATCTTCAGTCTTTGCAACTCTTTCATTAGAAAGTTGAGAAATATGAACTAATCCTTCACAACCTGGCCATATTTCAACAAAGCAACCAAAGTCTTCTACTTTTATTACTTTTGCCTCATATATTTTTCCAATTTCTACATCACGAACTACATTTAAAATCATTTCTTTGGTTTTATTTATAATTTCTTGATCTGTATGATAAATAATTACTCTACCATCATCTTCTAAATCTACTTTTACAGCATTAACATTATTTACATCAGATACATTCGAAGCTTCGCAAATTATTTTGGTAATCATTTCGCCACCACGACCAATAACATCTTTAATTTTAGTAGGATCAATTTCAAATATTTCAGTTTTTGGAGCATATTTTGAAACTTCTTTACGTGGCTCTTTAATTTGTTTTTTTATAACTTCTAAGATTTCTAAACGAGCTTTTTTTGCTTGAGCTAAAGCTTGTTTTAAAATTTCTTTAGTAATTCCTTTTATTTTAATATCCATTTGTAAAGCACAAATACCATCTTTTGTTCCTGCAACTTTAAAGTCCATATCTCCTAAATGATCTTCCATACCTTGAATATCTGTTAAAATTGTATAATCATCATCTGAAGTAATTAAACCCATGGCAATTCCTGCTACTGGTGATTTAATTGGAACACCTGCTGCCATCAATGACATACATCCAGCACAAATTGATGCTTGTGAAGAAGAACCATTAGATTCTAATATTTCTGATACAACACGAATTGTATATGGAAATTCTTCTTCAGAAGGTATTACTTGAAGCAAAGCTTTTTCTCCTAATGCTCCATGACCAATTTCACGTCTTCCTGGAGCTCCATATCTACCTGTTTCTCCGACTGAAAATTGTGGGAAATTATAATGAAGCATAAAACGTTTCTGATCTTCTAACCCCAAACCATCTAAAACTTGATGTTCACCTAAAGCACCTAATGTTGTTACAGATAAACTTTGAGTTTCACCTCTTGTAAATAATGCTGAACCATGAGTTCTAGGAAGAAGGTCAATATCAGTAGAAAGAGGTCTAATTTCATCCATTTTTCTACCATCTGCTCTTTTATGTTCTTTTACAACAATATTTCTAAATAAGCGATATTCTATATCATTTAAAATAGTATTTAATTTAACAACTAATTCCTTTAGTTCTTCTTCTTTCATATCTTCTTGGTTAATTAAAGTATATTTATTAATAACTTCTTCTTTAATTGCATCAATTGTTGCGTATTTTTCTTGTTTGTCTTTTATTCTTAATGCTTTATCAATTTTTTTAGAAACTAAATTTTCTACTTCATCTCTTAATTCTTTAGTAATTTCTAAGATTTCATAATCCATTTTTTCTTCGCCTATTTCAGTTATAATTTCTTCTTGAAATGCGATTAATTTTTTAATAGCTTCATGACCAAACATTAAAGCATCTAACATTGTTTTTTCATCTATTTCTTTAGCACTAGATTCTACCATATTAATTGCATCTTTTGTTCCTGCTACTGTTAAATCTAAACTTGATTTTTCTAATTCTTCTGGAGTTGGATTAATTACAAATTTTTTGTCAATATAACCTACTTTTACTCCTGCGATTGGACCTTCAAATGGAATTTTACTAATACTTGTTGCTAAACTTGAACCAAACATTGCTGTAAGTTCAGGAGAACAATCTTGATCAACAGATAATACTGTATTAATAATTTGAACTTCATTTTTAAATCCCTCAGGAAATAATGGTCTCATAGGTCGATCTATCATTCTTGCTGCTAAAGTTGCATTTTCTGAAGGACGACCTTCTCTTTTTATAAATCCTCCTGGAATTTTTCCTACAGAATATAATTTTTCTTGATAATTTACTGTTAATGGAAAAAAATCAGATAATAAATTAACATTTTGATTTACTACTACAGCTGTTAATACAACAGTGTCATTATATCTTACTAAAACACTTCCTGTTGCTTGTTTAGCAAGTTCTCCATGCTCTACAATTAACTTTCTTCCATAAAAATCTAATTTAAATACTTTCTTTTTCATATCCTTTTACCTCATCTCTAATTATAAAAAAAGACACTAAAAATATAAGTGTCTACTTTCTTAAACCTAATTTTTGAATTACTTCACGATATTTTGTAATATCTTTTTTAGCTAAATATTGTAATAAATTACGACGTTGTCCAACTTTCTTTAAAAGTCCTCTCCTTGAATGGAAATCATGAATATGTACTTTTAAATGTTCAGTTAAATCGTTAATTTCTTTTGTAAGAATAGCTATTTGAACTTCAGCTGAACCTGTATCTTTTTCATCTCTAGCAAATTCTTTAACAATACTTGCTTTTTCTTCTTTTGTTAATGCCATATTAACACTTCCTTTCTTCTTAATTCACTTATTCCAAGTAAAAAGTCGGAAATTCTTTAAACTGAGAACAAGTAGCATATTTAATATACTAAATTTTTTTTAATTTGTCTAGTCTTTTTATTTATACTTTACTTTAATTTTTATTTTTTTATTAACTGAAGTATTAATTTCTTTATCAACTGGATTTGATTGTAATGCCTTTACTAATTTTTTTTGACAAGATTTACATAATGAATTAAATAATGGCATTTCTATTGTATCTAATATTATTTTAAAGTTTTTTTCTGAATTATATAAATTTTCAATAACATAAGATGCCACTTCTTCTTTAAGATTTTCAGTAGCTTTAATAATTTGATGATTTTGAATTATTTGTTCTGGAGTTGCTTCTATTTCAGTAAATTGAGATGAATTTTTCTTTGGTTGATTACTACTTATTTCTTTAGTAAGTTCATTAAAATTATAATTCATAAAATAATTATTTCTAATTCTGATCATTTTAGCTTTTTCTTTATCTGATTTATCACTATCATTTAAACCTTTTTCAATAAATGATAAATAATTAATATAATTATCAGATTGTATTCCAATAAGTTTTAAATTTTTTAATATTTTGATTTTTTCTTTAAGTAATAATGGTTGTTTTTCTTTTAAAATAAAATCCATTATATAATCTACTAATTTGTCATTATTTAAAATTTTTGATTTATGAAGAATTCCTTTTTTTTCAGTATTACCAAGAAGAAATTCTATTTTTATTTTATCTAAATCTTCACCTTCAGTTTCTGCAAATTTTTCTAATAATTTATGTTGATATTGAATAGATAAATTATAGAAAAATTTATTAGAAAAAATATATTCAACTATATTTTTTTGCTTATTAATAGTAGTATTATTAAGTTTATATAATATTTCTCGATTATCTTTAGATAATAAAAATTTTATTTTATTTATTCCTTTTTTATAACTAAAATTACCTAAATCTTTTCTTATAAAAGTATCAGTAATATTTGATAAAGAATATGTCCAATCATTATTATCATTAGAATAAACCTTTTCATAATCATAACGATTTATAATAATTTTTTCTATAAATTTTCTTCTTAATCTAATATTATCAGTATCTCTAAAAATAAAATCTAGTATATTCATATATTTTTCTTTTTGCATATCTCCAACATTTAAACATGCAAATAAATCTGATTTTTCATTTGCAGGTGCTTTAGTACTATCATAGCCTAATAATATTTCAATATTACTAACAGACATATCATAAAAGTTCTTGATATATTCTTCTTGAAGATTTTCATTTTCTGAAAAACTATGTTTTAGTTCATCACTATATTTTTCTAAAACTAAAACTTTTTGAACTAATTCTTTATCTCTTGAATATCTCAATCTTGAATAAATTTCAAGATCTTTTTTATAATAGACATTAAATCCTCCATTATCTAGCTTTCTTGCCCTATGGTTCTTTAATAGTAGCTTGCTATCTTTTATTGTTTGAATAATGCTATTATAAAATTGTTCTGCTGGATATAAACTAGAATATAATTTTCCTAAATTATTAATAATATCATAATATTTTGGTTCTTTTAAATTATATAAATCTATTTGATCAGATATTACTTTTCCTAATTGTTTTGGACTAAGTTCATATTTATCATAATTTAAGATACTTTCTTCAATATATTTTCTAAGTTTTGGAGATAATTTTTTTGTTTTAGATAATAATGTTTTAATATTAGGTACTTCATATAATACCTCTATTAATTTATCACTAAAAGTATTATTAAAATATTTTTTAATATAATCATTAATCATTAACATCTTTTACACCTCATATATCGTTTTATATTATATTTTTGATTTTTCTAATTTTAACTTTCATATTTGTTTTTGGATTAATAAATTCTAATGATTCATCAGAATTAATAGATTCTTTAAAAATATCTATTTCTGGAATTTCAACTAGAATTTGTTCATCTATTAAGGTTTTATTTATTTGCTCTGGAAATAATTTAAATAATATTTTTTTTCTATTATCATCACTATTTTTTACAAATTCATCAAGAACAAAATTTATAAACATTTCCTCACTTTTTTCAGTTTGAAATGATTCGAATCGATGAAGTAAATGTTTAACTAATTCTTCTTTTTTAAAGTAATGTAAAGATTCTACAAATTGATATTCTTTTTCTTTTATACTTTCATTTGCATTTACTATACGATCTAAAAAAGAAAATGGTAATTTTTTAGCGTTATTTATTAAATTACTATTAAGTTCATATTTTTCTGTTGTTTCATCTTTGTAAACTTTAGTTATAGCTTTTGATAATATTATTAATTTATCATTTAAACTACATTCATATAACTTTGTATCAACTACATCATAAGGTCTTGCAAAAATAAAATCTAATATTTCATTAATTTCTTGAGCATCAAATGATGAAAAAGCTTCTTTTAAAGATGCTAAATTAACTGTCAAATATTTAAATACTTGTTTTTTTGCTTTATCATCAGCTTTAAAATCTAAAAATAATCTTAAATGCTTTGGTTTAAAATAAAATAATTGATTTTTTAAAGTACTAACTTCTTTCCCTTCTGCTAATAAATTATCTATATCAAGATAATATTTAGTTAATAACGAAGTATAATCTACTAAAGATACTTTTTTTGAATGTTTTTGGATATTAGTTTTATCTTTTGCTTCATGTCTCATTATATATTCTTTAACATAAAGTTTATATATGTTTTCATTTTTTCTTAAAGCATAATAGATATGATCTAAATCAGGACATTCATAAATACTTCCAAATTCTTTTAATAAATCTAATTTATGATTTAAAATTAATTCTACTACTCTACTATCATATCCGTAGTTTTGATAATTAATAATAGTTGATAAAACATAGTGTTTACTTAGATTAGATAATTTATTAATCTTTGGAATTAATGAGGTAAAAGATTCCATCTCTTTTAAAAAATCTTCTAAATAAGCACAATTAAATTTAGAAAAATATTCATCACAACAATATCTTTTTACAAAATTATGTATTTTTCTATTTTTAAACATATAATTCCTCCTTTCTTATTTAACACAATATTATATCATTTAAAATTTTTTTAATCAACTAAAAACTATCCATGGTATTAAATAATTATTATCATTTTTATATATAGCTATTACTTTTTGGTTATATATCCATATTAAGATATTTTCAATACCATAAATATTTTTTAATTTTACCCCATTTAGAATCTTTTTTAATAATTCTTTATTATCTACGACAAGATTTGGATATTTACTTAATACTTCTTCAAGATATATAATTTTAAATTTATTATTCTTAATATCTTCTAAACTATACGCATCTTTAAGTGAAAAATGACCTTGCATAGTTCTAATTAAACTGTCCATACAAAAATACTGATTAACACTAGTTCCCATATCTTTTATTAAGCTTCTAATATATGTTCCTTTACTTACTAAAGTTTTAAACTTAAATGAGTTATTATTACTACTTAATAGTTCTATTCTTTTAATTTCTACTTCTTTTTTTGGTAAGTCTACTTCTATATTATTTCTTGCATATTGATATAGTTTTTTACCATTTACTTTAACAGCAGAATAAATTGGTACTTCTTGTAAATATTTTTTTTGAAATGATTTACAAATTTCTTGATAGTTTAAATTATTATTAATTTCTTTGGTTGCTATTACTTTTCCTGTTATATCTAAAGTATCTGTTAGTATACCTATTTTAACACCAGCAATATATTCTTTTTCATAAGAAGTTAGTAATTGACCAATTTTAGTAGCTTTTCCAATAGTTAAAACTAATACACCTTCAGCAAGTGGATCGAGGGTTCCTGTATGTCCTATTCTTTTAATACCTAAAATTTTTCTTACTTCGTTTACAACAGCAAAAGAAGTCATATTCTTTGGTTTATTAACTACCAATACACCACTAAATTTAGTCAAATATTCTTCTAATGTAAGTTCATTTTCAGATATAATTTTAGCAGCAATTTTACCAACATAACGAATATGCCATGGTTCATAATAATAACCTGTAACTTTCTCTTTATTTTTAGGATATCTTAAAATAAAACCAAAATCTCTTAAATGTTTATGAATTTCTAAATAAGTTTGTTCATTGGCCATTAATTGTTCATTTTCGATTATAAAAGTGTCATTTACTTTAATACTTAAATCAATTGCTAAACCTGTATGATGTTCAGAAGTTCCTGCTAGAGCAATATATTTATCAACATAATCTTTTCCATATAAAGTCATTGCTTTATCAATAATTTCTTGTTGTTGATTTAAACTTCTATATGAAGAATCAATACCTATTTCAATTTGTTTTGTTAAAAGAAACTTTTTTAATTCTAAATAGGATTCCAATGTTTCTTTTTCAATTTGAATTTTATTATCTAAAATATCATAATAATCTACTAATTCTACAGTTTTAAAATATTTATCTTTTATTATATTTTGTTTATTTACAAGAATTAAATAATTCATCTAATCACCTATAATATTATAATAATTTATGTTTAATTTAACTTTTCAAATCTATATTCTTGTTCTACAGTAGGATATTTATTTCTATCTACTTTAGAAAAAAACATTTCAAGAGGTCTAGCACAACAATGTGATTTATTTTCTACTTCTTGATAAATAACAAGTTTTTCTCCTGTTTCTGAATGATTTGCAATAGTTATTATTTGATAATTTTTATTTTTAAAATGTCTAAAAATAGTTGCTTTTTTTTGATTTTCCATAATTGTTGTAAATGTTACTTTTCGTTCTTTAGAATTATATTCCATAATACCTTGTATAATCAATCTTATAGAAATGAGTTAAATTTTTATAGATTGATTAATTCCTTTCTATTTATATT
>CANRPE010000023.1 GCA_947632405.1 uncultured Bacilli bacterium | reverse complement strand
AAAAGTGCATTTTCTTTTATAATTGCACTTTTTTATACCTATTCCACTTAATTGTGCACTTTAGATTGATTTAACGACTGATTATTTTATCTTTGACAAAATTATTAACCCTAGGTATTTTGACAAGTGTATCAAAATAACCTAAGAGGATATCGTTTTATATCAATATTCGAAAAAGTTCGAATAGATTCGTCAATGGTGCCCTAAAGGAAGGAGTACGACAACTTTTTTATAACTATTTGTTTAAATAATTTTATAAATTTCTTTGTCTAAATATAATATTTTTTATTTTTAATCAACCTTCTTACTCAGTCATATAATTTTTTATTTCATTTAATTTTTCTTCAGTAAGTTCAATACCACCTTTAAAATTTATTGCTCCAGGCCAATCACTATCTGTCCATTCCATATTGAATAAACTTACACCTTTGTCATATCTTGGAAATGCATGATAATGAACAAAATAATCTTTCATCATCATTATAAGATAATTAAACTTTATAGCACCAAATTTCTTAGTACATACTTCTTCATACCATTTAATAACTTTAGGAAATTCTGCTCCTTCTTCTGGAAGCATATCAGCAACAGATGGTGTTTCTCGTTTTAGAAGAATTACAGCATCTCCCAATGTTGCTTGTTTTTTTCTAATACAAACTATCCAATATTCAAATTCTTTAATACATCTAGCTTCTGGTTTGAATTTACTCATAAAGTCTAAATTACCCATAACTATCCTCCTCATCATGCATATTAATTTGTCAATATGCAAGTATGTTTTCTAAATTGACAAATATATCAATTTCAAATCCATAAATATTTTATCATAAATTTAAACTTTTTAAAACTCGAACTATAAAAGTCCGAGTTTGGTATCAATCTGGTGCCAATAGCAAGAATTGAACTTGCCTCTGATCCTTACCACTAAGGAACAATTTATGGAAAAGTTTTTTATAATTTTTTTATTTTTAACAATTAACTCACAATAATGTAGCAACTCAATTTTCCAGACAATGTCTGAAATTTTATGTAATATATAAATTATATACAATTTATATATTATTTACATTTATTAAAATTTTCAATTATCATTTTATATATCTTTTTTATTTCTGGAATTATAAGTTTATTACTTAACATTTTATTATATAATTTAATTTGTTTATTACTCCATATAACACCGGCTTCTAACTTTTTAAAACAATAATTAGAAGCAGGAATTTCTAATGGAAACTCAACAGGAAAAGATATACCACCTTCATTGTATTTTTGTAAATCAACTAATGAAACACTATGTTTTTGAGCATTATATGCTCCTCTAAATGCTTTTTCATAATCACTTTCTTCATAATTATTATTTCTTAATCTTTCTAAACTTACACCTATCCAAAACAATGCATTTCCTAAATAATAATAAACTTCCTTATCATTTTAGCAACTATTTGCTATAGAAAAATTTATACTATTTTCTAATTTAGATATAGATTTTTCTAAACAATAAACAATCTTATTTTCAGACTCAATCATATAAGATATTCTCCTTATCTATATTTATTTATATTATGAAGATTCTTTTTGCAAATCTTTAGTTTCTAAAATTAGTTTATCAAAATCTGAAACAAAATTCTTATCTTGAATGACTTTATATTTTTCATATTCACTCTCAGCCTTATTTTTCGCTTTTTCATGAGATATAGTTCCCTTATTATCCAATATATTATAATGAAGTAATTTCAAAGAAGTTTCCACTTCGTTTTTCCAATCATTCATACTCATTACTATATTTCTTAAAGCATTATCCTCTGCTATATCTAAAAACAAGTTTACTAGATTATTTAATCTTTTTATTTCTTCCTCACTCAAATAATTTTTAGCAATAACCACATCTGATTTCAAAATTTTTCCATCAGGAGATTTTTCCCAATTTGTAAGTCCCATATTTTCTTTATTACTATCTGCTCTATTATAAACAATTTCAGCTGCAGTATTTCCAGTAATAGCAAAATGAAATTTATTTTGTATAGATGAATAAAAAGCTTTTGCTATATCACTATTTTTGTCATAATCAATAGAGCATTCAGCAAATATATCTGTAATTTTCTGATAAAACATTCTTTCACTAGTACGAATTAATTTTATTCTTTCAAGTAATCTCTTAAAATATTCTTGATCAGATTTTCTTGCTTTCATAAATCTATCATCATTAAGAGCAAATCCTTGTACCATATAATCTTTCATAATTTTATTAGCCCATTTTCTAAAGTTTATAGCAACTTTAGAATTAACTCTAAAACCTATAGATATTATCATATCTAAGTTATAATAACTTGTAACATAATTTTGTTTCTTATTATTACCCACATGTGCAATTTTTGCACATGTGCTATTTTTTTCTAATTCCTCATCTTTATAAATATTATTTATATGTCTAGTTATACCCGTCCTATCAATCTTAAATAGTTTAGAAAGTGATTCTGTATTAAGCCAAACATTTTCGTTATTTAAAATAACTTCAATTTTTGTATTCCCATCCTCATCGGTATAAAAAACTATATTATTTTCGTTTCCTACTACACTATTATCTATAATATTACTTATCTCCATGCACTCATCTCCTTTAATGTAATTTAAATTATCGAAAAATTATATACTCCATAAAAATAAATGTATTACAATTTATATAAATTAATCATTTTTTAAACTAATTGTATTTTCAAAAAAATGGTGCCAATAGCAAGAATTGAACTTGCCTCTGATCCTTACCAAGGATCTATTTTACCACTAAACTATATTGGCATTTTGACAGTATAGCATTTTATTATACTATACCGTAATAAATAATTTTTAATTTTGCATAAAGATATGTTGATCTTTTATTAAATCATAATTTATCAATTTAGTATCATCTAAATTTTCTTTATATAAATCAACAGCTGTAATTTGATTATTTTCATAAGTCGTATAATAATATATACCTTTATCCATATTACAACAAGAACTATAAATAGTTATTTCATACTTATTTTCTCCCATATGGACGCATCCTCTTTGTTGATCTGTAGAACCTAAAATATGAAAAAATTGACTAATACTTTCAGATTCAGAATCTCCAGATATAGAATTCATTTTAGTAAACGCTGCTTTTACAAATCTTGATGCAGATGATAAATCTCCAGGTAAACCTAAAGCACCCATACCACGACTATAATTTGTTAAATTTAATTTTTTAGAAAAATTATTGTTAGGTTGTTCAATAGATAAATTCATATAATTATTTAAATTAAACATATGAATATCAAAAGTTGGATTATTAGTTAAAACTCCTACTGGATTATCATATATTTTCAATCCATTTTTAACACTTTCAACAGTTATAGAATTATTTTTATCAGAAATAATCCAATGCAGAGGTGATGCTTTTAATTGATCACTAAAATTTATATTAACTATATTAATATTTTCTAATAATTTTTTTACTTCTTCAAGATTTGCACATTGTGATAAAACCCAAGGAATAAATTCAAAAGATGCAATATTGTCTTTACCATTTTCTAAATCTTTATAATATGCATTTTCTGGAAAATTAAGTCCTGCCATTCCAAGTCCTTTTTCATTAATAGCATCATAATAAAGTGGATAATCATCCATAACATAAGCCATTCCAATCAAAGCATAATGCTTATTAATAGCATTTACTTCTCTAAATTTAAAAGGATAATTTCTAGGAGTTATTGTTATAGTCTCATTATATGAATATTCTAAGTCAAAATTTCTTCCAAAATAATGATCTTTTGTACTATAAGTTATTGCAGTACACATAATTTTTGCCTTCTTTCTATTTATAGCTTTTCTTTCATTATTTTTATTATAAAGTATTCTGTGTATTTCAAACAATTATTTATTATTAATTTTACATTTATTAACAAATTAAATATTATATTTTTAATTATTAAAAACAAAAAATTAACTTCTTATATATTTAAATTAAGATTAATTAAAATTATTTCCTATGTTATTCCTCTAAATATTTAATATATTAAGAGCATAATATAAAAACGACTTGTAATAAAAGTCGCTTTCTATTCTTACTCGATTTTTTCGAGTTTAATATCAATTTGGTGGAGCATAGCGGGATCGAACCGCTGACCTTCACGGTGCAAACGTGACGCTCTCCCAGCTGAGCTAATGCCCCAATTACTAACTATCACAGTCAGCAATAAGATTATAACATACGATTTTTTTAAAAGTCAATACTTATTATTAAATTTATGAGCTAAGACTTCACGTTCTGTTTTATATTTATTTCCTACTTTAATCAAATGATATTTATTTCTCATTAAATCATCTAGACTATTTACAAGTTTTATTTTTTTAAATGAGTATCGATATAAATATCTTTCTAATAAAAATTTATCTACTAAATAAATTTTATTTTTCCATTCAATATTTACTTTATAAATTAAAAAACTAATAATTATTATTATATTAATAGAAAAATCTTTACATAAATAAATAATAGAAAAGATTAAAATAACAATATAAGATATTATTAAAGATATAATTAAACTTTTCTTAAATGATGTTTTAATAGATAAAACTAAATTTAATAATTTACCTCCATCTAATGGATAAATAGGTAATAAATTAAATCCTATAATTGTATTATTATAAATTTGAATAATTTCTTTATAATGATAAAAAAAGGGAATTCTTATTAAGATAAGATGAAATATAAATTGAAAAAGTGGTCCCATTATTAGAATAATAAATTCTTTTAATAAATTTTCATTTAGTGATAAATTAAATTTTGAAATACCCCCAAAAGGATAAATATATATTTTATCTAATTTTATCGAAAATAAAAGTGCCGCAAAAGTATGACCTAATTCATGAATAATAATTAATAAAAATAAAATAAAAAAAGGAATAAAAGCTCCTATTAAGAGGGCAAGTAAAGTAAAAATTAAAAAAAGTGGACTAATATAAATATATTTAGATATAGTCTTTATAATCTAAATTTTTCCCATCTTTTTGAAATACCATATATATTTTTTGATCTACTGCCTCTCCTATTAGTTTTCCCTTTTCTATATAATCATATAATTTAATATCTGTAGTCTTAATATTTGAATACCAAACATCTATTCCATTAATTTGTTCAATAATAATGGTATTACCATATTCTTCTTTATTTCCCATAAATACTACAATTCCACTTTCTAAATTAGGAACTAAATAATTATTATCGACTTTTAACTCTACTCCATCTTTATAAATATTTGCTTTTTGATAGCTAAGTTGTTCATTAAAAACTTTTTCTTCTGTTGGTACTACTTTATCAACAGATAAAATTTTCCCAAAATACTTATCATAAATATTTTTAAATTTTGTAAAATTTATATTATCTTCATAAACATACTTAATTATTTTAGTTTTAAAGGATGGATGTGATTTTATTGCAATTAAACATCCTAAAACTAAAATAATTACTATTAGACATCTACTAATAAAATTTCTAAAACTTTGTTTAAGTACTAATTTTTTTTGATATTTTTTCTTATTACGATATTGTTCTATATTCATATTATTATCTCCTAATAAATAATATGAAATAGATAATCTAAATATTCTAATTAAGTGGAACTTTCAAATATTTTTTAGGTATTTTTGTTAATATAAAATAGACTATTTCTCCATAAATTAAATTTAATAAAATACTATGAGTTATTTTATAAAAAACTTTATTTAGTGTAACTGGTACTAAGTTAAATAAAATAAGTATAAGTACAGTTAATAATTCATAAGCAATAATTATTATTAAAATATTAAATAATATTTTTATATATCCACTACCAAATAATTGATATATTTTAGTAATAAGGAATGCTAAAAATAAAAAAGCAAAACCATTAAAAAATAATAAATTTGTATAAAATAAATCATAGATTATTCCTGCTATAAAGGCATAAATATAAAATTTCTTTTTATCTTTTTTTAATAATGGATAAATTAAAATTAAAGAGGTAATTGATAATAATGGTGTAAATAAAGATAAATCAGAAATCATATAGGGTAAATAATTAGTTAAGATTCCATCTAAAATAAAAGAAATAATAAAAATAATATTACTAATCTTCATTTTTTTTCTCCTTTAAGACAGTTAAATAATGAATACTGTTAAAGTCTTGTCCTGTTTTTAAATAAACTGTTTTACTTAAATTATATTTATCATTTTCTTGTTTTTTAACAACACCCACATAAATACCTCTTGGTTCTTTACCACCTAAACCACTAGTAGTTACTACATCATTTTCCTTTATTGCAGTGGTCTTATCAACACCAGTTACCATTAATAAACCTGTTTTTTTATCATATCCATTTAATATCGCATATGTATCTCCATTTTCTGTAGAAATTCCAACAGATACTTTATAATTAATATCATCTGAAGTGATTAATTTAACTTCGCTAGAGGTATAACTTACTTTACTAATTTTTCCAACTAACCCATTTTTAGTAATAACTGCCATATCTACTTCAATACCATCTTTTTTACCTTTATCTATAGTAATTGTATTAAACCAATAACTTTTATTTCTAGATAATACAGTTGCATTTACTGTGTTATATTCAGTTAAAGTTTGATTTAATTTTAAAGTATCTTTTAATTCTTCAATTTCTTTTTCTAAAGATGCATTAACATTTTTCTGAATCATATAACTTTCTGATAAATCATTTCCTTTTTCTTTATTTAAAGCTGTAAATGGATACATAATAATTTTATTTAATACCATGGCCACATCTTTTAATATAGATTCTACTACTGTATAATTTCTACTTGAAGTAAATGATACAAATAAAAGTAAAAATATACCTATTATACTAATAAAAATTATAGCTAATTTTTTCTTTTTTTCTTTTTTTCTATGATACATAAGATCAACCTCTTAACTCTTAATATTATAATATAAATTTCTTTTACTTACAATAATTACGAAAGAAAAATTTCTTTGTTTTCATAAAAGCTATAGTATGAATTATTACTAACTATAATATGATCTATTACAGGTATTCCTTGAAGTTTTCCAATTTCATAAATACTTTTTGTAAAATTAATATCTTCTAGACTAGGAGTTGTATCTCCAGATGGATGATTATGAATGCATACAATACTAGATGCACTTAAAAGATAAGCTTCTTTAAAAATTTCTCTTGGATGAACAATACTTTTATTAATAGTTCCAATAAATAATATCTTACTATTAATTAGTTCTTGTTTATTATTAAAATATAGGGCATAAAAATATTCTTGTTTTTTATCATAAAATAAATATTTAGTATTATTCCAAATATCTTTTGCAGAACCTAATCTTTTTTTAGTATGTGTATCTTTTTCTAAAAATATTCTTTTTCCAAATTCTAAAGCCGCTACTAATTCCATAGCTTTTACTTCACCAATTCCTTTTATTTGTTTTAAAGATTCAATTGTCATATATTTTAAGTTAGGAAAACTTCCATATTTATTTAATAATTCTAAAGATAAATCTTTAACATTTTTTTGATAAGTACCTGTTTTAATTAAAATAGAAAGTAAATCTTCATTGTTTAATTTTTCTACTCCATTTTGAAGTAATCTTTCACGTGGTCTTTCACTTTTTAAAATATCTTTTACTGTACTCATAATTCACCTCTTATGAGTATTATTGTTTAAATTTTAGCTTTTACTTATTTCTTCATAATGAGATAAGACTACTTCTTGAATTGTTAAAATATCATCTTCTGTTTTAGCACTATTTAATAATATATCGTATTGTTCTAGATTAGTTATGAATGATTGATCTGTCACATTTATTTCTTTTAAATAAGTAGAATAACCTTTTTTAGAATATAATTTTTTTATTTTTTTAATACCATCTAAAGATTTACTAATACCTATATATACATAATATTGATTATTTTCTTTTATAACTAATTTAGGATTTATTTCTTTTGTATTACGATTTAATGATTCTTCAGTAGAATAAACTCCTTCTTGGAGAAAATAAATTTTTTCATCTTCTAAAAATGCAAAAGTACTATCTTGATACTTTTGATATATTAATTTTCCACACATACCTCCAAGAAGAATTGCTACTGACATATAAATTAATGTTTTTTTCATTATGATCACCATTAGTATGGTACCAAACTAAAATTAAAAATTTTGTCGAAAAAAAATAACATTTACATATTATTTCAATTTAATTACTAATTTTTAAATATAATAAAAAAAAAACGGATTATTAAAATCTGTTTTCTTTATTCTGAATCTAAATTTAATTCTATTTCATTAATAGTATATCCATCTTCAATATCGCTAATATTTATATTTTCAATAAATAATGTTGCTTTAAAATCTTTTATAGATAATTGTATAGCATCTTTTAAATCTTTATTTAAACTTAGATCTAAATTTTTAATTGGAGTTTTTAAAGAAACATTTTTACTTGATTTTTCTCCTCTAGCTTGACTAATAATATCAATCATATCATTTCCATTTTTTACTTCTTTTGCAAAATGATAATTAAGCATTTTTATTTCTGTTAAATGTATTGATTTATTATTATGATATAATTCTTGGAATATTTCTTCTGTAATAAATGGGAAGAAAATACTAAAATCTTGTAATAATTTATAAAGAATTATATAAATTGTTTTTTGTCCTGAGTATCTTGGGATAGTTCCAAATTCTTCTGGTCTATACAATCTATGCTTTACTATTTCAATATAATTATCACAGAAATTCCAAAAGAATTTTTCTAAATGATTAAGTGCAAGACCTGCTTCAAATTCATCTAAATATTTTATAAAGACTTTTTCCATTTCTTGGAATTCTCCTAAAATCCACTTATCTACATATTCAAAATCATTGAAATCCTTATCTATATAATCTGTTAAATGCATTTCAATAAATTTAGAAACATTCCAAATTTTATTAACTAATTTTTTACCTCGTAAAAGAGTTTCTTCACTATAATTAATATCTGTACCAAGTCTTCCAGAACCAGCCCAATATCTAACTACATCAGCAGAATATTGATTTATAATATCAAGAGGTTCTATAGTACTATTGCCTTTTGATTTACTTATCTTATTTCCATCACTTGCTTTAGCAAATCCTGAAATCATTACATTATCCCAAGGTCTTTGCCCAAAATGATAAAAACTTTTTACAATAGTATAAAAATCCCATGTTCTTATAATTTCAGATGCATTCGCTCTAAGACTCATTGGTTTTAAAATATCTTCATAATTGTCTTTTTCACCATATCTCATATTAATTAAAGGTGTTAAGGAAGAAGTTGCCCAAGTATCCATAACATCTGTTTCAGGCACAAATTCTTTGCATTTACATTTAGGGCATTCAATTATAGGAGGTTTATCTACTAATGGATTTACTGGTAAACTTTCTTTTTGAGCTAAGATTGGTTCACCACATTCTTTACAATACCATACTGGAAATGGTACACCAAAATATCTTTGTCTTGATATACACCAATCCCAAGCAATATTATTTACCCATTCTTCATATCTTATTTTCATATGTTCAGGATTCCATTTAACTTGATTACCTATTTTTAAGAAGTCTTCTTTATGATTAATAGTATCAATAAACCATTGTTTCATAACAGCATACTCTACTTCTTTTCCACATCTTTCATGAGTTTGAACTTCATGTTCTAATTCTTCAACTTTAACTACATATCCACCATTTTGTAAATCTTCAATTATTTGCTTTCTTGCTTCTTTTATTTTCATTCCTCCATAATTTGGAACTTCAGGACTAATTCTTCCATCATTAGTGAAAATATATTTTAAAGGTAAATTATATTTCTTCCACCATTCAATATCTGTTTGATCTCCAAAGGTACAACACATAACCACACCTGTACCTTTATCTATCGCAACTTTTTCATCAGCCATAATAGGAACATCTACATTAATAACAGGGATATGAGCAGTTTTACCAATTAAATGTTTGTGTTTATCATCTAATGGATTTACAAATACACATACTATAGCTGGGAGTAACTCTGGTCTTGTTGTTGCTATGGTAAAAGCTTCACCATCTTCTACTGTTTTAAAATTAACATAGTTAAAAGTAGTTTTTATTGTTTTAGTTTCAAGTTCTGCTTGAGCAATAGAGGTTAAACATTCATTACACCATAAAGCAGGACTTTCTTTATGATAACAATGTCCTTTTGCAAGTAAATCTAAAAAAGACATTTGACTTATTTTTATTGTTGATGGACTTACAGTTTTATAATGAATATTCCAATCTGTACTTACACCTAATCTACTAAATAAAGTTTGAAATTCTTCTTCGTACTTATCAGTTGTCTTATAACAAAGTTTAGAAAATTCTTCTCTACCTATTTCGTGTGCTTTTTTCCCTTGTTCTTTTTCAACTAATCTTTCACTTGGTAATCCATTATCATCAAAGCCAAATGGATAAAATATATTATATCCTCTTAATCTTTTATATCTAGCAATCATTTCTGTTTGTGAATATGAAAAAATATGACCTATGTGAATCTTTCCATTTACTGTTGGTGGAGGAGTATCAATAGAAAAAACTTCTCTTTTATCTGGTTTAAATTCATAAATCTTATTTTCTTTCCAATATTCTAACCATTTATTTTCTTTTTCATTTGCATTATATTTTTTTTCTAGCATTATTTTCACCATCTTTCTTTGTATAAAATAAATTTTTATTACTTGCTTTTTTTAGAATATTATCGATACCATAAATTTCTTCATAATTTTCAAAATTATCGCTGTTATCAAAACTGTATGCACCTACTGTGGCATATTTTGCAAATAAATTTTTTTGTTGATATAAAAACATAATTTGACGATCAGTTATTACATCTGGTAAATAGAAAACAGCCAGATTAGCATCATCTTCTGTTTTAACAACAAGATGCCCATTTAAGGCTAAAACAGAAGGAGCTTTATTATAATCAGCAGCATCAAATTCATATCCTAGTTTATATTTTTTAGAAAAGTTTATAATTGCATCTAAGTGACTATTATTAACATCTTCTATAAAATAATCTGCTAAAATATCATCATTTGGAATAATATAAATTTTTCCTCTACCCATGAAATACTACTCCTTTCAATAAAAAAACTATTCATCGCTAAGGACGAATAGTATCGTGGTACCACCTTAATTTGTTACATAGTAACCTTAAATATGATAACGGATATACTCCGGAATTATTTACTTTAAGTTCAATAATTATGCTCCCTTGCTACCTTCTACTATTTCTAATAGTTATTTTCACCAACCATAACTTCTCTAAAAAAAGAAATAATATACTCCTCAAGTTCATTGCATCTATTAAGGATTATATACTATAATCAAGTTTTTTTCAATGATTAATTTGAAATTAATATTATTTTTGATGACAGAAGTTATTTATTTAAAAATACTATATAACAAAAAAAGAAAGTAATGAGAGTGTAAAAAACTTTGTGTAAAGTTACCTATCTATGGTAATAAGGATATTAGAGATTGATTATGTCAGTCTCTTTTTTTGATAATCTAATATTACCATAATTAATTAAATTTTCAAATATCAGTTTAAACGATCAGGATATAAAATATTCAATTCATTATAAATCATATCCCAATTAGGATATCTAGTTGTCCATTTTTTCTCTACGTTCTTAGTAGCTAAATAAAGACATTTCATAAGAGAATTATCAGTTGGAAAAACTCCTTTTGTTTTTGTATATTTACGATATGATCGATTTAGACTTTCTATGGCATTTGTTGTATACATAATTTTTCTTAATTCTTTAGAATAATTAAATAAGGTACAAATTGCTTCCCAATTATCTTCCCAAACTTTTAAGCTAGTTGGATATATAGAATTCCATTTTTGTTTTACTTTCTCTAGATTTTCTCGTGCCTCCTTTTCTGTATTTGATTTATATATAGTTCTTAAATCATTACAAAACTCTTTTAAATGTTTATAAGAAACAAACTTAACAGAGTTTCTGATTAAATGAACAATACACCTTTGTTGCATAGCATTTGGATATACTGCTTTAATAGCTTCATTTATTCCTTTTAAACCATCAGAACAGATTATTAATATATCTTTAACACCTCGATTTTTCAGTTCATTTAAAGTTCCCAACCAATATTTAGCAGATTCATTTTCACCAATCCATATTCCAAGAACTTCTTTAAATCCTTCTGTTGTTACGCCTAAAATAACATAAGCAGCTTTTTTTACAATAATATTTTCTTGCTTAACATTGAAATGTACTGCATCTATAAAAACAATTGGATATACTTCTTTTAATGGCCTTTTTTGCCATTCTTCAACTTCTTCTAAAACTGCATCAGTAATATTGCTAATCATAGTAGCTGATAGTTCTACACCATAAATGTCTTCAATAGAATCACTAATTTCTCTAGTAGATAATCCTTTACTATACAGATTTATTACTTTTTCTTCTATTCCAGATATATCTCTTTTGTTTTTTGGAACAATCTGTGGATCAAATTCACTATTTCTATCTCTTGGGACAGTAAGTTCAAATTCTCCAAATTTACTTTTTACATTTTTGGATGAATAGCCATTTCTATAGTTATTCTTTTCTATTTTATTATCACTTTTTTCATATCCCATAGATGATTCAAATTCTGCATTCATCATAGTTTGAATAGTGTCTTTAAACATATCTTTTAAAGCATCAGCTATATCATTTGCATTTTTAATATCATAATTTTCTAATATATATTTTACAACTTCATTATTTTTACTTTCTTTCATACAAAAATCCTTCCTTGGTTTTATATTTCTATATTACCATAGAAAGGATTTTTTACTTTACACAAATTTTTTTACAGACTCAAAGTAATAGTTAACTTACCTTCTCATTATAAATTATTTTTTTAATTTATAAATTTTATTGCCATCTTTTATTTTTTTACTTGAATCAAAATGATCTATATTTTGTTTTTCTAATATTTCTAAATATAAATCTAAATTTTTTGTATCACTTATATATTCTATATATTCGTATTCTACTGGTTTATTAGCATTAGTATTTTTTCCTTCTTTTTGATTGTTCATTATTTCTATTTGTTCTTCGAAAGTTCTATTTTCTAATATATCTTTATCAAGTGCTATTCTTACTAAATCAGTTCTTATACTTTCATTTTTTTCATTTTTTATTACTTCCATTATTTTTAATTGTTCTTCTATATTTCTATTTTTTAAAATATCTTTATTCCATGCTACTGCTGCTAAATTAGTTCTTATACTTTCATCTTTTTCAGTTTTTACTACTTCTATGATTTTTGATTGTTCTTCGATAGTTCTATTTTCTAAAATATCTTTATCACATGCTACTTTCACTAAATCATTTCTTATATCTTGATTTTGTTCATTTTTAATTACTTCCATTAATTTTAACTGTTCTTCGATAGTCATATTTTCTATAATATATGAATCATATGCTACTTCTACTAAATTATTTCTTATACTTTTATCTTTTTCAGTTTTTACTACTTCCATCATTCTTAGTTGTTCTTCTATATTTCTTTTTGAAAAAATATATCTACTACATCCTACTATAAATAAATCATTTCTTATATCTTTATCTTTCTCATTTTTAACTACTTCTATGATTTTTAATTGTTCTTCTATATTTCTATATTCTAAAATAGCTCTATTCCATGCTACTTCTAATAAATCATTCCTTATATCTTGACTTTCTTCATTTTTAACTGTTTTCATTATTTTTAGTTGTTCTTTTACATTTCTTTTTGCTAAAATATCGCTATCATATGATAATAATCTTAAATCTTTTCTTATACCTTTATCTTTCTCATTTTTAACTACTCTCATTATTTTTAACTGTTCTGCTATTGTTCTTTTTTCTAATATATTGCCATTACACGCTACTTCTAATAAATCTTTTCTTATATCTTGACTTTTCTCATTTTTAATTACTTCCATTATTTTTAATTGTTCTTCTATATTTCTTTTTGATAATACATCTTTACTATCTGTTACTGTTACTAAATCTTTTCTTATATCTTCATCTTTTTCAGTTTGTATTACTTCCATTATTTCTAATTGTTCTCTTATAGTTCTATTTCTTAATATATTTTTACTAACTGCTACTTTTACTAAATCAGCTATTATACTTTTATCTTTTTCATTTTTAATTATTTCCATTCTTTTTAATTGTTCTTCTACATCTCTATTTTCTAAAATGTCATAATTATATTCTAATGCTAATAATATTAAATAATTTCTTATATCTTCATCTTTTTCAGTTTTAACTACTTCAATTATTTTTAATTGGTCTTCGATAGTTCTTTTTTCTTGAAATACTTTATCACATACTACTCTTACTAAATCTTTTCTTATACTTTTATCTTGTTCAGTTTTTACTACTTCCATTATTTTTAATTGATCTTCCATAGTTCTATTTTCTAAAATATTTTTATTGCAAACAACTCTTAATAAATCAATTCTTACACCATTATCTTTTGTTGTTTTTACTACTTCCATTATTCTTAGTTGTTCTTCCATAGTTCTATTTTTTAAAATATTTTCATTGTATGCTATTTTTAATAAATCATTTCTTATATCTTTATCTTTTTCAGTTTGTATTACTTCCATTATTCTTAGTTGTTCTTCTACAGTTCTATTTTTTAAAATATTTTCATTGTATGCTATTTTTAATAAATTATTTCTTATATCTTTATCTTTTTCAGTTTGTATTACTTCCATTATTCTTAGTTGTTCTTCCATAGTTCTATTTACTAATATATCTCTATCACATGCTACTGTTACTAAATCTTTTCTTATATCTTTATCTTGTTCAGTTTTTACTACTTCCATTATTCTTAGTTGTTCTTCCATAGTTCTTTTTACTAATATATTTTTATTTAATGTCACTATTATTAAATCTTTTTTTATATTATTATCTTTTCCATTAAGTATACAATCTATAATTTCTTCATTTATATCTACTAAATTAGTAATAAGTTCATAGTCAATATCAGTATTTAATAACTTTCTCAATTGTTCTGTTTTCATTATATAACCCTCCTAATTAATTTTCTATTATATAGTATTTTTAATATATTATCAATAAATTTTAAAAATTATTTATCATTAACTATGAATTTAAAAATAATATTACTAGTGCTACTAATAATTATAGAATCTATAAATATAGTTGCAGAAAAATTATTCTTATATTAATATATTTTTAGGAGATGATGTTATATGAAATTAGATGAGAAAATTTTAGGTAACAAACGAAAAGATTATTTAAAATGGGATGAGTTTTTTATGGGTATTTGTAAATTAGCATCATATAGAAGTAAAGATCCTTCTACTCAAGTTGGTGCTTGTATTGTTGATAAAGAAAATCGAATTTTATCAATTGGTTATAATGGTACTCCAAATGGTTTTTCTGATGATAATTTTCCTTGGGAAAGAACAGGAAATAATAAAAATGAAACAAAATATCCCTATGTTTGTCATGCTGAATTAAATGCTATTTTAAATTATCGAGGTAGTAGAAAAGATTTAGTTGGATCTAAAATTTATGTTGATTTATTTCCTTGTAACGAGTGTGCTAAAGCAATTATTCAATCTGGTATTAAAGAAATTATATATTTATCAGATAAATATAATGGTACTTTAGAAAATAATGCTTCAAAACATTTGTTAGATACATGTAAGATTAATTATCACCAATTTAAAACTACAAATAAAAATGAAATTATTATAAATTTTGATGAAAAATAAGAAAATTCGATTTTAAAAGTCGAATTTTTATGTTATTATAGTTATCTTGGAAGTGATTATATGAAAAAATCAATAAAAAAAATAGCTCTATATTCATCAACATTACTTTTTTTATCAATTGGAGTAAAAGCTAAAATATGTAAAGAAAAATCAAAAGATTTTACAAATCAAGTAATTGAATATACAAATAATTTTGAAGATGATAATTTTTCTATTGCAGCACATAGAGGTTTTTCTTCCTTAGCTGTTGAAAACTCTATTGAATCTATCTCTTTAGCTGCTAAAACAGATTATATTGATTATATTGAAATAGATGCTAGACTTACTAAAGATTTTAAAATTGTTCTTTCACATAATAATTCTATTTTAACTAGCAGTCAACAAAAATTAGAAATAGAAAAAGAAAAATATGATACTTTAAAAAATAATTGTTACTCATATATTTCTAATAGTTTATCTATTAAATTAGAAAATTTATTTAATAAAAATGATGGAGATATTTTTATTGAAAGAAGTAAAAATTTAGAATCAAATAAATATGATATTATTTCTTTAAAAGAAGGAATTAAAGCTTGCAAAAATAAAAACATTTTATTAGATTTAAAATTCGAAGATAATACAGAAAATTTTATTAATGCTTTAGATAAAGAATTAGAACAATGTAATAAAGATAATATTATTTTTCAAAGTGATGATTTATTACCCCTATTATGTTTGCAAAAAAGACATCCTGATTATAATTATTTAGCAATTATAAAAACAAAAAATGATTTAGATTATATACCTTTATTTGATTATGTTGGCATTAGAAAAAATTTGATTACAGAAGAATTAGTAGATAGTTTACTTGAACAAGATAAAAAAGTTGCTATATGGACATTGAATAAACCTAGTGAAATAAATAGAACTATTAAAAAAGTTGGAAAAAACTATAAAGATATTATTTATATTAGTGATTATCCTGATATTGTTGGTTGTTGTCTAAATAACCAAGAAAAAAGATTGAAAAAATAGTTAATTTGTTATTTTTTCAACCTCTGGATAATCTTTTCCTCTAGTATCTACTAGAGCTTTTTTTATAGTGATATTATTTTTTAATTTACCAGTTTGTTCATCAGAAACAATAGCTTCATCTTCAATTTTTTCAATTATATCAAAACCATCAATTACCTTACCAAATGCAGCATATTCACCATCTAAATAATTAGAATCTTCTAGCATTATAAAAAACTGACTTCCTGCTGAATCATATTCTTGACTTCTTGCCATTGATATTACTTTTTCTTCATGCTTTAAATCATTTTGATTATAACCATTTTTACTAAATTCTCCCTTAATAGAATACCCTGGACCGCCTGTTCCTGTTCCAGTTGGATCTCCTCCTTGTAAAACAAAATCTGGTACTAATCGATGAAAATTATTATTATCATAAAATCCAGATTTTACTAATGAAATAAAATTATTTACTGTATTCTCTGCTTTTTCTGGAAAAAGTTCAATTACTATTGCTCCATAATCTTCAATAGACATAGCAACTAAAGGATTAGTTGTTTTATATTTTTCTAAGTTACATTCATTTCCTTTAGTTGAAAAATCTATTCCTAATAAATCGATTTTTGTTTTTTCTTTACTACAACCACTACAACAAAGAACAAGTAAAAATATTAATACTACTGTTTTAAATTTATGTTTCATATTTAAGTCTCCTTTTTTTTATAATAACACAAATAAAAAGAAAAGTATATTACTACTTTTCTAGTAACTACCAGTCTTATATTTAGGAGTGTTTGTAATTTCTCCAACTGTATCAGAAATATAAATTTTTACTTTACCATAATCTTTTGTTTCTATTTCAACGGTAGTATTATTATCATGATAGTCATAAATTAAATAAGTTAAACCACCAAATTTCTTAGGATTTAAATAAGCTTTAGCATTTTTCTTAATTGGAGATACAGAAATATCATAAACTGCCCAACTCTCAACAGTAGGTGGTAAATTTATATACTTATTTTCTTGATTTGGAGTAATAGAATTAGTATATTTTGGCTTTAAATATTCTTTGCGATTTAAAATATTAGTATCATCAAAAAAACATATTGAATCTAAATCTTGTTCATTTTGAAAAGAATAAATACCAAATGAATTTTTTTGCCAAGTTGTATTACTACTAGTTGAAAATTCAATATGGCAATGAACACCAGTTGAATTACCTTTAGTTCCCATATTTCCAAGTTTTGCTCCTTGACTAACTACTTGTCCAATCTTAGCATCCATTGTATCATCATGAGCAGTCATAAAAGTAATAATTCCAATATAGCCATTAGCGCATCTAACTTTAGAAGTAGATTGCCACATTACTTGACCACTTTCTGGATATGTTTTTAAACATTTAACCGTACATGGAGCATAATATGGATATCTTTCTCCACTCTTTTTTCCTCGAACATCTATAGACATAGTGCCTTTATGAGTTCCTTCCCCTGCTCCTTGAGTAATATAAAGATCTGTAAATGGACACAATACATTTTCTATATTATCTATCTTTGACTTTTGACCTTTAAGCATAACTACCTCCTTCTATATATACTATGAAATTTTTTTACTTTAGAATCGGCTATGTCATTAACTAATCTAACTAAAATTTTCGATTAAAATATTATAATATAAGGCAATTGTAAAAGATACTATAACTTATGATATAATATTAATAAGAGGTAGCTTTATGAAAGAATTTATTTCAATTTTAATAAGTTTTATATTTATGAGTATTGCTGATAGTATAGATTCAGCATTTAATAATTATATAAATGTAGATGCTGTTATAGTATGTGGTAGTCTAATACTTATAAATTTTATATTTAAATCTATTGGAGAAATAGGAATATATACACATAGAACAGTTAGAAAAAAATCAAGTTCATATTTATTAATTTCAGGTATTATAGGATTAATTTTAGGAATTATTTCGTTTTTAGCAAGTGATTTAATAGTTAATTTATTTAAACTAACTATTGATCAAAAGAAATTAATGGAAGTTATATTAAAACTATATGTAATTTATCTTCCTATATCAATATTGCATATTGGATTACTTGAAATAGTAAGACTTAAAAATGATTTAAAATTATACAGAAAAGGACTAATTATAACCTATATTTCATTAATAAGTTTAGATGCATTGGCATTTATATTTACTAAAAATTTAGTTGCTCTTTTTATTGCTACTATTTTATCTGATATAATTTGTTTTGTATTTTTATCATATAAAATGAAATTAAAATTTCAAAAAATATCTAAAGATGACATACATAATGTTAAGATTTATGGAATTCCATATAGCCTAGAAAGGGTTTCTTCTAGAATTTTTTTATTAATGTATGGAGTGCTTGCAAGTCACTTAGGAACAGAAAAATATGCTATTCATACTATTTGTTATTCGGTATGTTTAACATTAGAGATAATTACAAATGCCTATCAAGCAACTTTGTTGATTAAAATTCCAGAAAATAAAACTTATAAGAAACAATATGTAAATTGTATGAATATGAAAAATAAATGTTTTCCATTAGTAGTATCTTTAAATTTTATATTTTCATTTATATATTTATTTATATCCCATGGTAGTGTTCCTATATCAGAATGTTTTCCATATTTTTTATTTTATATAATTACAGTATTTGGACTTTATCAGTATGAAACATATAAAACATTATGTATTACTCAAGGGAAATCGTTTATATTATTGATAGGTTCTAGTATTGGAGTTGGAATAAGACTTTTAATTTGTTTATTATTTTTAAATACTTCTTTCGCATTATTTATTTTTGGTTTAACAAATTTTATTGATTTTTATATTAGAGGTTTCATCTATAAAACTATTTTATCTAAATTATATAATGATAATAATAAACGTAAATATTTAAATGTTTGAAAAATTTGAACAGATTCGTCACTATGGAGCAATTGTGAAAGATATCTACAACTTTTGCTTAGAAACAATTTAATATATAAAATATCAATCATTAATAATGTCCTAGCACAAATTTATCTAAATATCTCGAAAAAAGTAGTTTTTTTTGATAAAATAATTGTGATATAGTTTTAAGTGAGGGAATTATGATGAAGTATTATGACACATTAAATCCAGAAGTAAAAGAGTATTTTAAAATTTTATCTCCTATTTTTCCTGAATGGTTGTTGGAATATATAAATACTCCTGAAATGAAAAGAATAAGTACAATTAGTATGAGTTGTGGAACTGATTATTCGAAATGTTTTAATGTAAAATATTGGTATTCAAATTTAGATCATAGTGTTGGAGTAGCACTTATTATATGGCATTTTACTCATGATAAGAAACAAACTCTAGCAGGATTATTTCATGATATAGCAACTCCAACATTTAAGCATTGTATTGATTTTATGAATGGAGATTCAGAACACCAAGAATCTACTGAAGAAAGAACAACAGATATTATTAAAAATTCCAAAGAAATAATGGTATTATTAAACCGAGATGGAATTAAGTTAGAAGAAGTATGTGATTATAAAATATATCCAATAGCAGATAATGATACTCCAAAATTATCTGCAGATAGATTTGAATATACTTTTTCAAGTGGATTAACCTTTTTTAGAGTATGGGAATTAGATACAATTAAAAAAATATATGATGATATTACTATATTAAAAAATGAACAAGGCATAGATGAATTAGGATTTAAACACAAAGTTATATGTGAAGAATATATTAGAATAATTTCCAAACTATGGCCTGAATGGGTAAGTGATAAGGATAGAACAGCAATGCAATTTCTTGCTGATATGTGCAAATCAATGAGTAATGCTGGTTATTTAACTATTGAAGATTTATATAATTGTACAGAAAAACAAATAATAGAAAAAATATTAAATTGCGATGATAAATATTTATCTGAAAGTTTTAGAAATTTTATGACAGCAACAAAAGTATATAAAAGCGATGAACAATTAAATAATAAATATTGTATAAATGTTAATGCTAAAACTAGATATGTTATTCCATTAGTATTAACTGAAAATGGAGTTGATAGAATAAATAATATATCACCAAAGTCCAATCAATATATAGAAAATTATTTAGCAATTCCAAAAGGTGGATATTGGACATACTTTGATTTTGACTTTAAACCTTATGTATATAAATTAAATAAATAATAGAAACTAATAAGAGTCATTAAAACTCATTATTATCTTTTCTATTATTTATTTTTTTAAGTTTAGATATAAACATAATGTCTTTGTAATTTTAATTATCTAACATTTAAATTTTCTCCTTAGGAATTTTGACAGGTATATTAAAATGTTCTGTGGGAGATTTTTTATTACATAGAAAATCATCTCTAATAGAGATGAAATATATTTTAATGTTCAAAAAGTTCGAACAGATTAGTCAATATGAAGCGAATTATAAGATGGTTTTAAACCATTTATCAAAATTAAATAAATATCTAAATAAAACTTCAATGACAATATAGGAATTTATTGGTATTTATAGTATAATTATATCAACAGATACTAGCAAAGGAGGTCATTATGTTAGAAAATAGTGATAAATATTTTGAAGTACTAAATGATATTAAAAGGACTTTAATAACAACTAGGAATAAAATAGCTGAGAGTGCTAATAAGGACTTAATTTTAATGTATTATAATATCGGTTTAAAATTAATTGAAAATAATAAATGGGGTTCATCCTTTATTGATACTTTAGCAAAAGATTTAAAAATAGAGTTTCCTACAATTAAAGGTATGTCAGCAAGAAATTTAAGATATATGCAAAAGTTTGCTAGTGAATTTGATAATGATGAATTTTTGCAAGGAGTCCTTGCAAAATTATCTTGGAACCATAATCAAGTATTATTAGATAAAATTAAAGATAAGGAAATTAGAAAGTGGTATGCAAAAGAATCAGTTGAAAATGGCTGGTCTGTTTCTATATTGACTCATCAGATTTCTCTTAAATTGTATGAAAGACAAGCTCTTTTAGAAAATAAAACTACTAATTTTGATGAAACTTTACCAACACCTAATAATGAACAAGCAAAAGAATTATTAAAAGACCCTTATATTTTCGATTTTATAACTGCTGATAAAGATGTGAAAGAACTTGATATTGAAAGAGAATTAACTACTAATATTACTAAGTTATTATTAGAACTAGGTAATGGATTTGCGTTTGTGGGAAGACAATATCATTTAGAAATAGAAAATGAAGATTATTATATTGATTTATTGTTTTATAATTTGAAAGTTAAAAGTTATGTAGTTATAGAATTAAAGACAACTGAGTTTAAACCAGAATATGCTGGTAAATTGAATTTTTATTTAAGCGCTGTAGATAAATATGTTAAAGATGAAAATGATAACCCAACGTTTGGGATATTACTTTGCAAAGATAAAAAGAAAGTAACTGCAGAATTAGCTTTGAAAGATATAAATAAACCTATTGGCGTAAGCGAATATAAAATTTTATCCGAGATACCTGAATTTTTAGAAAATACTTTGCCAAGCATTGAGGATATAGAGAAAAGATTAGAGGAAAATTCAAAATGAACATAAGTATTAATAAGATATAATTTTTGTAACTACCCTACTAGAAAATGTAGAAAAAATTAGACAGGCTGTATGTGAATCTGGAGCAGGAGTAATCGGTGATTATACCTATTGCACTTCTTCAACCAAATCAATATGTACTTTTATGCCCAATGATAATGCAAATCCATACATTAGTGAAAAAAATAAACTAGAATTCGTAGAAGAAGAAAAATTAGAGTTTGTTTGTAATATTAATCAAGTTAGAAAAGTAATATCTAAATTAAGGAAAGTACATCCATATGAAGAACCAGTAATAGATATTGTACCATTAATAGATGAGAGGTACTTTAAATATTGATAAAAATTATTAAAATATGATCACTTTAATTGATTTTGTCAATTTGCAAGTGTATTTTTATTTTAACAAAAAATAAACAAAAGAAAACTCACACGAGGGTGTGAGTAATTATCACAATGGAGCGGATGAGGGAAATCGAATCCCCGTCACAGCCTTGGCAAGGCCGTATTCTAACCACTAAACTACATCCGCAAAAATGGAGGGGCCTAACGGATTTGAACCGATGATCAGGGTGTTGCAGACCCACGCCTTACCACTTGGCTAAGGCCCCATCAAGTGATATTATAGCAAAATATCACTTATTTCGCAATACCTATTTTATGATATGCATAATGATTATATAAGTTTCTAACTATAATAAATATCATAAATATTTTTATAATTATAAAGTAATTCACGGTTACTAGCAATTTTTCTTAATCCACTAGAATTATTATACATATAAATTATATCATTTGAAATAATAAATAAATTATTATTTAATATTTTTAACTCTTTTAAATCTGAAAATTTAAATAAACGAATTTTATATTCTGGAAATGCTTCTAATATTTGATAAACACTATTATCTGTATCTTGATAATAATATGATTGTTCAAATTTAATTAAATTTTTATCTGAATAGAGTTTTTCTACATTTTTATCAATTACTTGAGAAATAAAATATTTTTTTTCTGAAGTTAAAGTATTAATATCAACATCTTTTAATGATACTCCATCATAAAATTTAGCATTTTTATTTCTTCCAGCCTCTGTTATTTTTTCAGTAGCTGGATTAATCATATATTGAGTTTTATTATCAATATCTGTTAAATATATTTTATTATTATAAATTCCATTAAAGTAAGAGTTTTTAGAAATAGTGTATTCAAAATCTATTTTTGCTTTTCCACCATCCTTAATATTTACTACATAGAATGATGTAAATTCATTTTCATCAGTATTCATTGCAACATAATATTTATTACATAAAATACCAAAATCATTAAAATAAGAATCTTTATCTAATAAAGATTTAAAAGTAATACTATCTTTATTTAAAGTATATAGATATTTATATCCCCACATTGTAATATATAAATTTGAAGGTAAATTATTATATATAGATATATTATTTGATGAGTTAATTACATTTTCTTCTTTATCTATTTCATAATCAAATAGATATTTTTCATTCTTTAAATTTGATATAAAAGAATCTACTTCATAATTTCCAATTTGATGAAGATAAGAAACACTTACTTGTTCATTATTGTATTGACAAAGAACTTGCTCAAATTTTTTATTTTTTAAAATTGGTGCGATACAATATAAATTATCTTTTTGATAAGTCTTAATATCTTTTATAATTTGATTTTGACGATTCATATCAAGATCATAGCTTGCAACAAATTTTTGTTTATTTTTATCTTCTATATAAAGGGAATAAATATTAAATTTTTTGTGTTTTCTATAAACTTCTTTAATCATATAAGCATTATCTGTTGTTTTAAGTGAATAAGTTGAAGTATGTTTATTCATTAAAAACATAGCAAAAAATTGATATAAAATAAAGATACCACCTAGAACAAAAACAACTGTTATCATTTTTTTCATACTAACCACACATTCCTTTCACTTCGTTCAAGGCACACATAGTCATGAAACTTGAACAAAATTTATTT
>CANRPE010000022.1 GCA_947632405.1 uncultured Bacilli bacterium | reverse complement strand
AAAAACTTAAATATTAATTGACTAATTTCAAAAAAAGTGCTATAATAAGTTTTCGACTGAAAGGGTGATTAAGAATGATGCCAATAAAGACACTTTTATGTGAAGATAAAGAACATGGCAAAATTGTGAGATATAAATGTGCAGTTAGAAAAAATATAACACCATTAGAAATAGAATATTCTTTTTCTTCTTTATATGGAATGAGATTAAATTCAACTATGGTCAATACACATGTATTAAAAGATGGTAAATTAACAAAAGATTTAATTTATGAATTAAAATCTATTTTTGAAGATGAAGATAGTTCAATTATCAATTTTTCAAAAGTATTAAGTTTATTTAATTTTCCTGTAATTAGTTCTAGTCTTATTGCTAATTCAATTAAATCTCTACTAGGATTATATGATGTTGAAAAAGTTGATGAATATGAAACAGAATCTTGGAAAAAGATGATTGAATCAAGATTAGATGGAAAAGTTAGACCCTTAACATTACAACAGGATAAAGAAGCATTAGAAAGTATTAGTGCTAATACAACAGCACTTCAAAGTATGAATCTTAAAAATTATGAAAAAAGAAAGTAAAATGCTTTCTTTTTTTGATAAAATATTATAAAATGTATATGTCATATATTGCCCTATGGCCAAGTGGTAAGGCAGTGCGCTCTGACCGCACGATGCGTTAGTTCGAATCTAACTAGGGCAACCACTAAAAAAATAATACAGGAGTGTGTATTTTATGAATAAAGAAGAAAGAATTGAACTTGCTAATCTTTTATTTCCAAATATTACAAAAACAAGAGAATATTATGAAGAAAAATATCCAAAGAGAAATTTAGAAGCTAATCAAATGGTAACTCGTTTTGGTCCAAGTCCTACTGGATTTGTTCATATGGGAAGCTTATTTGGTGCTTTTTGTGATTCTGTTTTTGCTAAACAATCAAAAGGAATATTTTATTTGAGAATTGAAGATACAGATCAAAAAAGAAGTGTTGAAAATGGAATAGATGGAATATTCAATGATTTAGATGCTTTTCAAATTATCCCTGATGAAAGTGAAAAAGCAGGAGGTAAATACGGTCCATACATTCAAAGTTTAAGAACAGAAATATATCAAACTTATGTTAAAGATTTAATTATTAATGGTTATGCTTATCCATGTTTTATAAAAGAAGAAGAATTAGCAAAGATTCGTGAAGAACAAGAATTAGCTAAAATAAAAATAGGTATTTATGGATTATATGCTGTTGATCGAGACTTGACTTTAGAAGAAATAAAAGCAAAATTAAATAATAAAGAGGAATATGTTATTCGTTTAAAATCTCCAGGTAATATTAATAATACTATAGAATTTATTGATTGTATAAAAGGAAAAATAAAATTGCCTGAAAATGATATGGATATTGTATTATTAAAAAAAGATGGAACTCCTACTTATCATCTTGCACATGTCATTGATGATCATTTGATGCATACTACACATGTTATTAGAGGTGACGAGTGGGTTCCAAGTTTATCAATCCATCTTCAATTATTTGAAATTTTAGGATTTGAAATACCAAAATATGCTCATACTGCACCTATTACTAAAAAAGATAATGGTAATATTAGAAAACTTTCTAAAAGAAAAGATCCAGAAGCAAAAGTATCATATTATGAAGAAGTAGGTATTCCAATTGAAGCAGTTAAACTTTATTTAGCGACTATTTTGAATTCTAATTTTGAAGAATGGTATTTAAATAATAGTGAAAAATCATTTGAAGAATTTACATTTACTTTTGATAAGATGGCTGTAGGTGGAACTTTATTTGACTTAGAAAAATTAAATAATATTTCAAAAACATATTTTTCTAGAAAAAGTGGAAAAGAAATTTATCAAGAAACATTAGAATATAGTAAAAAATTTGATTATAATTATTATGAATTATTATTAAAAAATAAAGAAGATATGATTTTGTTTTTATCAATAGAAAAAGATGGTCCAAGACCAAGAAAAGATATTTCTAAATATAGTGATGTAAAAGAAGAATTTTCTTATGCTATTGATGAATTATTTGAAAAAGAAAAATATCAAAAATATGATGGTAATAAAAAATATGATATCAATTTAATTAAAAAATATATGGAAATATTAAATTTAGAAGTAGATAATGAAACTTGGTTTAATGATATAAAAGAATTTGCTATAAAAAATGGTTATGCAGCTTCACCTAAAGAATATAAAAATAATCCTGAAATGTATAAAGGTCATGTTGGAGATATATGTGAAGCTATTAGAGTTATAGTTACTGGTAGAACTAAATCTCCTGATTTATTTTCAATTTTAAAAATTTTAGGTAAAGAACGTATTCAAAAAAGAATTGAATTATATACAGAAATAATGCTATAACTTTATTTTATCTTGTCAAAAAAACTAAGATATGTTATGCTGATGGTGTCTATTTTAGATACCATTTTATATGGTCTGTTGGTGAAGTGGCTTAACACATTGCCCTCTCAAGGCAACATTCACGGATTCGAATTCCGTACAGACTACCATGAAAATTAACTAGATTATCTAGTTTTTTTTTATTTACAATTAGTTAAAAAAAATTTGAAATTAAATTAATAATATATTATACTTATACTAGGTGATAATAGTGAAAAAGAATAAAAAAAGAAAATTTCAAAGAGGCTTTACTTTAATTGAAATATTGGCAGTAGTTGTCATATTAGGAATTATATCAAGTATAGGAGTAGTTTCTTTCTTAAATATAAGAAAAAATCAAATTAAAAAATTTGATCAAACTCAAATAGATATATTTAATCAAGTAGCAAAAACATATTTTTCTGATCATAAAACAGAGTTACCAGTTAAAAATGGTGATTCAAATGTAGTTTATTTAAAAGATTTAGTAGATACTAACTATATAGATTCTTTATTAGATTATAATAAGAACAGTTATAAATTAGAAGAAAGTTATACAAGGGTAGTAAGATTAAATAATAAATACTTTTATGTTCCATTATTGGTAAAAGAAGGACAAAAAGGAGAAAGTATTGTTGTTGAAAAAAATGATAAATCAAAAACTCAAATAGTATTTAATAATTATCGAAAAAAAGGTTCTAGTGAAATTAATTGTAAATTGACAAATGCAACTAATAAAACAAAATGTAGTTCTGATGATAGTAATGTTTCATTATATTATGTAAATAAAACTCCATCAGTAGATGTTAATATTGAAGATAAAGATGGTTTAGCGATATATCAATATTTTATATATAAAAATAATAAAAAATTAAAAGAAAGTGAATATATTGATATAAGTGGAACAAATCAAAAAGATACATTGAGTTTAGATATAACTGATTATGAAGATGGAATATATAAATTATATGTAGAAGTCTATGATGTAAACGGATTTAATGTAGCAAAATATAGTAAAGATATTATAATTGATACAATGGCACCAGTATGTGCAGTTACAAAAGAGCCAAATGTAGAGTGGACAAATAAAGAAACAACAGTAACAGGTACATGTAAAGATAATAAAGGTGTAATGAATAGTGGATGTCAAAAATCAACAGTAAATAAAATTATTAAAAAAACAAATTATAATAAAGAAACAACTCTAGATGATAAAATAGTAGATATGGCAGGAAATGAAACACAATGTGGAACAATACCAGTAAGAATAGATGTAGAGGAACCAGATTGTGATGTAGCAGGAGCTAATAGCACATGGACAAACCAAAGAGTAACTTTAACTGCAACGTGTAAAGATAAAGGAGGATCCGGATGTACTCAAAGTACAAAAGAAGCTTCTTATGAAAATAATGAAATAGTAAAAGATCCATTTACCTTTAAAGATAAGGCAGGAAATGAAGCTTCATGTGGAGGTACAATTCCTGTATATGTAGATACAATATATCCAAGTTGTGAAAGTAGTGGTGGAAGTCCAAATTGGACTGCTGGTCCTATAACACTTACAGGTAAATGTTCAGATACAGGTAGTGGATGTAAAGGTGATGCTTCTCTACCAATTAATGTAAATACAAATGCTACTAAATCACCAGGAACAGTATGTGATAAAGCAAATAATTGTACACCATGTCCAGCAAATCAAACTGTACTAATTGATAAAGATCCACCAGAATGTAGAGTTAGTGGTGGAACTGGATATAACAATTGGTCAAGAACAGATGTACCAATTACTGGAGAATGTATAGATACTGGAGGAAGCGGTTGTACAGGAAACGTTGGTGCAATAATTACTGCAACAAGTAATTATGCTTTACCTACACCAGGAATAGTAAAAGATAAGGCTGGTAATGAAGGAATTTGTTATGGTCAAGTTGTACAAATTGATAAAACTGCTCCAACATGTAAGTTTAAAGATACATCAAACGGTGAAGATGGTGTTAACTATAAACTTAAATGCTCTGATTCAGGGGGAAGTGGAGTATCAACATGTGGTGGAGATGCTGGAGTTACTAGTAAAAACTTTACAAATAAAAAACAAAATCAAACTAGATATGTTTCTGATGCTGCCGGTAATACAGGATCATGTTCTTTAACTGTTACTCATAAATATAAGAAAAGCACATGGAATAGTTGTAAAACTACTAAAAATACATGTCAATATGGTTGCGATACAGTTACAGATACCTCTCATGGTGCCCAATGGTGTAAAAATAAGAATGGTACTTTTTCCCAAGGCTCACAAACAACTCTAAGTAGTAATGGAATATGTAAATATAAAACTAACTGTAGTAATTGCCACACAGGAAGTCCAAATGCTTGTGTTGGTGGTTGGAATGATTTTGGTAGTGCTATTAACTCTTGTACTGCATCAACAACAGTTAAGTGTAAAGATTGGTATGTTTGCTAATAAATATATTTATATGAAAAAAGGTGATAATAATGGAAAAGATTGAACAAAGAAAATTTCAAAGAGGCTTTACTTTAATTGAAATATTGGCAGTAGTTGTTATATTAGGAATTATATCAAGTATTGGAGTGGTTTCTTTCTTAAATATAAGAAAAAATCAAATTAAAAAATTTGATCAAACTCAAATAGATATATTTAATCAAGTAGCAAAAACATATTTTTCTGATCATAAAACAGAGTTACCAGTTAAAAATGGTGATTCAAATGTAGTTTATTTAAAAGATTTAGTAGATACTAACTATATAGATTCTTTATTAGATTATAATAAGAACAGTTATAAATTAGAAGAAAGTTATACAAGGGTAGTAAGATTAAATAATAAATACTTTTATGTTCCATTATTGGTAAAAGAAGGACAAAAAGGAGAAAGTATTGTTGTTGAAAAAAATGATAAATCAAAAACTCAAATAGTATTTAATAATTATCGAAAAAAAGGTTCTAGTGAAATTAATTGTAAATTGACAAATGCAACTAATAAAACAAAATGTAGTTCTGATGATAGTAATGTTTCATTATATTATGTAAATAAAACTCCATCAGTAGATGTTAATATTGAAGATAAAGATGGTTTAGCGATATATCAATATTTTATATATAAAAATAATAAAAAATTAAAAGAAAGTGAATATATTGATATAAGTGGAACAAATCAAAAAGATACATTGAGTTTAGATATAACTGATTATGAAGATGGAATATATAAATTATATGTAGAAGTCTATGATGTAAACGGATTTAATGTAGCAAAATATAGTAAAGATATTATAATTGATACAATGGCACCAGTATGTGCAGTTACAAAAGAGCCAAATGTAGAGTGGACAAATAAAGAAACAACAGTAACAGGTACATGTAAAGATAATAAAGGTGTAATGAATAGTGGATGTCAAAAATCAACAGTAAATAAAATTATTAAAAAAACAAATTATAATAAAGAAACAACTCCTGATAAAGTAGCAGATATGGCAGGAAATGAAACACAATGTGGAACAATACCAGTAAGAATAGATGTAGATAAACCAAATTGTGATGTAGCAGGAGCTAATAGCACATGGACAAACCAAACAGTAAAATTAACTGCAACGTGTAAAGATACAGGAGGATCCGGATGTACTAAAAGTACAGATACAGTTTCTTATGAAAATGCTAAAACAGTAAAAAATCCATTTACCTTTAAAGATAATGCAGGAAATGAAGCTTCATGTGGAGGTGAAGTTCCTGTATATGTAGATAAAATAAAACCAAGTTGTACAAGTAGTGGTGGAAGTCCAAATTGGACTGCTGGTTCTAGAACACTTACAGGTACATGTAAAGATACAGGAAGTGGATGTAAAAATAATGCTTCTTTAACAATTAATGAGAGTAAAAATGCAACTTTATCACCAGGAACAGTATGGGATAATGCTGGAAATTATATAGATTGTCCAACAGATCAAATTGTAAGAATTGATAAAGAACCACCAAGCTGTACAAGTAGTGGTGGAACAGCTAGTTGGGTAAATACAGATGTAACAATTACTGGAAATTGTAGTGATTCATTAAGTGGATGCCAAAAAAATGTTTCTAAATATTATAATACTGATACATATATAACAGCAATATCACCAGGAATTGTATATGATAATGTAGGAAATTCAACAATATGCCCAAATCAGTCTGTATATATTGATAAAACTAAACCAACATGTAAGTTTACAAATAAATCAAACCATGAAGATGGTGTTGACTATACACTTAGTTGCTCTGATCCTTGGGGAAGTGGAGTATCAAAATGTGGTGGAGATGCTGGAGTTACTAGTAAAAACTTTACAAATAAAAAGCAAGATCAAGATAGAGTTGTTTATGATGCTGCTGGTAATAAAGGAACATGTTCTTTAACTGTTACTCATAAATATAAGAAAAGGACATGGAATAGTTGTAAAACTACTAAAAATACATGTCAATATGGTTGCGATAGTACTACTTCTCATGGTGCCAAATGGTGTAATAAGAAAGGTGGTTCGTTTAGTCAAGTAGCAGGATCTAGTAATAGTACAGGAACATGTGTATATAACTGTAGTAATTGCCACACAGGAAGTCCAAATGTTTGTGTTGGTGGTTGGAATAGTTGGGGTGGTGTTATTGACTCTTGTTCGTCATCATCAACGGTTGATTGTAAGAACTGGTATGTAGCTGGTTAAAAAGCTAAAAATTAAATAATTTATGAAATATATTTTATACTAATATCTCTGATTGCATGAAAATTTTAAATTCTAGTTACTTAAAATTGCTTAAAAAATATAAAATTAATAAATTGTATATTTATTATATTTAAGCAATAAATAATTGAAACGCTAATAAGCGTTTTTTCTATTTTAAATATTTGTTGATTTTTTGAATGTTATAGAATGTGATGATACATATATTAATACTTGTTGATATAATTAAAGACCAAATACCAATTTTAAGAAATGATAAACTAAATAAGAAGAAAGTGCGTGCAAGTGTTCCATATAAGGATGCTTTCATATTATCTTTACTTTTACCAATAGCGTCTAAACTAAAGGAAAGAGGAGCTTGAATATATTGCAATAGACAAATTGGTGCTAAAAAAGTCATATAATTAGCACCTTCTGTTGTATGATAAATAGTCTTTAAAAATATAGTTGGAGAAATTACAAAACAAATAGTAGTAGGAATACCTATTAATAAGGAAAAGAAGATAGCTTGTTTAATTTTTCGTTTAACTTCTTTAATATTTTTTTTATAATATAATTTTGATACTGTAGGAAGTAGGGCTTGTGAAATAGCAAGTGTAAAAAAAGAAGGTAATAAAAGTATAGGTAAAACATAACCACTAATTATTCCATATTCGGATACGATATATTGATTTGAATAACCAACATATAGTAAAGAACTAGTTAATATAATAGGTTCAAAGAAATATCCAATTGATCCGATTAATCTAGAAGCAGTATTAGGAATAGAAATATCTAATGAATCTTTTATATAAATTTTACTAGGAAATAAATCATTTTTTTGTATTTTTACATTTCTTGGTAAAAAGAAAAATAAAATTAAAATTGAAATTAATTCACTAATTACATTAATTAATACAACATAACATACAGCATATTCTAATCCTTTTTGGAGGAAAAAAGGAATTCCTATTATCATTAGTAATAATCTAGCGATATCTTCAGTTATATTACTTAAAACATGAGGAAACATTTTTTGTTTTCCGTAAAAATAACTTCTACACATATTAGATAAAGTAGTAAATGGAATTACTAGAGCAATAGCATAAATGGCTAAAATACAACGTTTATCATGAAGTAAATTAATAGCAAGTGGTTTAGCAATCAATATAATAAAAATCATTAAAATTAAGTTAATAATTAAAGAAAGAGGAATTAATGAAAAAAATAACTTTTTATTATTTCGACTATCTTCGGCTATTAATTTTGATAATGCTATAGGAAAACCTGCTTGGGCTAAAGCTATAAATAGGGAAAATGTTGGTAAAATTAACATATAAAGTCCAATTCCTTCAGTTCCTATATATCTAGTCATGACTATTTTAATAATCATTCCTAAAATTTTTGTTAGAAAACCACCAATCATTAATATTAAAGTTGATTTTATAAATTTTTCTCTCATACTAAAAGTTATGAAAATTAAAAAAAAATATACTCAAAGAATTTAAAATATGATATGATAGATTTAAAGAAAGAGTAGTGTAAATTAATATGTCAATAATATTTGTCAATTAATTGTAAAACATTTTTATTTTAGTTTGAGAATAGTTTTATATAAATAATATTTATGTTAGACTAGTTAGTAGAGGTGAGGTTAATGACTACATTAATGGAATTTTTAACTTCAAAAGAAGTATTTATTGTAATTTTATTAGCTATAACTATTTGTATTGTTGGTACTATATATTTTGTTATGGAAAAAATATATAAAAATAAGAAAATGGTACAAAATAATAATATGGAAAATAAAGAATTTAAGATTGAAGATAATCATATAACTGTAGAACCGGTAACACCTGTGCAAACTATCTCAGTTTCTGAGGAGAAAAATCCAGTAGTTATTCCAATAATAGAAAATCAAACAAAGCTAGAAACTCAACCAGAACCAGTTAAAATAGAAAAGGAAGAACCTGTTGCAGTAACTACAAAAAAAGAGGGAATTCCACCTGTAATTCCAATCGAGGAATATGAAAAACAACAATTACAGGAAACTAAAGAAAATCAAATTCCATCAATTGACCAAATATATTCTGAAGTTAAGGAACAAGTTGCTTTAGAAAAACAAGAAGAATTAGTATATACTGAAATTGAGCCAAATAAAGAAGAAGCTCAAGCAGAACTAAAAAAAGTAACAGAAGAATTGATGAAAGAACAAAGTGAAAATATTGATTTAACTAAGTTTGAAGCAGAGCAAGAAGAAAATGCAATTATTAGTATGGACGAGTTAATTAAAAAGAGTAAACAAATTTATGAAAAAAATGAAGTTACACAATATGAAGATGAAGGAAATGAACCAATTAGTTTAGCAGATTTAGAAAAAAGAATGAATCAAATTAAAGTAGATGCTATTGAATTAGAAAAAGAAAATAACATTGAACAGCAAAATAAAGAAGTAGAGCCTATTAAAACAGTTAAACTAGATGATTTTAATTCAATTAGTTTAGAAGAAGCCTATAAAGAAGATCGTATATTTAAAAGTAGTCCTGTTATTTCGCCAATTTTTGGAATTGAAAAAGAAGAAACTACAACTAGTATAGCTTTAGAAAATACAGCTAATTATGAAAAATTAGATGAAGAAATTAAAAAGACAAATGAATTTTTGATTGCATTAAAAGAATTGCAAAAGAAATTAGAATAGTGTTCTATGAACACTTTTTTTGTTCTATAGATTTTTTCCTAAAACTATGTTATAATTTATCAATGAAAAGAGGTAGCAGTATGAAAGTAGGAATATTATCATTAGGTTGTAAAGTTAATATGTATGAAGGTGAATTTGTTACAAATAAATTAAAAGAAGCAGGTTTTGAAATTGCTAATTTTAATGAAATTTGTGATATCTATATTATTAATACATGTACTGTTACTAATACTGCCGATTTAAAGAGTAAGAAAATGATTCGTAATGCGATTAGAAGAAATCCTAATGCATGTATTGTTGCCATGGGTTGTTTTATTGCGGCAAATCAAGATTATCAAGAAGAAGGTTTAGATATTGTTATCGGAAATAAAGATAAATCAAGAATTGTTGAATTAATTACAGATTATATGAAAAAGAAAGAACAAATAAGATTGAAATACCAAGATGATTTAACTTTGTTTGAAGATATGATTATAAGTGATTTTCCAGGAAGAACTAGAGCATTTGTTAAAATTCAAGATGGTTGTGAAAATTATTGTAGTTATTGTATTATTCCATATGTACGTGGTAAGTGTCGTAGTAAGGATTTAGATAAAGTTATTGAAGAAGTTAAAACTCTAACTGATAATGGTTATCAAGAAATTGTTTTAACAGGTATTCATACAGGAAATTATGGTAGAGATAAAGATTATGAATTTTCTGATTTATTAGAAGAATTAGTAAAAATAGAAAAATTAAAAAGACTTAGAATTTCATCAATTGAAGTAACTGAATTAAATAATAAAGTATTAAAAGTATTAAAGGACAATAATATAATTGTAGATCATTTACATATTCCTCTACAAGCAGGTTCTGATAAAATATTAAAATTAATGAACCGTAAATATGATTTAAAATATTTTATGAAAAAAATCGAGGAAATAAGAGAAATTAGACCAAATATTTCTATAACAACAGATGTTATTGTTGGTTTTCCTCAAGAAGAAGACGAAGACTTTAAACAGACTCTTTCTACATGTGAAAAGATAGGTTTTTCAAAGATTCATGTTTTTCCTTTTTCTTTAAGAAGTGGTACAAAAGCAGAAGAATTATCTAATCATATTTCACCAGAAATAAAAAAATTAAGAGCTAGAAAATTACTAGAATTATCAAAAAAATTAGAAATAAAATATCTTGATAAACATTTAGGTAAAAAAGTTGAAGTTTTAATTGAAAATTATAAAGAAGGTTATAGTTATGGTCATACTTCTAACTTTTTATATGTAAAAATTAGAAAGAAATTAATATCTAATACATTTTATAAAACTACAATTGTAGGAGTTGATTATCCATATCTAATAGGAAAGTAAGGTGAAAAAATGGATATCTATATCAAAGGACACTATCAAAAAAATATCTTTCAAAGTGATAATGGTTATATAATAGGACTATTTAAAGTACTTGAAACTAATTCAGTTGATTTAGATATCTATGTTGATAGAACAATACCTTTCACGGGTTATTTTCATGAATTAAATGAAATTGATACTTATATATTTTATGGTAAATTAATTGAACATAATCGATATGGTGAACAATTTCAAGTAGAAAAATATGAAAGATGCCTAAAAGAAGAAAAAAATGATATTATTGAGTTTTTATCATCTGGATTATTTAAGGGTATAGGTGAGGCAAAGGCAAAAAAAATAGAAAAAGTACTTGGTAAAGATACTTTTAAAATTATATTAGAAAATCCATCTAATTTGGTTTTAATACCAGGAATTACTTCTAAAAATGCTGAAGAATTACACGATAAATTAGTAGAGTATGAATCTAGTTATGAAATTATTATGTATTTAAATAAAATAGGTTTTTCTACAAAAGATAGTATGCTAATATATAATAAATATAAAGAAAATACTATTAAACAGATTGAAGAAAATATTTATATGCTTATTGAAGATATATATGAAATGTATTTTAAAAAAATTGATTTTATTGCTAATAAAATTGGAATTGATAAATCATCAAATATTAGAATAGATGCTGCTATTTTATATATAATGAAAGAATTATCAAATAATTTAGGACACAGTTATTTTTATCAAGAAGAAATTTATAGTTATTTAGATAAAGTATTAGGTCTTACAATTAGTGAAGAATTATATTATGAAAGATTAATTGATTTAGAAAAAAATCAAAAAATTATAAAGCTTGATACAAAATATTATATAAAAGAGTTATATGATGCTGAAATTTTAATTGCAAATAGATTTAAATTATTAATGCATCAAAAAGATTTAGAAATAGATTTATCAGAGAATATTAAGGAATTAGAGAAAGATTTTTCTATTGAATATAATACAAATCAAAAAGAAGCAATTTGTAATTCTTATCGTAAAAATTTATTAATTATTACTGGAGGTCCTGGAACAGGTAAAACAACTATTTTAAATGCAATTGTTGAATTATATAGACGAATAAAAAAATATAATAATAATGAATTAAATGAGAAAATTGCACTTTTAGCTCCTACAGGGCGAGCTGCTAAAAGAATGAGTGAATCAACTCTTTTTAAAGCTTCAACTATTCATCGTTTTTTAAAATGGAATAAGGAAAATAATAGTTTTCAAATTAATGAGTATAATAAAAGTAAAGTTGAATTTATTTTAATTGATGAAGCAAGTATGATTGATACATATTTATTTAGTAGTTTATTAAAAGGAATTAGTGTTAATACAAAAATTATTTTAATTGGAGATTATGATCAATTACCTAGTGTTGGTCCAGGACAAATTTTACATGATGTAATTAATAGTGATAGTGTAAATGTTTGTTATTTAAAGCAATTATATCGTCAAGGAAAAGATTCAAATTTAATTTCTTTAGCTTATGATATTAAAAATAATAGTTTAAATAAAAATATATTTAATGTTAATGAGGACTTAACTTTTATAGAATGTAGTGAGGATGAAGTTTTAAATCAAATATCAACTATTGCTAATACTTATCAAGATGTTTCATTTAAAGATTTACAAATTTTAGCACCTATGTATAAAACAAAAAATGGAATTGATCGAATTAATAAAACTTTACAAGATATATTTAATGAAAAAAAAGCACCTAAAAAAGAAATTGTAGTTGGTGAATATACTTATCGAGAAGGTGATAAAGTAATTCAATTATCTAATATGCCAGATGATAATGTTTATAATGGTGATATTGGAGTGATTTCAAAAATTGTTAATAAATCTTCTAAAGAAATTTATATTGATTTTGATGGTAATATTGTAAAATATAGTCCATCATCTTTTCATAATTTTAAACTTGCTTATGCTATTAGTATTCATAAATCTCAAGGTAGTGAATTTGATATTGTTATTATGCCTTTAGTTTGTTCTTTTCGAAAAATGCTATATCGTAAATTAATTTATACAGCTGTTACTAGAAGTAAAAAGAAATTATTTTTAATAGGACAATATCAAGCTCTTAAAATTGCAGTTGAAAATAATACTGCTGATATTAGACGAACTAGTTTAAAAGAATTTCTAACTGATAGTATAAAATAAAATTAATGGAAAATACTACTAATGGTACTTAGTACTGCATGTTTTCTAGTAAGAGGTGATATTATGAAGATGAATAAGATGGTAGTTGCTGTAGCTGCTTTAACAGGCATGGGTGCTTTATGGATGATGTATCAGAAGAAAAATCCAAATGCATTAGAAGATATGAAACAAATGACAAAAGAAGCAGCTGGAAAAATGCTTACTAAATTAGAAAATATGGACTAAAACAATTTTGTTTTGCTACTATTTTTTAGTAGTTTTTTTATGTTTTAAATGATACTTTGATTTATATCGTAAATTATAAAATAAAAAAATCAAGAATCTAAATGAATAATAATACTTCATTTTTCTTGATTTTATGATTTATTAACGATAATTTATTTTAATTTGAACTTTTTAATTCTTGATATACTTGATTATTAAAATTATGATGTTCTTTTTCTTGTAGTAATAATTCATTAGTAGTAATTTTAAAAAACTTATCTTCAATAATTTGTTCATTAGTATTTGTAACAGGATCATCCCAAGTTAAGTCAAAATGATACCAATTGTCATATAAATATGCTGCATTCCAAACATGGTAGTCACTAGAAATTTTATAGCTTTTTATATTTAATTCTTCTAAGAATAATTCAAAAGCATCTGAATATCCTCCACAAATTGCATAACCTTCTATCAAAGGACCATAGGCTATATCAGATTTATATTCACTAATATTATTATCAGCTCTATTAGAGTCATAAATAGTATTATCAATAATATAATCATGAATTATTCTTAATTGATCTTCTAAAGAAAGTTTATCATTAATTAATTCTTTTTTAATACTAGTAATAGCTTCTTTTACAAGTTTGATATCAGTAGGAGAATAGGCTTTTGTAATTGTTACTTGAACTCTGCCTAATGTATCAGTTTGAGTTGAAATATTTTTAAAGCTATTAAATGGATGCACATAATTATTTATATTTGATAGTGTAATTTGATCTTTTGCTAAACTTTTAACATCACTAATACAATTTTTATAAGAACTAGGACAATAAAAACTAAATTCATCCTTACCTGCATTAATAATAGTATAAAAAATATTTATAATATCTTGTTTATTTTCAGGTTTAAAATTATTAGTATTTTGAACATATAAAAAATCATAATCTCTATAATATTCATTTTTACTACCTAAACTAATTTCTTTTCTACTATTAAAATAATTTCCATAATATGCTTCTAAGATGTCTTCTTTATATGTCAATGTAATTCCTACTAGAATTAATAAAATTCCTGATACAATTAATTTTTTCATGTTTTCACCTTATTTAAATATTATCATAAAAAAGAAGTAATTACTATTACTTCATTGTATTTTTTAACTTCATTATTCTTGATTTTACACGTGCAGCTTTATTTTTATGTACTAAACCATTTTTCATTGCTTTATCTACTCTTTGTATTGCAGTATTTAAACTTTTACTTGCGGCTTCTTTATCTCCTGATTTTACATCTTTTTCAAATTTCTTAATAGAAGTTCTCATACTAGAAGTAATAATTGTATTAACTTTTTCTTTTCTTCTATTTGAACGAACACGCTTTTTAGCACTATTAATATTTGGCATCTTTTTCACCTCACTTTTTATAAACATATTAATTCTATCAAAAAACTTGAAAAAAATCAAATAAAAATGTTAAATTTAGTAAATATTATTATTAGGTGAACTTTAATGAAGCATGAAATTGATTTAAAAGAATTTTCTTTACGTACAGATATTATTGTTGAAACATATGATAAATCAAAAAAAAATAATGGAATTTTTCATCAAGAAGAAAAAATTGGTAATATTTTAGTAGAAGAAACAAAAATTACTTTAGAAGGAGAAAAATTTTGTAATAAAAAACAAGGTTTATATAAAACTATTACTTTTGATGATATAACAGATAAAAATAATTTTAAAGAAGTTGAGACTGTTTTTATTAAGACTTTAAAAAAAATATTAAATGAAAAAAATATATCTAAATCTGCTACTTGTTTAGTAATTGGTTTAGGAAATGAAAAATCTACTCCAGATTCTTTAGGACCAGAAGTAATAGATCGAATTTTAGTTACTAAGTATTTATTTAATTTAGGAGAAGTAGAAAAAGGTTATCGTAATGTTGCATCTTTTAAACCAAGTGTAACAGGAGTAACTGGCATTGAAACTAAAGATTTAATTTGTGGAACGATTCAAGTAACTAAACCTGATTTTTTAATAATTATTGATGCTTTAGCGTCATCTTCTATTTCAAGATTAAACAAAACTATCCAAATTACTGATACAGGTATTTCACCAGGTAGTGGTATTGGTAATGATCGAAAAGAGTTAAGTCAAGCTACTTTAAATATTCCTGTTCTTGCTATTGGCATACCAACTGTTGTTGATGCTTCTACTATTGTTGCTGATACTTTTCAATATTTGTTAAAACAAATAAGCTATAAAATGTCTAATTTTGATAATAAAAAATTAAAATTTGTTCCAGAACAAAATCAAAATTATCTTGATCATCAAGATAAGTTAACAACTGCTGAAAAAGAAAAAATTTTGGGAATGGTAGGTTCTTTAAATCAAACTGAATTAAAAACATTAGTAAGTGAAGTTTTATCTCCTATTAATTATAATTTAATGGTTACAGTAAAAGAAATAGATTTTATGATTGAAAAGTTAGCTTTATTAATTAGTAATGGCATAAATAAAAGTTTACATGAAGCCTATAATCCGACAAATAATTAATTCCTAAAGAAGTAATATTTATTTAGGTGATTTTTATGAAACAAAGATTTATTAGTAAAAAAAAGAAACAAAGGTGGAAATTAAAATTTCTTTTTTTTACTTTTTTATTTATATTTAGTATTTGTAAAACATTTAAATATTTATTAAAAAGTAATATTAAAATTAATGATAAAGTTTTAGTACAAGTTATGTTACATGATATATATTATAAAAATAATAATAATATTATTGAAAAGTTTTTATCTAATTTTTCTTCTAGTAATTTATTAGTTACAAATTACTATGATATAGTACCAAAAACAACTAAAATAGAAAAAAAAGAGGAACAGAAAAAGTTAGTAACACCTAATCAAGATTATTTAATTTATATTTATAATACGCATCAAACAGAAGAATATTCTGCAAATACTTTTTTGGAACAAGAAGTAAGACCTACAGTTATGATGGCATCTTATATTATGGAAGATGTTTTTAATAAAAATAATTATAATACTATTGTTGAAGAACGAAAAATTTCTGAACTATTAAATCAAAATAATTGGAAATATTATAGAAGTTATGATGCTAGTAGAATTTTTTTAAATGATCAAAAGAAAAATAATCCTAATTTAAAATATTTTATTGATGTTCATAGAGATTCTTTAGAAAAAGAAAAAACTACTATTTCTATTAATAATAAAAATTATGCTAAAATTATTTTTCTTTTAGGACTTGAAAATCCAAATTATCAAGAAAATTACGAATTTATTACAAAGATTAATAATAAACTAGATGAAAAGTATCCAAATCTATCAAAGGGAATTTATCAAAAAGGGGGAGAAGGAGTAAATGGTGTGTATAATCAAGATAATTCAAAATATACTTTATTAATTGAAATAGGAGGTGTAGATAATACTACTGATGAAGTTTTAAATTCTACTTTAGCTTTTACAGAGTGTTTTATGGAGGTGATTAGTAGTAATGAAGGGTAAAAATATTTTTCGTATTCTTATATTAATAGTAGTAATTTTATTTACAACAGTTTATATAGCTCAAGCATTAGGTTACTATGAATATACAAATCATAAAACAAATCAACTAACTGAAGAAGCAGTAAAACAATTTGAAAAAGATCTTGCAGCTGGTAAAACGGTTAAAGCAAGTGATTACTTAAAACAAGAAAATGATTATAATAATAATATTTCTAAATTAGGAATTACTATGTCTAATGTAGTAGGAGACATTTTTGATGGAATTATGAATTTTATATTTCAACAAATCAATAAAACAGTAAATGGTTAAAATATTTAATAGTTGCATTTTTATTTTTAATATGCTATAATTTAATGCGTTGAAGGTGATCCGCTGAAACTTACTTTTATGATCATTGGTTATATAGAAAAGGAGTGAATCTTATGAATATTATTGACAAAATTAATCAAAAACAAATTAGAAATGATATTCCTGAATTTCGTGTAGGAGATACAGTACGTGTTGACTATAAGATTATTGAAGGAAAAAGAGAAAGAATTCAAGCTTTCGAAGGAATCGTTGTAGGAAAGAAAAATGGAAGTGTATCTGAAACATTTACTGTTAGAAAAATTTCATCTGGAGTTGGTGTAGAAAGAACATTCCCAGTAAATTCACCTAAAATTGATAAAATAATAGTAGTACGTAGAGGTAAAGTAAGACGTGCAAAGTTAACATTCTTAAAAGATTATGTTGGTCAATATAAAATTAAAGAAAGAGGACAAAAACTTTCTAAAAAAGAAGTAAAAGAAAAAGAAACAAAAGAAAACGAAATTATTTAAGTTTTCTTTTTTTCTTGAAAGAATATTAAGTTAGTTATATAATATTAATGTATAAGGCTAGGTGATAAAAATGACAAAGCGAAAAATTATTTCTTTTATTAAAGAAACATGGGGATATGTAGTAGCAATTATTTTAATCATATTAATTAAAGGTTATGTAATTTCACCTATTAGAGTTAATGGAGTGTCTATGTATCCAACTCTCCATAATAAAGATATTATGCTTTTAAATAAAATTAGTTATCGATTTCACGAAATAAATCGATTTGATATAGTAGTTATTAAATATGATGGCGAATTTTTAATTAAAAGAGTAATTGGACTTCCAGGAGAACATATTGAATATAAAAATAATAAATTATATGTAGATGGCAAAATAGTTCAAGAAAATTTTTCAAAAGAAACAATTGAAGATTTTTCAATAACAGAGTTAGGAACTAAAACAATTCCAAAAGATTCATATTTTTTAGTTGGTGATAATCGAGTAAATTCTAAAGATAGTAGAATTATTGGTTTTATTAATAAAAAACAAATTTGTGGTAAAAGTACATTTACATTATATCCGTTTAGTCGTTTTGGTTTAAAAAAATAAAGAGATATATTATATTTATATCTCTTATTCTATTTCTATATCACCACTAATAGTAGCTATATTTAAAATTAAATCATTTCTTTTATTATTGTTATAAATTTCAAGTTCTCCACTAACAGTTTTAGCATTGATATAAGTATCATTTATTCTATTTACTTCAACATCTCCACTTACAGTTTCAATTTCTAAATTTCCACTATAATCTTCAGGAATATAAATTATTGTTTTAGTATTAGAATCACAAAGTCCAAAGCAAAAATTATGTTTATTTATTTCATTAATTGATAAAATATCTTGTTTTAAATCATATGTAATTGTATCTTTATCTTTTCCATAATATTCTACATTTATCATATTATCGTTACTTAATTTTAATTCAAAATTAGAATTGGTTAAATTTAATTTTATAGTATTAATATTTTCTTTAGAGTATTGTTTAGCTTTTATTAGTTGATAATTTTTATTAACTCCAAAATTTATCTTAGTTGGGTTTATTAATAATACTACAACTAATGATATTAATATTGCTATAATTATGGAAAGTGTAATTATAATAGCTATTAAGCCTTTATTTTTCATTTTATTTCATTTCCTTTCTAATATAGAATATCATAAAATTAAGAAAAATAATTAAAAATATTATTATTAGATAATTATTTACATAAAGTTAGCCTTATAATATAATGTACTAATAATTTTATATTTTATTTATAAGTATGATAATATAAAATATGATTTAGGTGGTAATATGAATATTTTAAGAAAATGTAATTTATGTCTTCGAAATTGTTTAGTTGATAGATATAAAGAAAAAGGTTATTGTAATGCTTCAAGTAAAATTAAAATTAGTTTAGTATCACTTCATAAATGGGAAGAACCTTTTATTTCTGGTATAAATGGTAGTGGCACTATCTTTTTTTCTCATTGTAGTTTAAAATGTTTATTTTGTCAGAATAAAAAAATTAGTGATGGCTATGGTAAAGAAATAACAATAAAAAGATTTAGTCAAATTTGCATAGAACAACAAAATAGAGGAGCTCATAATATTAATTTAGTAACTCCAACTCACTATGTTCCATTACTAAAAAAAGGAATTCAAAAAGCTAAAAAAATGGGTTTAAATATACCTATAGTTTATAACACTAGTAGTTGTGATAGTATTAGTGCTTTAAGATTATTAAATGGCCTAATAGATATTTATTTAGCAGATTTAAAATATTATAATGATGAACTTTCTATGAAATATTCTAAATGTAACAATTATTTTTCTAATGCAATTAAGGCAATAGATGAAATGTATAAACAAGTTGGTAAACCTCTTATTCAAAATAATTTATTAAAAAAAGGATTAGTTGTTAGAATATTAGTATTACCAGAAAATATTGAAGATTCAAAAAAAATAATTAAATATTTATATAATACCTATGGTGATAATATTTATTTAAGTATAATGAATCAATATACACCAATAAATAAATATAAATATAAAGAGTTAAATAGAAAATTAACTGCTGAAGAATATAATGAAGTTATCAATTATGCTTGTGATATAGGAGTTACAAAAGCTTTTATTCAAGAAGGAGAAACAGCTACAGAAAGTTTTATTCCAAACTTTGATTTAACAAATATAAATTAGTTTAAGTTTTTATTATATAATAGTTATAATTTTGAAATTATTATTTATTTTGGTGGTGTTAGATATGAATATATTTAAAATATTAGGTAATATAAGTTATAAAGATATTATTCAATTAGATGGAGCTTTTTCTATAAATCATTTAAATTATAAAAAATATCCTAAATTTCATAATAATAGTGGTAAAAATATTTTGAAAATATCACAAAAATCCTTAGATAAAATAGAAGATTATACTAAAGATTTTGAATGTTTTAACGGTACAGAAAAAAATTGTACAAAGAATACTCGATTAACATTATGGAAAAATTACTGGTTAGAGTATATAAATTCTTTTGATAAATTGGTAAATTTATTACCATATTCAATTGTTACTGTTTTTATTGGCAGACAAGCAGTTGAACTTGGTTTTAAATTTTTATTATTAAAAAAGACTAATGAAATAACTAAAACTCATAATTTAGAAATTTTATCAAAACAATTTTTTTTCGAATATAAAATTAATTATGATTATTTTGATTATGTATATGAATTTTGTGATAAATTTTGTAAATATATAGAAGGTGAAAACTCTGAATATTTTCGTTTTCCTGAATATAGAGAAAATAATTATTTCGCAGGAAATGGTACAGATATGAAATGGCTTTCATATAATTTAGCACTAATTATATTAAAATTATTACATTTTGCAAATTTAGAAAATGAATTTTAATTACTTACTAATAAATGTAAGCTAAGTATATTAAAAATATTGTTGCTTTTATGGTATAATTAGTAATATAAAATGAGTATTTTATAGATTTAAAGATATAGATTTAAAATAAGTAATTTAAATAGTAGAAAAACTTTTAGTAAAACTGAAGGTGATTAATTTGAAAATAGCAGATTTAAAAAATGAATATGATAAAATGCAAGTTAAATATGGCGCTAAGGAACTAGATTCGATATATAATGGAGGATGTGAAGAAAATCCTAATATTTGTTTTGTTTTTATGAATCCTACTGGTAAAAATATAGCAAGTAATAAATCATGGAAAGGTAGAAAATCTCCTTGGCTTGGAACTAAAAATATATGGAAATTATTTTATAAAGTAAATTTATTAAGTACAGATTTATTTAACCAAATTCAAGAAAAAAAACCGAAAGAATGGGATTATGAATTTTGTGATAATGTTTATGAAGAAATAACTAATAATAAAATATTTATTACTAATTTAGGAAAATGTACGCAAATAGATGCAAGACCTTTACCAGATCATGTATTAAAAAAATATCTTGATTTACTATTTAAGGAAATAGATATAATAAAACCAAAAGTGATTATTACTTTTGGTAATCAAGTTAGTTCTATTATTTTAGATAAAAAAATTTCTGTATCTGAAAATAGAAAAGTATGTCATAAAATAGAAATTAATAAAACTATATACAAAGTTTATTCTGTTTATTATCCAGTTGGCAATGGTATATTTAATATAGATAAGTCAATTGAAGATATAAATTGGATAATAGAAAATGAAATAGAAAATAAAGTTAGTGTATAAAAATATTTAATAAGATTATAAATTATCAATACCAATTATTACTTAATTATTCAAAAAAAGATAGTATAAAATAGGCTATTGTTTTAAGATATAGTTATTTTAGTAAAAATAAAATGTAAGTTAGGAGAAAGAAGAACTGGAACAATAGAGTACTTTTTAAAAAAAGAAATAAATGTAAAATAACTCATAATCATTTATAAAATAAAGAAATTATTTTAGTATAAATTGACATTTTTATTATTTGTGATATCATAGTTACTTAATTAGCAGTACTAGTAATAAATAATTAATTTTTTAGGAGGAAATAATATATGAAAAATAATGTTTGGAGAGAAAAACCAATAAAGAAGTTTAATATTGAACAAACAATGTATCAATTAGTCACAGATGAAGCTAAAAATGATTTAGACTTGGAAGCAACTGGCTTTATGGGTTCTTCTATGACATATAAAGAATTATTTGAATCAGTTGATGATTTAGCTAATTCATTTGCAGCTATGGGAGTAAAAGAAGGTGATAATATAGCAATTTTAACTATATGTATGCCTTTAGCACAACAATGTCTATTATCTTTAAGTAAAATTGGTGCTACTATGTCATGGATTGATTTAAGAGCTAAAGAAAAAGATTTAATTAATTATATAAATAATGGTAATTGTAAAGTTGTAGTTGTATTTGAGGATTTATTACCTTTAGTTGAAAAAATAGCAGATGATATTAATTCAGAAAGAGTAGTAGTATGTTCACCAAAGGACTATTTAAATCCAGTAGTAAAAACTCTTGCCAATTTAAAAGACAAAAAAGATGGTAAGAAAATTATCATTCCAAATGACAATAAGTTTGTTAAATTTTCTGATTTTATTAAAGAAGGAAAACATGCAGTTAATGTAAGTTCTGTTGATTTTAAAAAAGATAGACATTCACTTATAGTTCAATCAAGTGGAAGTACAGGAAAATCTAAACAAATAGTTCATACTGAATATAATTTTAATTCAGAAGTCCAAAAAATGGCATATTTAGATTTACCTTTTTATAAAGGAAATACAATGTATGTAGCAGTTCCACCATTTATAATATATGGTCTTGGAAATTCAATTTATAGTAGTATGGCATTTACAATGAAAGCAGAAATGACACCATTTGTTGATGAAAATACTGTATATAATGATTTAGGAAAATTTGATTTATCTTTAGCAGCTCCTTTACATTATAGATATATATATGAGCAAATAAAGAAATTAAAAAGTAATATTGCTATACTGCAAAATTGTAATGATAAAAATTCTAAAAATGAACTTAAAAAGAATTTAAAAGAGTTAAATAGAGTACTAAAAGGAATAGATAGAGTAAAGGCTTTTGTTTCAGGTGGAGATAAAATTAGTGCAGAAGAATTAATTGAAATGCAGCAATTATTTGATAAATCTATTGTTAATGGTTATGGAAATAATGAATGTTTAGGAGCAACAATTGTTTCTCCATTATTTGCAAATAAGCCAGGAAGTATTGGAGTTCCAATGAAGGGGGTTGACATTAAATTAGTTAATCCAGAAACTGGTGAGACTGTAAAAGATGGTGAACTTGGAGAATTATATGTTTCATCTGACAATTTATTTATCGAATATTTAAATAATGAAGAAGAAACAAAGAAAATTCAGGAAATAGATGAAAATAACAAAAAATGGGTTAAAACTGGAGATTTATGTATAGTTGATCCAGAAGGATATATAATTCCAAAAGGAAGAAATAGAAGATTAATAAAAAAAGAAGCATTTAAAATTGCACCAGACACTATAGAAGATGTTATAATATCTTCACCTTATGTAAAAGAATGTGTAGTTGTTGGTGTAGATGATGAAAAATCAATAAGTGTACCTATGGCTTTTATGGAGCTAGAAAATAATTTATCTTTAAATGATGTATATGATGAAATTAAAACATTATGTGAAGAAGAATTGCCTGATTATGAAGTACCATCTTATTTTGAACAAATTGATAAAATGCCATATACTTCAAATGGAAAATATGATTTTAGAAAACTTGAAGAATTAGGTAATCAAAAAGTAAGTGAACAAAAAGGAAATACTTTAGTAAAAAAATAAAAAAACTATAATATTCAATTTAGGAAAAAACTATAATATTCAATATTCAATTATAGTTTTTTTATATTATAATATATAATAGGATGTGGTATTATGAAAGGAACAATATATCTAACAGTATCTGCTTTATTTTATACAATTATTACTACGATTATATTTTTTAAAAAAGATAAAATAAATAAGGTTGAAAATAGAATTTTTAAAAGATTATTGATTGCTTCTATATTATCAATGATTATGGAATTATCAATTGTATTTACTGTTAATTTTGATGTTATTGGTACAATAATTCAAAAACTTTTTTTAAATTGTCTTATATTATGGTTGGCAATATTTATAACTTATACATTCGCTATAACTTCATTTGATTCTAATATTACAGAAGAAGAAAATATTAAAAAATTTAAATTACTTCATTATATTCATATTTTTATAAATTGTTTAATTTGCTTAATGATACTACTATCCCCAATTAAATTTAATTCTATAGGTGATTCAAAATATACATCGGGTCCAGCAGTAGATATAGTATTTATTACTTTAGGTATCTATATTTTTATAATGGTTATTTTAGTTTTATTGCATATTAAAGATATTCATAAAAGAGGTTATATACCAATAGTTGCACTTATTATTTTATTAATAGCTGTAGGTATTATTCAAAATATATATCCTGATATGTTACTGTCTAATGCTGTTTTTGGTATTATTATATATTTAATGTATCATACAATTGAAAATCCAGATTTAAAGATGCTAAGAAAAATGGAACTTGCAAGAGATCAAGCTGAAAAAGCAAATAGAGCCAAAAGTGATTTTTTAAGTAGTATGTCACATGAGATTAGAACACCTTTAAATGCTATAATAGGATTATCTGAAGATATCGCAAGTTATAAAGAACAAGTTCCACAAGAAGTTGTAGAAGATACTGAAGATATTCAAAATGCATCTCA
>CANRPE010000021.1 GCA_947632405.1 uncultured Bacilli bacterium | reverse complement strand
TAATCCTTATTTTATGGTAATTTAAAAAAATAAAGATAACCTACTTTATCACTGGTAAGTTATCTCTTAATTTAACGAACAGATGACATCTCTTTAAATGTATTTGAAATAGGTTCATTAAGTAATAAATTTTTTGAAATTTCTACAATCATGTAAAATAAATCCGAAAATATTAATAAACTCAATAAACCCTTTATTGAGTTTACAATTGAAGATTTATTTTTATTATATAGAAAATAACCAGATATTATAAAAAAAATAGGAACTGCAATCTGACATATCATATTAATATAATTTCCAATTATATTATTAAACCCATAATGTAAATATACAACCATAAACGATGCAATACATTTCAATATATCTAAAGAATTTTTTCTATCCATATTAATATCACCTTCTTTTTTATATTACATTTTAAAAAATAGAAGATATATAAAATATTCTTATTTAAGAATTCTTTTAATTTTCTCCTTTGTATTTGAACTAACTACATTAGACATTTTTTTAATTATTTTCGATTTAAAATTTCTAAACGTACTTTGATTGATATTCCAAAATTCTTTTAATTTATTTGCATTATCAACTGCATCTGTAAAAATTTCAAATACTATTGCTTTGTCAGATTTACATACAAATTTTTCAATATTTATTAAAAATTCTTCTTCATTTGTTGCTGATAGATACTTAATATTATTGTTAATTGAAGATACATCTTTCATATTTGTAGAATGTTTTGCAGCAGTATGTTTATTTAATGTAGGTATTTTTAATAATCCAAAATTTTTATGAAATTCAGAACCGCAATAATCATTTATAACAAATATTCTTATATTTGATTGTAATGAATTAAATAATGCATTCATATCATACATGTAACTAAGATCTCCAACAATCAAAAAGCATAAATCATTTGTTTTTGATGCCTGACCCAAAAACGTAGATAATGCACCATCAATACCATCTGCACCAATATTAGCAAAACATTTAATATTTTTATCAATTTTAGCATAATTGGATAACCTTATAGCATTTAAAACACTCATGTGAACTAAAGAATTTTTTGGTATATATTTTATTAATTCTAGAATAATATAAAAATTTGTGAACTTTAAATTTGGTAATTTAACTAAATTTATTATATCAGTCCATGATTTATAAAATGAATCACTATAATCATTATCATTCAATTTATCATTAATATGCTTAAAAAAGTCATATGATGTCATTTTGAATATTTTCTTAACATTTCTAAAACCATCATTTAACTTGCATTCAGGTGAAATTTGCCATGATTCTACATTGCTACTAAAAAGAGTTTTATTACTTTTTATTGGAGAATATATTACAGATCCTATTATTATTATAAGGTCCGGTTTAATTAAATTTATTTCCTTATCTTTATAAACTTCACCTATAATAGATGGATTAATAACATTTTGATCAATTATGTTTGAATAATAATCGCCTAAAATAACTGTATTTGTATGTTTTTGAAAATATAAAAGTAATTTTTTTACATCATCATTTGAATAATAATCTGAACCACAAAATATAACAATTTTTTTGTCTTTTATTAAATTATATAGTTCATTCCAATTTACATCATCTAATTCATATTTTTTAATAAATCTAGTTTTTGGTAATTTTTTTTCTGGAAAATATGACAAATAATCCATGGAATAATCCATTCTATAATTTATTTGAATAGGACCTTTTCCATTAGTATTCAAATTTATAAGTGCTTCATTTACACTTCTATTAAAATACCATTCATCATCTTTATTGATTATTTTAGGTACATCTACAGAATATTTAACATATCTTGTATACATATCAATCTGATTTATATTTTGATCTCCCATATGAAACCTAGAATAATTATTTTGATCAGCAGTCAATGCAATTAATTGTATATTTCTTTCATAAGCCTCTTTTATTGCTGGCATATAATTACAAGTTGCAGTTGCAGCTGTACATGTTACACAAACTGGAACATCTAAGTTTTCTGACAATCCTAATGCAAAAAAAGCTGCACTTCGTTCATCTACAATTGAATAACATTTAAAGAAACTATCACATTCGGCAGAATGCACTAAAGGTGTGTTTCGAGTACCAGGTGAAATAACTAAATGCTTTATATTATTTTGTTTTAATAACGATAATAAAATTTGAACACCAGGAATATCTGAATACATATTATAAAACCTCCTTAATAACTAACACTACAGCTTTTTTAGACTCATAAAATTTTTTTAAATCTTTATTTAAATCCATACTACCTTCAATATAACAAATATTATTATTTTTAATCCAATTACTAATATTAAAATCTTTATTATTGCTTACAATAATAACTTTAAAATTATCACTTATATAACGACTATTTATGATATTAGAATCAACTTTAAAACACGAATCATCTATGACCAAAATTTTTATTTCATTATTAAATAAAGTATAACTTAAATATTTCGATAAAACTCCATATTTATATTTTTCAGAAATTTCTTCACAATTTAATAACCCATATTTATTATCATCATTATATAAATAAACATAATCTTGTGATGAAATATATGTTTTTAATGTATTAATAATTTTAGAAAAATCATTTTTTGTTTCTATCATTTTAGAAACAACCAAATTTATTATTTTAGGACCATTTTGCACCATAGAATTATTCAATTTAGTTTTAAAAAGGGACAAATCATTTTCAAATAAAGTAAGGTTTAAAACTGTACATCTATCCATATAATGTGTTTCTACATCATATATACTAGTATATAATGCTATTACAATTAAATTTGTATTTTGAAACCATGCTTCTGTACAAACAGTATATATATTGGATAAGTAATCACCCTTTATTAATAATATAACATTTTTATTTTCTATTTTACTTTTACCAAATGCATTAAAAGCTGCACTTCTTGCATCTTCAATCTCTGTTATATTATTAAATTTATTAAAATCTATTTTATTTAATTTTTTTCTTAAACCATCGGAAATAACTATATCAATATCATTTCCAAATAATGATAATAATTCATTCACAACTATACCTCCTAATTTTTATTTTATATAAATTATAATAATTAATAATCAATATCATCAAACGTTATTATTGCAGATCCACCAGTAACATAAATTATGTCTCCAATTATTGCTTTACCTAAATCACTAACAAGTATTGTCGAAATATTTGCAATTTCTTCAGGCATAATAAATCTATTTATTGGAGAATTATATTTTTCAATTCCATTTTTTGGATTATCTAATAACATTGGAGTAGCAGTAGGACCAGGTGCAATACCATTCACAACAATTCCATCCTTTATAAACTTCTTTGCCATACCAAGAGTTAAACCTGCTATACTCCATTTAGATACTGAATATGGACTAATTGCTGGTCTCTTAGAACTAGATGAAGCTACATTCAATATATTACCTTTTATTTTACTTTTCTTCATATAATTATAAATTACTTGAGACATAAAATAAGTTCCCTCAACATTAGTACTAAATACTGTTCTAAAATCATCAATATCCACATTTCCTATATCATTTTTAGATTGAATACCTGCATTATTAACTAAAATATCAATTTTTTTAATTTCAGGATCACTTAAAATTTTATCTATGTTACTTTTTATACTATCAGTCTTTGAAATATCTAAAACAAAACATTTTATAAACTGCTTATTAGTTACATATTTTTCAAGGCACGAAGCAGCTTTTTTTAATTTTTCATAATTTCTTCCAGTAATGATTACTGAGGCTCCATTTTTTAAGAAAGATTCCGCTATTGAATAGCCTATACCACTACCCCCCCCCGTTATAAGTGCAGTTCTACCAATCAATAAATTTCCTTCAAACACAGGATACGGCGTTGGAATTTTTTTACTAAGCATATTTTTAATTTTTTTTAATTTATTTTTAATATTTAAATTCATATAATCACTCCTTATAAAATAATTTAATGAAAATTGCTTTTATAGATTTAAAATTTAAAATAATGAATATAATAATAGACAATAAGAATACAATTATATTCAAAATAATGTTATTTATTTCATAAACAATAAATGAAATAGTAAACATAATTATAAAAAAATAACAATTTTTTTTATTTAATCTTAAATCAATATATTTTTGAACATCAATATATCTAACAATAAATAGAATACCAAAAGCTAATAATGTAGAAATTGCAGCAGCATATAATCCAATATATTTAATTAATGCAAAATTAATAATTACATTAATTATTACAGAAATAATGGTTGTATAAGCTATTTTTTTTGTTTTTTTTGCAGCAACATAAATTGCACTTAGATTTGCTGACAACATATTAAAAATTGAAGATAATATAAGAATTGGAATATACTTATAAGCTGCTATAAATTTTGCATTTATTAGAATTGGAAATATAATAAACATTCCATTTATTAAACATAAACATAAACTGCAAATCAGTGAAAATATTTCATTAAATGTATTTTTCAAAAAATCATCTTTATCATCAATATACAACGAAACAGATTCTAACCAGGACATATTAAATATATTGTAAAAGTTACTAATTATATAAGAAAATTTGTTACTTATTGAGTAAATTCCATTCTCTGCAACACTAAGCATAACTGAAATTATTGTTCTATCAGATGAATTTATAATCCACCATCCTAAGCCATTTGGTACTAGAGGTAAAGAATATAAAAGTAATTCTTTTTGAAATGATTTATCTAAATATTTAAAAGATATATATTTATATACTTTATTTCTAAAAAATAAAAATATTGTCGCTATAAAATTAGAAAAAATCGTTGCAATTAATATACTATAAATACCAAAATTAAAAATAAGTAATAGTATTAAATTAATAACTAAATTAGTAATACCTGTAATAATACATGAAATAGAATACCCAGTATTATCTCCTAGACCTCTTGAGGTTTGTAATAAAATATTAGAACCTATCGTCGCAATTAGCATTAAAATTAAATATACACCATATTTAATTTTAAATACAATTTCAATTACTAAAAAAATCAATGAAATAATTAAACATATAAATCCTACTATAAAATAGGAATTTGAAATAACTTTTTCTTTCATTTTTTCATTTTTCCTAGAATCAATCAAATATCTAAATATTGATAATTCTAATTGGAAAGTTATTATTGGTACTAACAAAACCATATAAGTTGTTATTAAATCCACTATTCCATATTCTGAAGTTGTTAAATATGATGTATAAAGTGGCAGTAACAAAAAGGAAATAAATTGAGTTGAAATTTTTCCAATAGTTAATATAATTGTATTTTTTAACAGTTCTGATTTCTTACTCATTTTGCACCTCTTATAGATTATAACATAGTTTTAATGAATTGTACTATTAATTTTTTCATATAATTTATCATAATAATTATTTTTAAAATAAGCTTTTTTAATTTGAACATTATTTTTATCATAAATATTTTTTGCTAAACCATATACATTATCTAAATCATTACAATAAGTTACATAGTCATTATAGTTATTTTTAAACCAATTAACTCCAGATGAAAGTTTATGATCTGTTGAATTTAGCACTATAACTGGTGTATTTGATACCAAACTAAAAATAGTACCATGATATCTATCTGTTATAACAAGTTTATATTTAGAAAACTGTTCTAATTTTCGTTTTAATTCTTCTGAACAAATAGATCTATCATATTCAAAATTTTTATCTGAATTAGTATCAGTAATATCAATTTTATTTGTTATTTCATTTAATTTATTTATTATTTTTCTATATTCTTCATCAGTATTTAATTTTTCCGAATCATTTCTTAAACATAATAAAATGCCCTTTTTTTCATTATTGTTATCTATCAAACTACAATTACCAATAAGTGTTGTTACTATATCTGGATACAAAAGTACTCTTTTAGAATCAAGAATTTTACAAATAATTTTATATGATATTTCATCTCTTGCTAAAAACAAATAATTTGAATTTTTTTTATAAGCGTTACCACACTTTTTCATTTCATTATTTGATTTAAAATTTACTGTTTGTGGAAAGACAATAACTCTATTTTTAAAATTTGATAATATTTTTTGATGAGCATAATTGCCCTCATAATTTGCAACATCTGTAGTTCTATATCCACTTTGAAAAACAAAAATATCTTTCTTATCAATATATTTTTTTAATTTATTTACTATTCTTTTATAATTGGTATATATTATACTATCAGGAATTTCAATTATTTCAAAATCACTATAATTTTTTTGTAACCATTTTTTTATACAATAATATTGTGCTTGATCTCCAAGATTACTATGAACTGGAACACCAACATATAATATTTTTTTATTTGGCAATTTTGATAACTTATTTATAACTATATCATATTGTTTTTGATATTTTTTCCTATTTTTTAGCTTTTTAATTGGAAGATAAAATCGCTGAATAAAAAAATATAAATCTGTTTTTTGTCTTATTAAATTTTTTATTTTTTTCATAAATTCTCCTGTTTTATTTTTTAATTATTATTTAATATTTTGTCTATATCATCTATTTTATCTGAAACAATAAGTTTATATAATTGTTGTAATTTTTTTCCTTCTTTTTCTATATTAAAATCTGATTGATGAAATTTAGAAATATCATTTATTCTTTTATTGTCAATTTTACAGTTCAACAATTTTTCTATCCATATATTTTCATCTAATGGTAAATATTCTGTTGACTCTAATATCTTCGCTTCAAATGAAACTTTGTCAGAGATAAATGTAGTAAGTCCATTTGCTTGTGCTTCTACTGAAACAATTGGAAGTCCCTCATAATTACTAGGCAATATAAATACATCAAACATATTTAATAATTTAGGAACATCACTTCTACTACCCATAAATATAATATTTTTTTCTAATTTTTTTATTTTTGATTCTTCCTTTATTTTTTGAAAGTCAGGACCATCACCAATTAAAACTAAAACTGTATTATTACTTTTTTTATTAATTTTTTCAAATGTATTTAATATAAATTCTTGATTTTTTTGATGACAAAATCTACCTACATGTCCTATTACAAATTTATCATCAATAGAATATTCTTTTCTTAGTCTCTTTCTAATTACTGAATCAAAACTATATTTTTTTAAATCTATTGCATTTCTAATAATTATATATTTATTATTGCCAAATAATGATTTACCTGCTATATCTGAACATGCAAATCTAATATTAGATACATTATTTAATAGTTTAATTAATATTTTATTTCTCACTTTTCTATATAAATTTTTCTCTCTTGGTAATTCAGTATGACTATGTATTATTCTATATTTAATGCCATATTTTTTAGCAATATCTATAAAAATATACCCCATATTTATAACATGTGAATGAATGATATCATAATTATTGTTTTTAAATATTTCTATTATCTTTGAGCGATTACTTAAAAGTTCCTTCAAACTATTTGTTTGGAGTTCATAAATTTTACCACCTTTTGCTTCTATTTGTTTTCTATATAATGGATCAATATTGTCTTTAACAACTGCAAAATCCATTTGGATTAAATTAAAATCCATATTATTATAATAATTCATTGCATATGCTGAAATACCATCACATATATTTAAATTACCTAAAACCATTAATATTTTTATTTTTTTCATATTATCACCTCTTACACTACTTGAATATTAATTTATGACTTTTTGTTTGAAAATTTATATATCATATATATAATTACGAATTGAAAACTAATTGGCAAATATAGTAAATGATTATAGAAAAATGATAACGAAATAATTTGAAAATATATTGAATAATAAATAATATTTTTTGAAATTTCATTTTTTTCTAACTTTTTTAAAAAGTGACCTCCTAATATTCCATAAATTGAAGATATAATTATTACACCAATAACACCATATCCTAGATAAGATTCCATGAAAAACCCTGATACATTAAATGCCTTTGTCACTAAATAATTAGGAATTACAACATTTGTATTTGAAATTACTATTTTTTCAATAATGCTAGGAATATTATTAGCCAAAGGATATAACCCATAACCAGTTATACCTTTTATGACAGCATTATTTACATTTGCAATTGTCATTGTCAAATACATATATACCCAATCAAATCCTACTAATATGCTACTAGCTTGATTTTTCATAACAGCAACATTTAAAAAATTATCATATCCTGTTCTAATATTACCTATAATTCCAAATATTATTATAAACGTACATGATAAAAAAATTAACTTAGCCCAAGGAATTTTTTTAATAAAATAAAACTTTATAATCAATAATTGTATAATAGCAGTAATTATGACTTGTCTAGTAATTAATAATAAATAAAATAATAATATACCTAATATGATACAAACTAAACTTTTGTCTTTGATATTCTCGTTTTTTTTCTTATATTCATATAAATAGTAACACAGCATAATTATAACTAATCCTATACTATTCATAAATCCATGTATAGTTGGAATTCCATAATTGACATAAGTTTTTGTACTATTTGTAAAAATCCAAAATAATGGTATACCTCCTGAATATATAGTTTCAATTAATTCAACAATAATCCAAAAAACCAAAATTTTTTTAATTGTTGTGTATGATATAATTTGATTTTCTTCTTTTTTGTTACTCTTATTCTTATATTTTACACAGTACATCAAGATAAAAGAAATAGAAAATGCTAAAATACAACATATGAGTAAAAATATTGTTTTTTCTGAAATATCTGGCTGCAAGTATGATAAATGTAATTGATACAATAAAACTATAAACAACCATATTGCATCAAAAATAGTTAAAGGATTTAGTAATTTTTTTGTAATAAACATTCCTAAAAAAATAAAAAGAAGACAAATGATTATATATATAATCAACATAATATTAACTCACTCCTTTATTTGTTACTAAGTATTTAATACATTCATTAAGTTTAAATATTGGCTTTATTAAATCAAAGCTTATAAATGAAACAATTATTCCAATTTTAGATTTTAAACTTATATTTTTTATTTTCAAAACATACTTTCTGTGACACTTTATATATTTTTTACAAATATTGTAATATTTAGATTTTTTTTGTGTATTTCTTAAAATATAGAAATTAGCATTTATTTTTCTACATAATATCGCATCACTTAAACTAGGATATTTTTTTATAATTTCTCGTTCCATATTATCTAAAATTTTCAAAACCACTAAGTTTTTTTCTGAAAAATTAATATGTGATAAACTACCTTTTCTTATATAATAAAAATATAGTTTTTCTTTTATTAATATAATTTTATTTGCTTTCAAAATAATTTTATACATAGTATCTAAATCTTCGAATATTTTGTAATCTTTTATTATAATTTTATCAAACAAATTTTTTTTATACATTTTGCCCCAAAATGAAGTATCTATATCTTTTTCTAATAACATAAATTCAAGTGCTTGCTCAGCACTTAATATATTGTACTGTAATTTAGAATTTATTTTAAAATCTTGATATATTTCTTTATATACATTTTGAGCTAAACATACAGAAATATCACAATCATTTGATATTAGTCCTTTATATAATTTTTCAATATAATAAATAGAAACATAATCATCAGAATCTATGAAAGTAATATACTGACCCTTACATAACTTTAAACCAAAATTTCTAGTCTTTGCAACTCCCTCATTAATCTTGTAAAAATATTTAAATCTATCATCATTTTTTATAATTTTTTTACAAATAACTTTACTATTGTCAATTGATCCATCATCTACTAATATAACTTCGAAATTTTTATATGTTTGCTCTTTTATAGATAATAAGCACCTTTCCAATGTATCTTGCGCATTATAAATAGGAACAACTATACTAATTAAATCTTTCATAGAAATTTTCCTACTTTCATACCAATAAATCTAGCAGCCATATCAAATGGAAATCTAATTAAAAGAAGAAATCTTTTTTCTTTAAGTATTCTTTTAAGTACATATATTGCTAAACTTATACCTGAATTATTAGTCCCATATTTATCTAAATAAGAATTTTGCTTAAAAAAAATTCCAGTTAATTTATATCTATCATATATTTGTTTTAATGTAAAATTGTGAGAATGATAAACTATTGAATCTGAACAATATTTTATTTTATAATTATTCATAATCAATTTATATGCAAAATACATATCCTCATTTATTGGTAAATCCTTTTCATCATAATAATTTAATTTTTCAAAAACATCTTTTTTTATTGCTGATGCAGCATCACTAAAGAAAAAAGTTTTTAGTCCCATTTTATCAATATCTTTTTTACTTTTAATAACTGATTTATCTGGATAATTACTTTCACGTGTATATTTTTCAATATTATTGTATTTAGATAATTGTCTAGAATAACATGCCTGAACTTTGCCATTTTCTATTGGCTTTATTAAATTTTTTAACCATTTATCATCTTCAATAATTATATCTTGGGTTATAAAAACGATTATATCAGCATTAGATTCTTTAGCAGCATTTTCTCTTGTTAGACTATGTGAAAAATCTTCTTTTTTTATAATCTGATAAACAATATTATTATCATTTAATATATTTTCAGTATTATCTTCACATTCAGTTAAAATATATTTAATATTTTTAATATTTACATTTTTTTGTTTTAAAATAGATTTATGTAAATTAAAAATATAATCTTCAGCATTATATAATGGGCAAATAATATCTACACTCATAAAATTAAACTCCTTACTAACTAAAACTTTTTTATTGCTTTAAATATTATAATAAATTTATACTTTCACATTCGTCAATACAAAAATTCTATTTATATTTATAAACATATAACTTATAAACTTATAATATATCTATATAATTATTACTCTTAAATTATATCAAAAATTATTACATTAAACAAGTATATTAATAATTTCAATTTCAAAAATAAATTAAAATATAAAATATCTTTGCACAATTTAGTATATTGTTACCTATAGTCTAGTTTTTATTAATAATTTACTACAATTTTTTATTATATAACTTTTATGTATTTTTAATAAAATTATTAAGTTTTAATTTTTTTAGACTAAATAAAACTGAAGATATTAAAGAGCCAATCGTATCAATGATAACATCTAAAAATGAACAATTTCTTCCAACTACAAAATATTGATGAAATTCATCTGTACATGCATAAATAAAACATATTAAAACACAATATACAATGATTCTAGGCTCATTAATATAATCCATTAAAAAAATCAATACTAAAAATCCTAAAATAAAATATTCTGTAAAGTGAGCAAGTTTTCTAACAGGATAAGAATATTTAGATAAAATTTCTTCTCTTTTTATCATATCTATTTTTCCATTAAAAATTTCATATATTTTTACTATTGTATCATTTATTAAACCATTACTTAAATTTGATGATATGGATGCTGGTTGATTAGATAAACAAAATATTACAACCATCCATATTAAAACCAATACTAATTTGAACTTCACATTATCACCTATTTGTCGTTTTCTAAAATAATTATACCAAATAATTTTAATGAAACCATATAAAAATAATAGTTATTATTAAAAATACTATATTAATTTACTAAATTGCTCTTTAACTACTGATTTTTAATTTTATCATTACGTTTATTTGAGTAAACTAAGGAAAATAGTTATTATAGATTTTAAAATAAAAACTTCATCATATTTTATATAATGATGAAGTATATATAATAATTTATATTTAAAATTATGAAATACTAATTTGTATTTACTATGGTTTAGTTATTTCAACAACAGCACGTGCTCCATGTTTTTTACTTGACACTGTATCATAATGTAAATAACCCTGACTAGAAACTATCCAAGCATAAGAAGGATTAGTAGATGATGCAGACATTAACCAGTAATCAACATCATACTGATTATCTCCATCAATTGTATCATCACTATAACTTCCTCCATATTCTTCTGAATGATACATATAATTTTGCATAAAGTCTAAACAAGAACCGCGATTATATGCATCAAAACTTGGTTCTATTACAGATGGATCACTACTTCCATCTTTATATACTAGACATCCTGTAGCTGAAGCTTCTTGGGCTGTTATCATTCTAGCACGAGCTTTTCTTTGACCAAGTATTGAATCAGTATATGTATTTGTTTTACATTCTGTTTTATAATCAACTGTACTTTCACAACCTGTAAATTCATTTTCATATAATACTGTTTTACTTGGTGTATATTCAAGTTCATTTACATTAGTCCAAGTTGAAGTTGTTTCTTCTAATTTTGGTAATACTGTATTTGGTCCTGTTGTATTATCAGTTTCAGTTTCATCTTCATACCATGCGATATTTTTAACTGTATTTTCTCTTTGTTGCATTGTTATTTTTTCACCATCATCATGTAATACATAAAAATAATAATTTTTTGTATCATTTACTGCATATCTAATAATTGTACCTACTGGACAAGTTTCTACTGATTCTTCATCTAAACAAGTTGCTTTAACACATGTTTCTTCTTCTCCATTTATACATTTTGTTTGCTCATTTTTCTCATCATAAGTAAATGCTTGAATAATATTAGACTTTATTTCACTTAAAGCTTGTTTACCTACTGGGAAAGATAAATCAGCATTTGCAAGACCAACGTCACTACCAAAGCTTAATGTTACATTTTCTTTTTCATTATTTAAAATTCTTACTTTTATTTTTTTTGTATCATTATCATTTCCATTTTTTCCTATTACATAACCAGCAGTAGTCGGAGCTTCATCACCTGTTTTTAAATATCCTATCTCAATATTTGCATCTTCTTTATTTACTGAATAATACAAATTATATTTTGCACTTATTTTATTAATATTTTTAAGTGTAATCATTACTGTCTTCACTTCATTTGGACCTAGTTCAATACTTTTATTTTCATCTAATTGTAATGATTCCATATGTGGTTTTAAATCACCTGTAACAATATTTAAAGCTCCTTTACCTTCACTTGTTGTTGTAAAGATTGCATAACTTCCACCTATAACAGCAACTAATAAAACAGCAAGTAATGCTACCACATAACTATTACTTAAATTTAATTTTTCTTTAAGGAAATACCTTAATTTCATATATCATCACCTATCTTCTTAAAATTATCATAACATATTCATTAATATTTTACAATTTTTCTGTTACTTAAATACACTATTTTACAATTTTATTTTTAGGAATTTAGATTAAAATATGCATTTGTAACTTTTTTTGATATTCTCATTGTGACTAAACTAGCATAATTTGTAGCTGTATTTGGCATAGATGAGTTAGGAGATACTACTACAATTGACATTTTTGGATTATCACTAGGTGCATATCCAATAAAATTAGATGTAATAGTCTCGGTATCAATTACTCCATTATTATCTGTATCAATAAAACTTTGTGAAGTTCCAGTTTTACCACTTGGATTATAACTATAGTCCATATAACCTCGACCATAACCAGTAGCAGAATTAATAACTGCATAGAATCCTTCTCTTACTCTTGACATGTATTCAGGAGCTGTATCAATTGTATTTAAAACTTTTTTTTCAAAAGTAAAAATTGTTTTACCTAGACTTTCATCATCGGTAGATTCATGAACTTCTTTTAATAAATGAGGTTGTAGTCTAGAGCCACTGTTTGCAATCGTTGAAATATATTGTGATAATTGAATTGGAGTATAATTTTCATATTGTCCAATAACAAAATCTAATAAATTACCAGCTCTTGTATCTTTAGTTGCAACATAACCTATACTTTCAACAGGTAAATCAATTTGTGTTTTTACACCTAAACCAAAAGAATTATACATTTTTCGGTATTTATCAAAAGCAGATTGAACAAGAGGTAAACCCATGCCTCTACTATATTCATAACCTGATACTCTAATAGCTGTTTTAAACTGATAAACATTACTTGACATAGCTAAAGCTGTAATATCATTAATTCTTCCTAATGTATGTGAAGAACATTTTTCATTAGTTCCTTTAATTTTAATACACTCATCAACCATAGTTTCTCCAATTTTAATAGCTTTTTCATTATAGCCAACTAAAATAGAGGCTCCCTTTACAACAGAACCTGGAGTTACAGGTGATGTTAAAATACTTGTTGTATTATCAATAATTTGACCATCTTTAATTTGCTTCGATGCCATAGCCAAAATCTCTCCAGTATTAGGATCTTGAATTATCGCAGCAGAATGATCATAATATTTTGTATTAGCTTCATTTTTAGTATTTTTAACTTCTTCACTTAAAATATTTTCTAATTCCTGTTGAAGTCTTATATCAATAGTTAAAACAATATCATTACCTCTTTTACCATCACTAATTAATTTAAGTTCATTACTATTCATTACTTCATATAAAGCTTTTTTTCCTTTTAAATATTGTTCATATTGCTTTTCAATATAACTAATACCTACTCGATCATTTAAAGAATAACCCTCTTTTAAATATTGTTCTTTTTCTTCTATAGGAATTCCTTGGGATGAAGTTGAAACTTTTCCTAAAATTGATTTAAAAGTATCACCATAAGGATATACTCGTTCCCAATCTAATCTAGTATTAAAACCATCTAATTCATTATTATTTTCTGAAATATATGCATATTCTTCATCTGTAACATTTTCTGTCCTTATAGTTTTTTCATCATAGGTGTAACCATTATTCATTAAATAATATAAATAAGCTGCTTTATTATCATCTTCACTCATACTATTTAATTCATCATCCGTAATTCTTTCCATTTTCAATTTCTTAATATCTGTTTCTGATAATTTTCTTTGTTTATATTTATTCCATTCTTCATTTGATATTTTTTTTCTTGCTAGTTTTGGATGAATTATAATATAAAATTCTCTTTTCATTTGATTTGTTAATTTACTAAATTCTAAGTTTAAATGTTTACTAACAGTATAAGCAAGATTTATTTCCTTTTTAGTAGAAATACTTTTACTTTTCTTATAATAAATTGTTTTTACTGCTATATTATCAACAATAATATTATAATTTCGATCATATATTCTTCCTCGTGGAGTTGAAGCACCTTCTACTGTATCATAAGACAATTTTTCTAATTCGTCTGTATACTTTTTTTTATCTATAATCATGACTTGATATAATTTTATAAACACAATGAAAAAAAGAAATAAAATTATTCCAAAAATAATTAAAACTCTTTTTTGTTCTATTTCATCTAATAATGGAGTCTTTTTCTTATTAAGTTTTTTATTCTTTTTCATGTAGTTTCCTTCTTTCATTATTAGTTTATCACATATTTTAAAAGTTATTTCATATATTTTTATAGGTGAGGCATATTTATAAAAAAATTATAATTAATTATATTCAAACAACTTTATGTCCTAGTATTATTAAAGATTATGCATTAAGTAATAATTTTAATATTACAGATTCAGAATCTATTATAATATATAATTTTATAAAAAGTAATTATCTTTTTATATTAAATGGTGAAGAAAATAAATTATTATTATTAAAAAATCAATTAAGACCTGAATTATATCAAGAAATTATTAAATTATATCAATATTATAAGAAAAAGTTTTCATTATGAAAACTTTTTAATTACTTAATTTTTCTTTTAATTTTGGATCAAATTTCTTATTTTTTATCATTTCTATTTCTAATTTATAAGGAGCTTTTGCTCCTACATATGGAGTTTCAAGAATTTTAGGTATATTTTCTAATCTTTTATTATAAATAATATCAATTAGAGGCTCATAACCAATTGTTCCAAACCCAATATTTTCGTGTCTATCTTTATGGGAGTTACATTCATTCTTACTATCATTAATATGAATACATTTAATAAAATCTATTCCTATTATTTCATCAAAATAATCTAATAATTGATCAAAATTTTTAACATCATAACCTGCATCATTTAAATGACATGTATCTAAACATACTCCTATATTTTTTTTAGAATTAACTCCTGTAATAATTTTTTTTAATTCATGAAATGTTACTCCAATTTCACTTCCTTTTCCAGCCATTGTTTCTAGTAAGATTGTAACAGAAGTATCAACTAATATTTGATTTAAAGCATCAATTATATTTTTAATACCTACGGAAGTACCAAGACCAACATGACTTCCTGGATGAAGAACTAAATATTTAATCTTTAGTTGCTCGCACCTACTAATTTCTTCTTTTAAAAAATTAATAGAAAATTGATATTTATTAATATCTAAATTATTAGCAAGATTAATAATATAAGGAGCATGAACAATTACTTTACTATAATCAATATTTAATTGATTCATTTTAGCTATTGCTTTTTCTGTAATAGAATTATCAATTGGTGTACGCATTGTATTTTGAGGTGCACCAGTATAAAACATAAATGTATTAGAACCATAACTTAAAGCTTCTTCTAAACTTCCTAATAATTGAGTATCTTTTTTATAACCTACATGACTTCCTATTAATAACATCTAATCACTTCCTAATATTACTATATCATATTTTAAAAAAAATCCACAAAAAAAACTTAGATAATTCTAAGTTTTCATTAACTATTATATAATGATGCACCTTTGCATGCTTTTAGAGGCTCTAGTTTGTTTGATCCTGTAGGATTAGCAGTAGTTCCTGTTGTAACTTTGCTTCTATCTAAATCTTTTTCAACAATTTCTGCGTTTAAACCATTGTCTCCAGTATCTCTCATATATACAGAATATGTATATTTACCAGTTGAATCAGATGTTATTTTTACATAGCTATTTTCAAAATCAATTGTTTTACCAAATGAAGATTTACTACCAGTTCTTTCAACAGCAATATATTTAAATCTAATATATACAGTTCCACCAGTACCAGAATCTAATGTAGCACATGCAGCACCAGGACTAGTAGATTCTGGATCTGTATAATCACCATTTAAATAAGCATATCTAGCTGAATCAATATATGCTTTTGCAGTTGAAATAAATGCATTTTGTCTTGATTCTCGAATATATCTAGATACCATTGGAATTGCAGCAATCATTAATACTCCTAAAATAACAATAACTGCTAATAATTCAATCAAAGTAAAACCTTTATTATCCTTACTTAATCGTTTCATTATAACCACTCCGTATTCTTTATAATCCTATTTTTATAATAGCATATTAATTTTTTTTTATCAAGCTATTTTGCTTCTCCACTACAAGTTTTTATTTGATTTACAGTTTGAGCACTACTAATATAACTAGATATGTCATCATTATATAATTCAGTACTATTAATTTCTTTAGTTACACCTACACCAACAAAACCACCATTGTTTTCTTTTTCTTCTACTAAAACCACCATATATTGCATTTCACTTGTACCACTTTTATAAACTCTAACATAAGATTTATCTGTTCGATATTTTCCACCATTTGGAGCTGTAGAATCAAAATTACCAGCACCTAAAGAATCCATAGTAAAACAATATGAGGAAGATCCCGTTGGTTTATTACTTGAATTAGAACGAATTTTATATTCAGCTAAAGAAACTAACTTTTTAGCATCTTCAATATAAGTTTTGTTTTTATTTCTTTGTACTACTCCTATTACATTTGGAACTGCTATAATCATTAAAACAGCTAATAATGAAATTGTAGCTAATAATTCAATCAAAGTAAAACCTTTATTATTCATATAATCACCATCTTCATTATATCATATTTTTTAAAAGTTAATTGCTCTTTTTAAATTTTTTATTTCACTATTGACAACTTCCGTTTTAACCTCATCGCCAAAAACAGAATCATACCGAAATAAACTAAATCCCTCATAACTTTTTAAATTTCTACTAAGCAAAATTTGTCTCATAATAATATCATCATTTTCTTTCCATTCATTTTGTCCTTTCTTAGCATAATAATCAACTTTATCAATTTTATAAAAAGCTAAAGCTGGAATTAATTTAACATTACTTTTTTCTACTACTTTATTCCAACTAGCTAATACTTCATAAAAAGGAGAAGCTTCATTTTCAAAACCAAAATAAATTTGTGGCATTAAATAATCAACATATAGATCATTGCTTCCCCAAAGATAAATATCAGCTTGATTTTTAACATAATTATTTTCAATATTCCCTTCTGGAGAAATTCCAAAAGTAACATGATACTTTTTAGTCAAAGCATGTGTTTTTTTAACAAGATTATTTACCATTAATAAATGATAATCATTAATAGTGATTTCTTCATTAGTTTTTATATAATTATTATAATTTTCTCTATCTATTTCTAAATTTGGATAAAAATAATCATCAAAATGAATTCCATCTACTTTATAATTTTTTAAAATTTCTTCTATACTATCTAAAATTAATCTTTGAACTTTATTTGAAGCAGGATTATAATATATACCTTCTTCTCCAATATAAACATTATTAGTATTTAATAGTGTATAAGCGGGATTTTGTTCTGATATATCTTCTATATTATTAGTTGTTCTAATTCGATAAGGATTAATCCATGCATGTAGTTCAATCTTTCTTTGATGAGCTTTTTTTATAAAATAATCTAATACATCAAAAGAATAAGCAACTCCTTCCTTATAAGAAATTGTTTTACTCCACGGATAATAATTAGATGGATATATTGCATCAGAAAAACTTCTAACTTGTAATAAAATAAAATTAAAATTAAATTCATCTAAAGTATTAATCATCATATCAATATTTTTCTTAGCATCAGTTTCACTTTTTTCTTTTAAATATTTTTGTAATTCAATATAACTAATAAATATAGCTCTTTTTTCTTTTATAGATTTTTCTGCTACTTTATTTTCTTTAACTGGAATTAAATTTAAACAAATAATAAGTACTAATATTACAATAATCAAATATTTAATTTTAATTTTCATGATATTCACCAAAACTAATATAATCTATTTTCTTTAAAAATTTTGTCTATTTTATGTTTTCTTTTTTGATTATAAATAAATTATTATCTTTATAAAAGGCATAAAATACTTGCTCTAAGTTTAATTTTTTATCTTGTAAAGTTTGATCCAACCATTTTTTTGATTTTTTTATTTGAGTTAATGTCTCATAATCAATACTTCCATCTAAAATTAATGGTAGTGGATAAGTATCATCTTTTTCTTTAACAAAAACAGAAAGTTTACCACTTGTTTCTAAAATAGCATAATCTACTTTTTCAATCGAACGAATTCCTTTTTCACGTAATTGAGTTAATAAATCATCTAAATTATATCGTTGTTGCATCATTTCTTTAAAATTAATTTTTCCACGATTAATAATAATAGAAGGATTACCCTCAATTTTTTCACGAATATTGGTGCTTTTTAATGAGATTTTAGCAACTAATATCTGAACAATTACTAATACACTAATAGGAATCAGTGTAATTAAAAGATTTGACTTATATTTATCAATAGCAATAGCTGCAAGTTCAGCAATTAAAATAGAAACAATTAAATCCATAATAGAAAGCTCTCCAACTTCTCTTTTACCCATGAATCTATAGACAATTGCTATAATAATATAAAAAAGTAAGGTTCTAAATAGCACAATTAAAATATCCATTCGGCAAACCACCTCTAACTTTATTATTTACTAGGTCTATTTTTTTATACATTAGCATATTTTTTAGTGGAGGTATTAGATGAAAAATATAAAAATATATTTAAAATACTTAGGCTTTTCTTTAATTTTTCTTTTAATTGGCTTATTATTTATTTCAACTTTATATTATTTTAATTTTTTTAGTACTAATACTATTTCATATATTAGAATAATATATCTTTTAATAATAATATTTATTATGAGTTATATTTTAGGTAAAAATACTAATAAAAACGGATATTTAGCTGGAATGAAATTTGGTTTTTTACATATTATTCTATTTTTAGTTTTAGGACTATTATTATTTAAAAAAGATTTACAATTAAGAATTATTTTATATGACTTTATTATTTTATTCACATCTATTTTAGGAAGTATGATAGGAATTAATAAACAAAAAAAGAATTAAGTTTACTTACTAGATACTTAATTCTTTTTTTATTATTTTAATTTCTTTTTTTGTTTTATATTTTTTTAAACGATAATTTTTAGGTAAAAGTTTTAATGTAATAATACGAGAAGTTAATTCTCTTGTAAAATATTCTTTAAATAATTTATCTTTTTTTGTAAGTAAACATGGTCCAAAAAATAAATCTTTTTTAGAATAATGTTTTTTTCCTTTTTTAAATTTAATTATTTGATAAATATATTTTCCATCTTTTACTAGTTCTTCAGTTTCTATATAGAATCCAACTTTTGTAAAAAAACTTCTCACATCTTTTTGATAATTATTAGGAGATATAATTATTTGTTTTAGGCTTCGTGTTACTTTTAAATTTTTCTTAAAAATACCTATTATTGTTCTTCCCCCAATTCCTGAGGCAATAGCAGTATCAATATCATCTGAATAAGTAGCTAAACCATCACCTAGTCTTATTTCTACTTCTTTATCTAAATTATATTTTTTGATATTTTCTTTTGCTTTTAATAATGGACCTTCTTTAATATCTGCAGCAACAGCTTTTTTTTGGTGTTTTTCTTTTACCAAATAAATATCTAATAGAGCATGATCACACCCAATATCTAAACATAGGGAATCTTTATCAACTAGATCCCCTATTTTTTTTAATCGTTCATTAATTTTCATTAGTCAGTTAGAAAATCCTTTAATTTTCTACTACGAGATGGATGTCTTAATTTACGAAGGGCCTTAGCCTCAATTTGTCTAATACGTTCACGTGTTACTCCAAAAATTTGTCCTACTTCTTCTAATGTACGACATTGGCCATCATCCAAACCAAAACGAAGACGTAATACTTTTTCTTCACGATCTGTTAATGTTAAAAGTACTCCTGCTAATTCTTCTTTTAACATTTCAACTGTTGTATATTCTTCTGGTCCTAAATCTCTTTCATCAGGTACAAAATCTCCTAAATGAGAATCTTCTTCTTCACCAATTGGTGTTTCTAATGATACTGGATCTTGACTAATTTTATATACTTCACGAACTTTTTCTACAGTAATTCCTAATTTTTTAGCAATTTCTTCATCTGTTGGTTCACGATTTAAATCTTGAGTTAATTGACGTTGTACTCGAGCAAGTTTATTAATTGTTTCTACCATGTGAACTGGTACACGGATTGTTCTAGCTTGATCTGCAATTGCACGAGTAATAGCTTGTCTAATCCACCATGTTGCATAAGTTGAAAATTTATATCCTTTAGTTGGATCAAATTTATCTACAGCTTTCATTAATCCAATATTTCCTTCTTGAATTAAATCTAAAAATAACATGCCACGCCCAACATAACGTTTCGCTATTGAAACAACTAAACGAAGGTTAGATTCTGCTAACATTCTTTTAGCTTCTTCGTCGCCTTCTTCAGCTCTTTTAGCATACTCAAACTCCTCATCAGATGTAAGCAAATTAATTCGCCCTATTTCTTTTAAATACATTCTAACTGGATCGTTAATTTTAATGTCTTTAGACATTGTTAAATCTTCTACTTGAATAGTATCAGTAATTTCAGCTCCATCAGCATCATCATCTGAACCATCTTCTGAAACAATATCAATTTCAGCTTCAGTTAAAGCATTATATAATTCATCTAAAGAATCACTATCTATTTCTAATCCCTTTAATTCTTCTGCTAATTGCTCATAAGTAATATATCCTTGTTTTTTTCCTATTGTAATTAATTTATTTTTTCTTTCTTCTAGTGTTTTTATTTCTCCAACCATATCTATTCTCCTAACTTTAACTTCCTAATTTGTTCTGAAATTTCTGCTTGTATATCTGGATTTGACTCTTTTTTTATTTTTTCTTCAAGATGCAATATTTGCTTTTGTTTACTATAATCTCTCAACACTTTAAAATAAGTAAATAAATCTTTCTTATCTACTTGTTCTATATAATTTTGAGAAACAATATCATTTAGCAATTTTAACAAATTAGGTTTATCTTGTAAGTAAGTAAAAAAGTCTGCTAACTGAAACTGTCTATTTCTTTTATAATAATAAATAATTTCACTAGTTATTAATCTTTCTTCATTAGTAGGATAAATAATATTTTCTTTCTCTACTTCTTCAATTACCCAGGAATTATTACTATTTAACATAAAATAAATAATTTGTTCCATTGCTAGTTGATATTTATCTTTTCTTGTAGTCTTTTCTACTTCTACTTTAATTTTCGGTGCTGTCTTTTTTTCTTTTAAGTCCTGAAACCTTTTTTCCAGTGTATTATACCCTATATTATAATCTTTTGCAAGTTTTTTTAAGATAATTTCTACCCTAATTTCATCATTTATCTTTACTGTTTCTTCTAAAACACTATTAATATATTTAGATAAGTCTTTTTCACTTTGAAAATTAATATTTTCTTTTAATAATTCTATTTTATAATCACTATAATTTATTGCATGTTCAATTAAACTTATAAATTTATCTTTACCATTTTTTAAAATATAAGTATCAGGATCATCTGGATCTGGAAGTGTAACTATTTTTACTTCAATACCTTCATCCATCAAAGTTTTACCAATTGCTGCGGCTGCATGTCGCCCAGGAAAATCACCATCTAAACATAAAATAATATGCTGTGATAATCTTTTTAATAATTTAATTTGTTCATCAGTTAATGCTGTTCCCATTAAAGCAACTGTATTTCTAATTCCTATAGTAGATGCTCGAATTACATCCATAAATCCTTCCATAACAATTACAGATTTTTCACTTCTACAAATATCTTTAGCAATATGATAATGATATAAACAAGAACCTTTTTTAAATATTACTGTTTCTTTAGTATTAACATATTTATTTTGACTATTATTTTGATATATTCTTCCTGAAAAAGCAACAATCCGACCATAAGTATCATATAGTGGAAACATAATTCTATTTGAATAAACGTCATGATCATCAATAGCTAAACCAATTTTATTTAAAGTCATTAAATCATATTTCTTTTTTTGTAAAAGTTTAATTAAATCATCTCTTACTTGTAATGATAAACCAATGCCAAATTCTTTAATTACAGCCTCATCAATTTTTCTTTCTTCTAAATATTTTCTAGCGTCTCTACCTTCTACAGAATTTAAATTATTTTGATAATATTTTTGTGTAAAATTATAAATATCATAAAAAATATCATACTGACTAGATGATTTTTGAATTGAAATTGAAGTTGTATTAATTCCTACTTTATCTCCCAATTCTTTTAAAACTTCTTTAAAATTTTTATGTTCATAATTCATTAAAAAAGTAAAAACATTACCACTTGCGCCACATGAAAAACAACGATAAATTTGTTTTTCTCTAGAAACACTCATAGAAGGATTTGTATCTTCATGAAATGGACAAACTCCAAAAAAATTTTTACCTTTAGCAGTAAGAGGTATTCTTTCTCCTATAATATCAACAATATCTACTTTATTTCTTATTTCACTTGCTAGATCTTGATTCAAGAAAAAACACCTCCTTATAAATTTTTTTATAACATTTATTTATTTATTTTTCAAGGAATAAAACCACATATAAATACCTATAATATAACTAGGTGATATTATGAATTATAAAAAAATTACACTTTATACTATTGGAATCTTTATTGTATGTGCTATTTTTCATTTTGGATATACTTTATTTCCATGTTTTTTTACAAGTTTATTATTTCCAGTTAATGAAAGTATTTGGGAACATTTAAAAATGATTTTCTCAGCAACTGTTATTTTTACTTTTATAGTTGATTTAATTAAACATAATAAAAACACATTCATAAGAAGTTATAGTCGCAGTATGTTAACAATATTAATACTACTTATTATCTATTTACCTATTTACTATATTTTTGGAGAAAATATGATAGTAACACTAATTACTTTATTTATATCTATTTTTATAAGTGAAATAATAACAACAAAGATATCAACAGAAAAAAAGTATTCTACATTAAATATAGTTTGTGCAGCTTTACTTTTCTTAAATTTTATTATTTTTATAATTCTAACATACTATCCACTTAAAGTCGACTTATTTTTAGATCATGAAAGCAACAAATATGGAATAGATATTTTAAATAAGTGATGAACGAATAAAAGTTGAAATATTTTGATCAATATATACATCTATGGTACCTTTATTTACAATTTTAATAAAACCTAAACCATTTATTACTAAATCAGAATCATACTTTAACTCATAAGTAACTTTATTTTTTTCTTTTAAATCTTCATGCTTAGGATTAATAAATCTTTTTACTTTTAAATCATTAGAAATAAATAAAGTAAAACTATTCTTATCTCCATTACTATAATCAATTCTAACTATATCTTCAATTATAATACTTTGTCCTTTACGTAACTGATAAGTCCTTGGTTTTATTTCTTTTTTAGGACTTATTTTTTTTAACATTTTAGAATCAACATAATTAATTAAAGATGAATTATCTACAAGTCCTGGAGTATCAATTAAAGTCAAATGTTCATTAATTTCTATTTTTACTGTATCTAAAGTCGTTGAAGGTAATGGTGACATTGTTAATTCATATGAATTAGAAGTAGCATAATTCTTAATTAATTTATTGATTAAAGTAGACTTTCCTGCATTAGTATGTCCAACTACATAAACATTTTTACTTGTTTGTAAGTTTTTGATTCGTTTTAATAAATAATCAATATTAAAGTTTTTTTCAACACTTACTACAATTATTTCTTCAAAAAAAGTATTATTTTCTTTAAAATAAGCAATTAATTTTTCTTCTTTAATACTCTTTGGTAAAACATCTTTTTTATTTAAAACTAAAATAATTTTATTTTTGATATATTCTCTTATTTTTAAAATATCTTCTTCTAAATTTAATAAATCTGTAACATATAAAACTAAATCCTTAGTTTCACCTACTCCTTTTAAAATGTCTAAATATTCTTCATTAGATTTTGCTACTACTTGATATTCTCCATAATTTTTAATACGAAAGCATCTTTGACAAATATCATTTTCTAAACTTGTAGTATATCCTTCTTGAAGCATATTATCTTCTTGCAGAATAATTCCACACCCTTTGCATCTTTTTGTTTCTTTATTCATAAAATTTTCCTCTTTCAAATACTTTATTTTTTTCATATTTTTTTAATACAATTGATTCTAACATACGATTAAACTTTGTAATTTTTAAATCTTTTTTTCCTAATGGTTCTACTAATATTGTTTTTATTCCATATAATTTACCTGATAAAATATCTGTTATTAATTGATCGCCAATCATTATCATTTCCTCTTTATGTAAATTATAACGTCTTTTTATCATCATAAGTCCAAATGGTAATGGTTTCATTGCCTTAGAAAAAACATCAATTTGTAATTCTTCTTGATACTTTTTAATTCTTGATTTTATATTATTGGAAATAATAATTACACGAAATTTCTTTTTTAAATCTTCAATTAACTTTTTAGTCTTTTTTGGACAAGTTTTTTCACTAATTAAAGCAAGAGTATTATCCAAATCAAAGATAAGACATGTAACTTTTTTTTGAAATAATTTTTCATAATCTATTTCAAAAATACTTTTTTGATAAATATCAGGTTTTAAATATGCCATATCTATCACCTCGTAATATTATACTACATTTTTTTAAAATTTACTAGTTATTTACTCTTTGTGTTACCATTTCTGTATCATTTTGAATTTTATCAAAAATATATCCATGCTTTTTTCCATATTCAATAATATCTTTTAAAGCATCGCGTGTATGAGGCTTAATATCATGCATTAAAATAACATTTACTTTATCAAGAGAAAGATGCTCAATAACATTTTGATAAACACCTTCTTTTTCATCAGTTTCTCCAGCATCACCACTATTGATATTCCAATCATAATACCTATAGGAACGATTTAAAACTTCTTTTGTTAAATAACTCATAATGCCTAATTGATATCTTTTACTAATTGTATTAGAAGAACCTCCTGGAAATCTAATTATTCTTGAATCATAACCTGTAATTCTTAAAACACGTTGATGAACTGTTTCTAAATCATTAAAATAATTTTCACTACTTGCATAAATGTATGCATAATTATGACTTGCAGTATGTAAAGCTACTGTATGTCCTTCATCATATTCTCTTTTAATTAATTCATCAGGACCATTATTAGTAACAAAGAAAGTTGCTTTTACTCCTTCTTCTTTTAATATATCTAAAATAATATTAGTTACACCCGTTCTTGGTCCATCATCAAAAGTTAAATAAATAGTTCCATTTTGATTCTTTTTTATAACATTAACTACTCTTTTTATTTCAGCTTTATTGTTACTAGAATCTGTAACATGATACACCAATTCATATTTACCTGTTTTTGTAGTATCAACTGTACCATCTATAATAACATTTTTAGTAATATTTCCATCACAATCATCTAATGCTTCATAGCCTAGTTCTTCATATTTATCATTCAAATATAAATTAATATAATTATCACCATGTAATTTTAAATTAGGTTTTTCATTATCTTTATAATATATTTTTTTAGTAATAATAGTATAATTCCCAGATTGATCTGTAACAGCATAAGTAACAGTATTTTTTCTTAATGTTATTTTAACATTTTTAGTAATATTTCCATCATAATTATCAAAAGCAACAACTTTTTCATTTTTATATTTTTTATCTGGACAAACATAAATATTAGAATCTTCATTTTCTAATACAATCGTTGGTTTTTCAATATCTCTAACTTTAACAACACGAGTTACTTCTTTAGTAAAATAGCCTTCTTTTATTTTATATTTTATTTTATAATTACCAAGTTTTTTAGAATTTACTTTTCCTGTTATAACAACATCTTTAGTAACATTATTGCCCTTATAAATAGCCTTAAATCCTGGTTCTTTATAAACTGATTTATAATTAATAGTATTATTTTTATTTTGAAATAATATTATTTTTGGAGCAAGAAAAAAATTAATCATTATATATATGATTATTCCTAAAAATAAAATTATCGAAATAAAATAAATTATTTTTTTAGTTATTCCTGTCATATAAATCACTATTTTTATTATACTTATATTCTAAAAAACTGTAAAGAAAAAAAGGTTATTTTTATTATTAGCCTTTTTAAATATAAATTAATTACACTGATTATTTTTCATATATTCTCTAAGTATCTTTGTAAGAGCTCTTTTTTCAATTCTAGAAACATAGCTTCTAGATATTTTTAACTCTTTAGCTATTACTTTTTGAGTTTGTTCTTCATAACCACCTAAACCATATCTTCGTAATAAAATATCTTTTTCTCTTGGTGTTAATACTTTTATATAATCATTTAATAATTCAATATTATCTTTTAAAGTAATATCTTCTATAAAATCTGGTTTAGGAGCTTTTAATACATCCATAATCGAAATTTCATTTCCATCTTTATCATAACCAATTGATTCATTAATTGAAATATTTTTAGTCGTTTTATTATTACTACGAAAATACATTAAAATTTCGTTTTCGATACA
>CANRPE010000020.1 GCA_947632405.1 uncultured Bacilli bacterium | reverse complement strand
ATATGATAGTTGCTGCGTATACTGTTGTTCCTGTTAATATTGCTCCTATTATTATTCCTACTATTAATTTATAATTTCTCCTTATCATCTTAGATCACCTATTTTTATTTATCTAAGATTATTATACCCCCCCCCGTTTGTATTTTTGCAAGAAAAAAATTACACCGAAATGCAATTTATGGTTTTGTTATTTCGACAACTGCTCGAGCTCCTAATTCAGAAGTAATAGTACCAACACCATTACCTGTAGTATAATATGCATTGATATCACCATTTACACGTACATAAAATGCAGAAGTTTTTAAATCAGACCTTGCTGACATTGTCCAATAAAAACTACAATATTTTCCTTGTTCATTTTTTGTATTATCATTATAACTTCCTCCATAATTTTTTGATGGATATAAATAATTATACATCCACTGTGGACATGAAGATTCCACAAGAACTCTACATCCTGTATCAATTGTTTCTTGTACTGTTATCATTCGTGCGCGTGCTTTTCTTTGACTTAAAATATATGCATTACTATTGCATGTTACCTTTTTATCTTCCGTTATAGTACAGCCTGTATAAGCATTTTCATATAATGTCGTCTGTCCTGGTTCATATTCTAGTATATTTACATTTGTCCAGGTTGAAGTTGCCGCTTCTAATTGTGGTAATATTGTAGTTGGACCTTTTGTATTATCATCACTTTCTTCATACCATGGTATATTCCTTATTGTATTCTCTCTTTGTTGCATGGTTATTGTTGTTCCATCATCTCTTAGAACGTAAAAGTAATGATATTCATTTTCTTTGACATAGTACTTTATAACTGTTCCTTGTTTACATGTTTTTCCTTTTTTATAACAATCTGTTTTTACACACGTCTTTTCTTCGCCATTTATACATTTTGGATCTTGTTCACTATATTCATAAGCAGTTATTAAGTCTTTATTAAAACTTTTATCATACACTTCATCTATGGCTGCTTGAACATTATCTGCTACTAACTTGGAACTTTCATTATTATATCCTACATTTATACTTGATATTATAGCTGCCGCATATACTGTTGTTCCTGTTAGTATTGCTCCTATTATTATTCCTACTATCAATTTATAATTTCTCTTTATCATCTTAGATCACCTATTTTTATTTATCTAAAATTATTATACCCCCCCCCGTTTGTATTTTTGCAAGAAAAAATTACACCGAAGTGTAATTACATATAATTATCAGCTTTTACTTCCATAAAACTTTGTGGATGAGCACAAACTGGACAAACTGCTAAAGCTTCTGTTCCTTCATAAACATAGCCACAGTTGCGACATACCCAAATTTTATTTCCATCTTTTTTAAATACTCTATCATCTTTAATATTTTGTAAAAGTCTTAAATATCTTTCTTCATGTTCTTTTTCAATTTTACCTACTTGTTCAAAAAGATAAGCAATTCTAGTAAATCCTTCTTCTTTTGCAGTTTCAGCAAATTGTTTATACATTTCTGTCCATTCATAATTTTCACCTGCTGCTGCATCTTGTAAATTTTCTTCAGTTGAAGGGATTGCTCCTCCATGTAATTCTTTAAACCATAATTTAGCATGTTCTTTTTCGTTATTTGCAGTTTCTTCAAAAATTGCAGCTAATTGTTCATATCCATCCTTTTTTGCCTTACTAGCATAGTAAGTATATTTATTTCTTGCTTGACTTTCTCCAGCAAATGCTGCCATTAAATTAGCTTCTGTTTTACTTCCTTTTAATTCCATAATTTACTTCCTTTCTAATTTATCTTAATTTTTTATATTTTTTAAGATAATAATTTTATTATCATCTAAATTATAGCATGTTTTTTTTTACGAAACAATATATTAATTAACTGCATAAATAAGAAATTGGATTCTTACATCCTGTTCTTGCTTTTTTACTATTATATATAATTTGATTACTCTTATTTTTTATTTTTAATTGAATTTGATAAGTAATATTACTTCCATTTTTAGTAGCATATACAGCAGTTGATTCTGGATCTGAAGTACTATCTATTACTGTTTCTCCTTTTCCTCCATTGTATTTTTTTATTAGATCTTCACAAATTAAATCACTATATCTAATAATAATACAAGTATCATTATCTTCTTTTTTCCATAAATCTCTACTAAATTTATCAACATATAACTCTGCTCCTGTTTTTAAGGCTTTTTCATATGTTTCATATACTAATTTTTTATTTTCTGTTTGTAATTTTGTAATTGCTGGTAATGATATTCCCATAATAACTGAAACTAATGCGATAGTTACAATTAATTCAGTTAAAGTAAAACCTTTATTATTCATAATAACTTATAATCAATCTAATATTAATTTATTATTAATTGATTCCTTTCTTCTTTTATTTTTTATAAACTACTAATTGAATTATTAATTAGTTAATACTTTCTTTTATTATACACATTAAAATAATTAAATTATGAAAAAATTTTTGATAGTTTACATATTCTTTTCATTATGCATACATTATACTAGGTGAAATATATGAATTTTAAAGGTCCAAAGCATAATTTATTCTGTAGATGTAATTATTGTAAACAAAAAAGAAAAGGTAGTCTTTTTTACCTATCTTTAATTCTAATATTTTTAGTTGTAATTTTTTATCAAGCATTAATTTTAATTTTTATTACTACAAAATTAAATGCTATTTTATTATTCTTTGAATTCATTTTTGTATTCTTCTTGGTATTTTTCATTCTCTTTTAAAACGAAATCTCTTGTTTTTGAAAGATATTGAACTAATTTGTAAACTTCTTGACAATCTGCATAATGATGTCTTGTAAAAGTTATTTTTTCTGGAATTGTTAATAAAACAAAAAATAATAAGTATTCATCTATTGTATAAAAGAATTTGGATTGATATAAGTCAAATAAACTTGGCATCTCTACATCCAAATAATTTTTTTTATAAAAGTATAAAAAATCATAAATTGGTATATCTCTTTTATAATTATCCCAACTAATTAGTTGTTTTTGATTACCAATTAATAAATGTTCAAGACTTGGTTTATTGTGAAGTAAAACTATTCTTTCTTTTTTTTGTTTTAATTTATATTGGTACCATTCTTCTAATTTTTCTTTTGAAAAAGCTAAAGAAGAATATATTAATGACATATTTCTAATTAATAAATATTCTTCAGGACTCATATATATTTTTTGTTCTATAATATCTTGTAAATCAAAATAATATTTATTTAAATATTCTATTTTAGCTGTAATTTCTTCATATTGTTTTTTTATATCATCTAAAACTACTTTTTGATAAAAAGTAGTTTTATTATGAAGTAAACTTAAAATATAGACTAAATCAATTGCTTTTTCTTCTTTGGGTATTTTTACTTCTTCTATATAAGGAAAAATATCATATTCTTCTATAGTATCTTTATTTAAAAGATAATCAAAGTTTTTATTATTTAGATATTCATATAGTTTATCTTTGTCTTTATTTCTATTTTTTAATACGAATTTTCCCTTATCAGTATCTATTATTTTTATATGATTTTTTTCTTCATATTTCCTAATATTAAGATCATATTTAGAAGTTATATTTTTTAAATTATTCATTACAATTAGGTATAATTACTTTAGAACCTATTTCTAGATTATTTAAATCATTGTATTCACTTAATTGTTCACGGCTAATATGGTAGGTATCTATTATTTTTTCTAAAGTATCTTCTTTTCTCATGATATAAACTGAATATGTAGTAAATGTTTCTTCTGCATTTTCAAATGCTTGAAACAAAGAACTAATATTAGAATTTAAGTTTTCTTCCACTGTATCACTTTCCTTTTCTTCTATTGTTTCATTAGAATTAATAATTATTTCCTCTGCTTCTGGCATAGAAATTTCATTATTTTCTATTTCTAAAGTTTCGATTTCTTCTTTTTGGTTGTCTTGTATATCACCATCACATTCTCTTACAAGTTCTTCAGATTTTTTTTCTTCTTCTAATATAATTTGTTCTGTTCCTTCTAATAATAAATCTATATTACATTTTAATATATCATCATTTACTATTTCATAATTAAAATCACTAATAGAAATTTTACAACTATCAATATCTAAATTTTCTGTCAAATTAATTTCTACAGGTATATGATAATTAAAATCTTCTACTAATGTGGATGCTTCTGTCATTTTATATGTTCCTAAGACAATAAATTCTCCTTCTGCTGTTGTTGAATCTGTAAATTCAATGGTATGATCTAAAGAAATTGAAATTATTTCTCCTATCATACTAGGAAATTCTAATTCTTTTTCAAAAGATACTATTTTTTTCATCTTAATCTCCTCACTTTTCATTTAATAATATGAAAAAAAAAAGAAATTATGCTTTTATTTAAAAGTTGCTAATTTCTTTTGGACTTTTTTTACATATTTTTTAAGATTAGGATTTTTTTTAGGTATTAATTCTAAATAATCTCTTGTCATTTTAGTAATAGTTGGATACATAATATATAATTCTGGTATCATATATGTAAAATATGAAGCACTAGCCATAAATTGTCTTGGTTCCAAATGAGTCAAATTTTGACTATCATGTAGTTCTAATTGCATTTCTTTGATGATTGTATAATCATTTGCCATAGACTGAAATAAGAGTGAATCTGTATACGGAATGAATTCTCTCATACTATATTCTCCTCCTAAGAATAATTCAGTTATGTCTTTTTTATCTTTTTCTGTATATAATGAATTTAAATTTATTATATTATTATTTTGACGCTGTCTAACTTCTCCTTTTATTTTTAATTTATTACTACTTAAAGAAAGAACTGATTGTGTTTTAATAATATAATTTTTTAGGAAAAAGAAATCTTTATCTAAATTGAAAGTACTTTCTACTATTTCTAAAAATCCTATAAAATCATCAATATTTTTTATTTTATCTACTATTTCTGTAGTACTTTCTAATATTAAGAGTGATTTCAGTAATAAAATATTTGTTTTTTCAAAAACTATATCATTTTCATCCATTTTTATTCACCTCAAATATGGATTTATAAACTTCTTGATAATTAGATACTAATATAAAATTTAAATTATCTTTTATTTCTTTAGGAATTTCATCTAAATCATTTTCATTTTCTAAAGGAAGAATAATTTTTTTAATTCCTGCTCGAGCGGCACCAATTATTTTTTCTTTTAATCCTCCTATTTCTAAAACTCTACCCCTTAATGTAATTTCACCTGTCATAGCAATATTACTATCAACTGCTTTTTTTGTAAATAATGAAATTAATGCTGTTGCTAAAGTTATTCCCGCACTAGGTCCATCTTTATTAACAGCTCCTTCTGGTACATGAATATGAATATCATTTTCTTCTAGTACTTTTGGATTTATTTTAAAATAAAGTGAATTTGATTTAATATAAGATAAAGCTATTCTTGCAGATTCTTGCATTACTTCACCTAAACTTCCTGTTAAAATAAGTTTTCCTGAACCTTTATAATAAGTTACTTCAATAGGTAAAATATCACCACCAAAAGCAGTATAAGCCATTCCATTTACTACTCCTATTTGCTTGTAATTTTCTTGGTCAAAGTATTTATATTTTTTCTTACCAAGAAATTCTTGAATATTATTCTCATCAATTTGATATGCTACAATATTAAAATCAGTTAATAGTTTTTTTACAATTTTACGGAGTAAGGAAGCAATTAATCTTTCTAATTCACGAACTCCTGCTTCTTTAGTATAATTTCTAATTAAAAGTAAAATGGCTTCATCACTAAATTGAACTTGTAACTGTGTTAAACCATGTTCTTCTAAAGCTTTTGGAATTAAGTAATTTTTAGCAATATCTAATTTTTCAAATTCTGTATAACTTGAAAGTTGAATTATTTCTAAACGGTCTCTTAACTCATATGGAATTTGATCTATATAGTTTGCAGTTGCAATAAACATTACTTTTGATAAATCAAATTCTTCCTCAATATAATGATCGGAAAATTTGGAGTTTTGTTCTGGATCTAATACTTCTAATAAACTACTAGCAGGATCGCCTTTAATATCTTTTGTCATTTTATCTATTTCATCAATAATAAACACAGGATTAGCTGTATTTGCTTTTCTAATACCTTGAATAATTCTACCAGGATTTGCACCAACATAAGTTCTACGATGACCAATGATTTCTGCTTCATCATTGATTCCACCAACACTTATCTTTGCAACATGACGATTAATACTTTTAGCAATTGATAAAGCAAGTGAAGTTTTACCAACACCTGGAGGTCCTACTAAACATAGAATTGGACTACGCAAGTTTTGCGTATTTTGTTTTACTGCTAAATATTCTAATATTCTTAATTTAACATCATCAAGGCCATAATGAGATAAATCTAAAGTGTGTTTTACTTTATTTAAATCTTCAATATCTTTAGTGTATTTATTCCAAGGTAGATTAAGCATCCAATCAAGATAATCCCTAATTGTTCCTAGTTCAGGGGAATTTGAATTTGTACTTTCATATCTACTAATTTCTTTTTTTATTCTATCTTTTATTTTTTGATTACATTTTAATTTAGATAAACGATATTTTAAATCAGCAACTTCATCATCTTTTGTATTAACATCACCTAATTCTTTTTGAATTGCACGTATTTTTTCTCTTAAATAAAATTCTTTTTGACTTTCACTTATTTCTTTTTCAACTTGTTCCTCTATTTGTTTTTCTAACTCTAGTAATTTGATATCTTCATTCATATCTTTAATTATTGTTTTAGCTCTAATAATTGGATTAATTTCTATTATATATTTTTTCTTTTTATCATAAGAAAATGGTAAAAAAGTTCCAATTAAATCACATAATTCATTTAATGATTCTATTGTTGATAATTTTGATAAAATAGCATTACTCATATAAGGAACTGAATTAATATATTTTTCAATTGATTTAGCTAATATTCTAATATAAGTTTCTTCTTCTTGATTATTAATAAGTGGAATATCTTCAATAATAGCTTCATATGTATCATTATTATTGATATATTCTTCTATAAAAACTCTTTTTAGACCAGATATAACAATTCTTGTTTTATTATTTGGAACATCCATTTTTAATTTTATTTTTCCAACTACTCCTACATTAGGTAATGATGTAATATTTTGAAAATCATCGATTAATGGATTTACAATTAGCATTAATTGATCAGAATTTTCTTCAAGAATAGAAATAATTGATTGGTCTTGAATATTATCAAATTCTATACGAATTTCACTATTAGGAAATAAAACCATATCAGGTACAAGTATTACTCCAAGTTTTTCCATATAAGGTTTCACCTCCTAAAACAATACTGCTTTTTATTATAAATTATTTTAAAAAAAATACAAGTAAAATTTCAAAAAAAACAACTTCAAATGAAGTTATTTTCTTACTTATTTAATTCTTTTAATAACTCAATTGTCTTACGCATTTCTAGATCATATTTAATCATCTCAATGCCACCAAAGTTAGCTAAAAATTCATCTTTAGGTACTTTGTATTTTTCTGCCAAAGATTCTGCTTCTTTTGAAGCTTCTTCATCACTTACTTCTATTTTTTCTAATGTCATTATTTCTTCTAACATTAAACGATATAATACATTAGAATATGCTTCTTTTTCTAATTGATTTTTTAAGTCTTCTTCAGTAGATTTAGTAAATTGATAATATAAATCTAGACTAATTCCTTGCATTTTCATTTGTTCTTCAAAACGATTTTTTAAACGATCTACTTCTTCTGTTACCATTTCTTCTGGAATATCTACTTCGACATTTTTAGAAACTTCTTCTAAAATCTTATCTATATATTTATTTTCAGCATCTACTTCTTTTTGAACTTTAATATTTTTTTCAATTTCTTTTTCTAATTTTTCTTTAGAATCTACTCCTTCTAATCCTAAATCTTCAAAGAAATCTTCATCTAATTCTCTTGTTTGTTTTGTCTTAATTTCATTAACTTTTACTTTAAAAACAACAGCTGCTCCTTTTAAATCTTTGACACCGTAATCTTCTGGGAAAGTAAGATTAAGATCTTTTTCTTCACCAACTTTCATACCAATTACTTGATCTTCAAAACCTGGAATAAATGTATTAGAACCTATTTCTAGAGAATAATTTTCACCTTTACCACCATCGAAAGCAACACCGTCTTTAAAGCCTTCAAAATCGATAATAGCAATATCTCCAGACTCTACTTTTCCTTCTTTTGTTACTAGTTCTGTATATTTTTCTAATACATGTGAAAGTTCATGTTCTATTTCGTCTTTAGTTACTTTTACTTCTTCTGGTTTTATTTTTAATCCTTTATATTTTTTTACATTTACTTCTGGTTTTGTAATAATTTTAAATACAAATTCTACTAGATCATCGCTAATATTTTTTAAATTTACATCTGGTTGTACTACTGGAATTAATTTAGATTCTTCTATTGCTTTTGTATAAGCTTCTTGTAATACTTTATCAGCAGCATCTAACCATAAAGATTCCTTTCCAAAATGTTTTTCATAAATATCTCTTGGAACTTTTCCTTTTCTAAAACCATCTACTTTAGCATCTTTTACTTTTTCTTTAAATGCTTTATCTAGAGCCTCTTTCCAAGTTTCATTTTCAATTTTAATTGTTACTTCATGTACATTTTTCTTTTTTGTATCTTTTTCCTTTGCCATATTATACCTCCAACACGTTATATTATAACTTATATTTTTATGGAAAACAACATTTTTTTATGAAGAAATAAAAAAGAGCATTTTACATAATACTCTTACTTTATTTCGATAATTTCTACTTGATATGAACCATTTGGACTATCTACAGTTACAACATCTCCAACTTTATGATCAAGTAAAGCTTTAGCTATTGGTGATTCATTTGAAATTTTGCTTTCAAATGGATCTGCTTCTTGACTTCCGACAATTTTATATTCATCTTCGTCTTCTTCATCATCATCTACATATTTAATAGAAACTGTTGTTCCTAAAGCAACTTTATCAGTTGCTGTTTTAGTAATAATAGAAACATTCTCTAACATTTTCTCAATAGTTTTAATTCTACCTTCAATTGCAGCTTGTTCATTACGTGCTGCATCATAATCTGCATTTTCAGATAAATCTCCTAGAGATCTTGCTTCTTTTATTGCTTGAATATTTTCAGGTCTTTTAACATTTATTAAATTGTCTAATTCCTTTTTTAATTCATCTAAACCTTCTTGTGTCAAATAAACTGTTTTATTATTTGCCATAAATTATCACCTCTAATAATAACTGTCTAAAATAATAACATAAATTTAATTATTTGTCAATTTCAGTGTTTTTTTCAACTGAGTTCGCATATTATATCATATTTTTCATAAAATTACAATTAATTTTTTAAATATTGTGAAATTTCATGTAAAAATAATTCATCAGTCATACCACTAATAAAGTCAATGACTTGTCTTTTATCACTAGTATTTTGTAAATATTCTTTATTTTGATCATTTAAAAATATTTGATAAATAATACTATCTTTATTTTCTTCTTTTATATCTTTTAAATATTGATCATAAATTAATCTCATTCCTTTTTTATAATAATTATAATCTTTTTTTGGCATTGATTTAGAATAAATATTTTCATAGTTAAATTTTTTTAATGCAAATAAAGCTTTATATACTTTATCACTCATTTTAATATATGGTTTATTCATACTTTCTTCGATAATATCTAAAATAATAGTATTAATAATATCTTTATTGGTATTTCCTAAAACATTAGTTATTTTTTCAGGTAAATCACTTCTTTTAAATAAACCTAAATTAATAGCATCTTCGATATCTCGACCAATATAACCAATAATATCTGAGATTCTAACAATACAACCTTCTAGAGTCATTGGAGCATATTTTTTTGATTTTTCTAAATCTTGATAGCTTTCATAATATTCTCTTAAAAATTCATTTTGATCTTTTTTCATTGGCTTATAAACTGAAGAAAGCATTTCTCCATTATGACACATAATTCCATCTAAAGTTTGAATAGTCAGATTATGCCCCTCTCCATTATTTTCTACAAACATGCATTCTCTGACTCCTTGAATATTATGCGCAAAATATTCATTTAATTCATCTTTTGATATTTCATTTAACATTGCTTCTCCAGCATGGCCTAATGGTGTATGTCCTAAATCATGACTTAAAGCAATGGCTTCAATTAAATCTTCATTTAATTTTAATGCCCTTCCTATTGTTCGAGCGATTTTAGAAACTAATTGAACATGCACCATTCTTTTTGAAATATGATCATTTTCTTTAAACGAATAAACTTGTGTTTTATGTGAATAGCGTGTATAGCTAAGCGAATGAATAATTCGATCAATATCTCTAAAATATGCTGTTCTAAAATCATCTTGATGAGCTTTATACCTTAATGCATCTTTATCTTTTGTTGCAAATTCACTTAAATGTTCTTCTTTTTTTAAAAAATTTTCTCTAGCTATTTCTATTTGTCTCATTCATGTCATCTACTTTCTTTTTTTAATCTTTTTTTTAAGGCTTTTTCTTTTTGATTTGCCAAAATAATATCATTTAACTTTGATTTTTCTAATTGAAAATGATCTAAATAAAAATTAATTTCATTACTTAATACAATATTTTTATTTGAAAAATCTTCTTCTAATAAAAATAGAAATTGACCATATTTTTTTAACCATTGTTGAGTTTCTAAACCATCCATTTGTTGTTTATTTGGCAAAATTCTTAAATTTAGATTAGTTATAATTTCAGCAGCATGAAAAATCCCATTTCTCACAATTATTTTTTCAATAGCCTCTACTTTTCTATATTTTGTATATCTATATAAATTTACTTTATAATATTTCATTTAAAGCACCTCTTTTATGATTGAATTAATCTAAGCATTGAATATTCTTCAATTAAAATATCAGTATCTAAAAATAAATAATAAATATTATCAGGATGCCTTGCTACTTCTACTTTATTTTTATTTTCATCATATAGTTTTTCTACTGTAAAAATAATAGATTCTTTTTTAGGAGTAAATAATTCTACTGTATCTCCTACTTTAAAATAATTTCTTTCATAGAATTTTAAAAGTTTATTTTCATAAGAAATTACTTGACCTAAGTAGTCTTGATTAGATATTTCTACTCGCCCTGTATAATATTGATCTTTATAATTTGCTTCTTTATTAAAATAATGTGTTGATGTTTCACGATTAGCAACGCGTGATAAAATTTGTTTTTGTTGCTTTAAAAATTCATCGGTTAGAGATTTATCATAATAAGCATCAATTATTTTTCGATAAGCCCCAACAACTGTTGCTAAATAGTAGATAGAACGCATTCTTCCTTCTATTTTTAAGCTTTTAACACCAATTTCAATTAAATCTTTTATATATTCAGCCATATTTAAATCTTTTGTTGCCATTGTAAAATCTTGATTAGACTTTGTTTGGAAATTAAAACGACAAACTTGACTACAGCCTCCACGATTGGCATCACGATTTGTAATATAATTAGATAAAGCACAACGTCCTGACATACAAGTGCACATTGCACCATGAATAAATACTTCAATATCAATTTTTGTTTTATCAATAATTTCCTTGATTTGCTTTTTATTTAATTCCCTAGCTAAAACTATTCTATCGACTCCTTGGTCTTTAAAAAATAAAACAGTTTCATAATTAGTTGTAGAATTTTGAGTAGATAAATGAACTTCTACTTGAGGAAAATTTTCTTTAATATATGGAATTAAAGAAGGATCACTTACAATAAAAGCATCAATTCCAAAAGCAACTACTTCTTTCATGTAATCATAAACAGGCTCTATTTCTTCATTATGAAATACTATATTTAATGTTAGATACACTTTTTTTTGCAATTTATGAGCAAAATTACAAGCTTGTTTGATTTCTTCTTTAGAAAAGTTTGTTGCATTAGCACGCATTCCAAATTTTTCTCCACCAAAATATACTGCATCTGCACCATATAATAAATTAATTTTTAAACGTTCTAAATCTCCAGCAGGAGCTAATAATTCTACTTTATCCATCATTTTTTCACCCTATAAATCGTTTTTTGATAAAAAAAGCCTGTATCTTCACCTAATAATTCTTTTTGTTTTTCTAACCAATTATTTTTATCTTTTTTTGACATTTTAGTATAATTATTAAGATAAAAATTTATTTGTTTAGTTATTTGCAAAAACATATCATGTTGAATAAAATCTTCTTTTAACAAAATATAATCAATATTTGTTTTTAATAAATCATCTAAAATAAAACAGCCATTTAATATTTTATTTTTTAGAAAAAATACACCATCATTATTTTCAACAGCAAGTAAATTAGTATTACTAATTCGTTCAAAAATTGATAATAGTTGTTGTTTTGGTAATTTTAAATTTTCATAATAATGAGATACTAATTTTCTCTTTGAAAAAGCAATTGATGGTTTTGATATTAATTCGACAATTAATTTTATTTTTGAATTCTTACTAATCTCAATTATTTCTTCTTTTGTAATTTCTTTAGATAAGTATGCATATTTTACTTTCATATCATAATAATAGTTACATGTTCGATAATTAGTAACCATATGAGTTTGACTCCAAACTAATTCTATTGATAAATTTAAATCTTTTTTTAATTTTAATAAAGCTAAGTCATAGAAAAAAATACCACTAAGATTAAGTTTATCTAATTCAAGTAAAATTTGTTTTATAGTATCTAATTCTTCATTCATAAAGTTTTTATTCATACTAACAAATATATTTATTTTAGGATATTTATTTCTAATTTCTTTTATTTCAGCTAAAGTATAAGTTTTACTATATTCAACAGAATAATTATTAAGAGGTAATAAAAAATTTTTAATTTGACAAGAAATATATGAAGAAATTTCTTGTTCTGGTTTTACTATTATTTCCATACTCCACCTCTTTTTTTTATGATTATACAATAAAATTAAAGAAAAAGCTACTTTTATCATCAAGAAAAAAAGAGTTATTCTACTCTTTTAAATAAAGCGCTTAATAATTGCTACTTTTCGATAATTAACATCTGACTCAATAATGCCAGTTCTACTATTAGAAGCATGTATAACTTTATTGTTACCTTCATACATAGTAACATGACTAACTACTCCATTGGCATTTTTATAAAAAAATAAATCTCCTGGTTTAGCCTCGGAAATTGAAGAAACTTTCTTCCCTTTTGAATAAGTTGATTGAGCTGCTGCTGTTCGTGGAAGTTTTATATTAAATTTTTCATATATTCTCATAGTAAAACCACTGCAATCTGTTCCTTTAGTCAAACTAGTTCCTCCATAAACATATGGATTACCTAGAAACTGTTTTGCATATAAAACCATTTTCTCTCCTGTTGTCTTATTTGATGAACCACTAGCTTTATTGCTCTTATTACTCTGACTTTTACTAGGTAAAAGTTCTTTGTCTAAATCTTTATCCAAATCTTTTTCTAAAGTTTTAGAAGTAGCAGATTCATATTCTTCGGTATCTTGAATTATATTATAAATTTCTTCAGAAGCATTCCAGCATCCAGAAATATCAAATCCTTCTGGAAATAAATTAAATAATACATTAATAACTGTTGGAAGAATAAAAATTATAATTGCAGCAATAAATTTATTAAATAAACTTTTCATTAATTTTTTTTGTGGATCATCTGGACTTAACATTAATCTAATAAGACCTATAGTTGCCATAATAATTAAAATTATAGGCACAACTAAATGAATAATATTTAATACTTGTTTTAAAACATGTAAATAAGTAGCTAATCCAAAATCACTACAACAAGTAGAAATATCTTCTACGCAAGTAGTATCTGCTACAAGTAAATACTTCATAATGCTTCTTCCCTTTCTAATACTAAAATAACTATAACTATTATATCATACTATTTTTTAATAATAAATTGGTAATTTTCATCTTTAAAATAATTTTCTTCTAAATAATCAGAATATATGTAAAAATATTTAAATAAAGTAAGTGAATTATTTTCAATATAATAACTAGTTCCATTTAAATAATTATTAGAAATACCTCTATTTTTTAAGAAACAATCATAATTACATTGATTTTCTGTATAATATCCTTTTTTTACTAAATCTCCATAAAATTCTTTAAATTTAGCTTCTAAATAGAAATTAACTTTTTCTTTAGTTAAGTGATATTTATGTAAAATTTCATCTTCACTTAATATTTTTCCATCTCTTAAATCAATATTAATAGTTTCAAAATAACGCATTGGATAGATTGATTCTTCATCGGGATAATAAGCATATGTAATTTTTAAAGATAAAATATTTTTACTTTGATTATACTCATAGTTATAATCATATTCTACTTTAGCAGAAACTTCTTTGTAATTATTAAGAATAGCTGTATTTAGTTCATCAAATTTTTTACCAACTAAATTAATAGTAGGAATTTCATCATAAATATTGTCTTGAAAAGAATTTAATTCTTGTTTTATTGTATATATATAAGGCTTACTATCAATCTTTTTTTTAGTATCATAATTATTATTTATAAAATAATAACACATAAAGCCTACTATAATAAAAACTATAACTAAAAAGATAAAGCTTCGTTTTTTAGTTTTTTTCTTTTTACTTGATTTTTTTTGATATTGATTTTCTAATTTAAAACTATCAGTCATTATTATCCCCTTCTTATTATTTTTAGTATATCAAAAAAAAACTTTAAATTAAAGTTTTTCTTCTGAATTTATTTTTTTAGTACTAACAGATATTCCATCTCCAATATCATAAAATTTAGTTTCAAATACTTTATTTTCTTCTAAATATATTTTATATTCTTTAATTTTTCTTACTAAAGCTCTTAAGTTTTTACTTTTAATTTCTTCTTCTTTTTTTAAAGTATAACCATGAAAATTTAAATTATCAGTAATAATATAACCATTTTCATTTAAATTTTTTTGAAATTGTTCAAAGAAATGAATACTTTGACTTTTCGCAGCATCAATAAAAATTAAATCAAACTTATCTTCTAAAGAAACATCTAAGGCATCTTTAAATATTAAAGTAATTCGATCTTCTAAATGTAATTTTTTAATATTTTTAACTGCTTCTAAATATCTTTTTTCATCTCGTTCAATTGAAACTATTTTTAAATTAGGCGAAGTTAGTGCCATTTCAATAGCTGAATAACCAATAGCTGTTCCTATTTCTAATACTGTTTTAATTTGATTTTTAATAATAAATGTTGTTAAAAATGAAATACCATCATCTTGCATAATTGGAATATTTTCATCGTTAGCATACTTTTTAATTTGTTTTATTTCATCTAAAATTGTATCTACCATATCCAGTCACCTTTTTCTTTTATTTCAGCTACTTTATTTAAATGTTCTTGTTCAGTTTTTGTATAATAAATTTTTCCATGCTTATCAGCAACAAAGAATAAATAGTCATTACTTGTCGGATTAATACTAGCATCTATTGAAGAAATACTTGGATTACAAATAGGTCCTACAGGTAATTTACCTTGCATATCTTTAGCTCTAGTATTATATGGATTACTTGTATTAAATTGTTGAATAGTTAAATCTTTATTCATTTCTTCTTGAAAAGCATAGTAAGTAGTAACATCACTACCTAAATTCATTCCTACTTTTAATCGATTATAAAAAATTCCTGCAACCATTTTTCTATTTTTTAAGTTAGTTCCTTCTAATTCTAACATCGAAGCTAAAGTAAGATAATTATGAACACTCCAACTAGAACTTTCTATTTGTGATCTATATTTTTCTAATTCATTTTCTGTTTGATCAAGCATTACTTTAAAAATATCTTCTATACTAACATTTTTATCTTTAAATTCATAAGTATTAGGACTTAAATAACCTTCTAAAGAAATATATATATTTTCATTTTTAATTTCATCAGTTAAAAACCAATAGTTAGAAATAAGACTATCAATATAAGTTGTATCAGCTATTTTTGCTAAAACTTCATCATAAGTATGATTAGTTTTTTTAGCTATTTTTTGTGCATATTTTTTAACTGTTTCTCCTTCATTAAAAGTTATTCGTACAATATTTGGATTATAAGAATTACCTTCTGTTAAAATCGTAACAATTTTGTCAGTAGACATATTTTTTGTTAAATCATAAACAGTTGCTTTCAATGTTTTAGTAGTATGAAATTTAGCTATTAGTTTAAATACAAATTCACTTCTGATTAAATCTCTTTGCTTTAATTCTTTAGCAATCGTAGAAACTGATGAACCGGGTTTTATATTTATTTGAATTACTGCTTCTGACTTTTTGTCAATAGGAGAAGATAAATATAAAAAAAGAAAACATGAGCTAATTAAAAGTATACTTAAACCAAGTAAACAAAAAGCAATGATTTTTACTCTCTTTTTAATTTTTAAATTCTTCATAGTTGGCCTCCAAAAAAAGAAAAGAGATTACTCTTTACTTCCTTGCTCTTGTTTTTTCTTAATTTCTTCTTGTAATGTCGAAAGAATCGTTTCAATAACCTTCCATTCTTTATCTGTTTCAATAGCTTCTAATTTAGAATTTGGATCATTTGGATCATATATAGAGGCATATACTTTAATATTTCCATTTTCATCTTTTGTTTGATCAGTATAAACAATGTAATTTTTATTTGTTTCTTCACTTTCAAAAGTAAATAACACATCATACTCTACTTCATTTTGGTTTTCATCAATTAATGTAAATTTATTATTTTTCATATTTTTTTCTCCTTATCTAAAAATGATTGTAAAATAATAGTAGCTGCTAACTTATCAATTACTTTTTTTCTTTTAGATCTACTTGTATTATTACTAATTAATACATTTTCAGCTTCCCTAGTAGTTAATCGCTCATCCTGTAAAATAACTTCTATATTTAATTTTGCTTCTAATTTTTTGGCAAATTCTAAGCTTAATTGACCTTTTGGTCCTATTGAATTATCCATATTTTTGGGAAATCCTAAAATTATTTTTTCGATATGTTCTATTTCGACTATTTTAGAAATTTCATCTAATAAAGAAGTATAATCTTCTTGATGCCTAATGACTTTATAGGACGTAGCAATTGTCTTTGTGATATCAGAAATAGCAATACCAAGAGTTCTAGACCCTAAATCTAAACCTAAATATTTCATTGACTATTTCCTTGAAAATTATTTAATAATAATTCTAAAATTTTAGCACGATCTATTTGTTGAATTTTTTTTCTAGCGTCTTTATAACTAGAAATATACCCAGGATCTCCACTTATCAAATAGCCAACTAGCTGATTAGTTGGATTATATCCTCTTTCTTTTAATGCCGCATACACTTCATTTAATATCTTCTTTGCTTCTAAAACATCAATATCTACTACTCGATATAAATTTGTACTATCCATAGACATTATCACCTCATTAGTATATATCTATTTTAACATTATTATTTTTCAATTACAAATATTATTTTATTGAGTAAATAAAAGCCATAGCAATTAAAAATATAAAGTAAATAATTGAGATAATATAACCATTAACTTTCTCAAAAGTACTGCTTTTATATTTTAGACCTAAACCCATGGTGATTAAATAACCACCTATTAAACCTCCAACATGTGCTGCCAAATCTACATTATTAAGTGTAAGACCTATTAATAAATTAAATACAATTAAAGGAATAATTTGGCTTTTTAAAGCTGTTCCTAGATAAATACGATAATGATAACCAAAATAGACTAATGATCCCATTAAACCAAAAATTGCTCCACTTGCTCCTATTGATACACCATTTTTCAAAAATGCCATGGAAAGAAGTGATCCTGTTATAGCACTAAATAAATAGACAATCAAATATTTAAACTTTCCTAAGAAACTCTCAAGTTGAGTTCCAATAACATATAATGCATAGCAATTAAACAATAAATGAACAATATTTGCATGTAAAAATGTTCCTGTTAATAATCGATAATATTGACCTAAACGAATCGCTAGAGGATAAATACAAAATGAACTTAATATTTTTTCATATGTATTTGTTAAAATAGGTGCAATATAAAATAATATATTAAGACAAATTAAAATATAAGTAACTACTGGATATTTTAATTTAAAAACTTCATCTACTTTTTGAGCATCTACTCTATTATGTTTATTAATATCATTTGTAATTTTAATAAAAAGTTGAACTCCTTCTTCACTAAATTTTAATTTTTTTGTTAAATCAGGAAAAAGTCCTTTTATTAAATTACTCTTTTTTATATCAGTTTCATCTTCAACTTTTATACATTCTAATTCTTTACTAGAAACTAAATTAACATTATCCCCTAAGTCTAGAAAAAAACTAAGAGTATTCATATGAAAAGAAAAAGTCTTTTTCTGAATCTTTTTTACAATTCTTTTAGTTTTAAATATATCAAATTTAAATTGTTCATCATTATGTATATAATTAGAAACAATACGTACTATTTTATAATCTTCATCCATATTTTCTAGCCAAATTTCATTTTCAATTCCCTGTAAAATAATTGGATTATAGTTTTTCTCAGTAATAAAGTAATGAAGTAATTTCATTACAATAACATTTTTATCATCTAGCTCAATATTAATACCTTGTTCCATAACATTCCTCCAAAAAAACATTAATATTATTATATAACAAATCATAAAATATGAAAAGAGGTGATTGATATTAAAAAAATACTTACTTATATTTTATGTTTAATTCCTTGGTTTTTAGCTACATTATTTCCATTTAATATTGAATTTTATCATTCTTTAAATTTACCATTTTTTACCCCACCCGATGCTTTTTATGGAATAGCTTGGACAATTACTTATATTTTTATAGCACTAAGTATTTATAAAATTATTACAAATTATCGTTTAGAAGATTTAAAAAGATATTTTAAAATTCTAATAATAAATTATCTTTTTAATCAATCTTTTACACTTGTTTTCTTTTCTTTAGAAAATACATTTTTAGGATTTATTTCTTGTCTTGGAACTTTTATATCAACTTTATTCTTATATGAAGAAACAACTAATTTAGATGAAAAAAGTACTAAGTATTTAAATCCTTATGTACTTTTAAGCTTATTTGCTACTATTTTAAGTTTAACTATTTATTTATTAAATGCTAGGTAATTTGTTTAAAAATTCTTTTGGAGGATCAACTTCATAATAAATTCTTTCTTTAGTAATTGGATGAATAAATTCAATACTTTTAGAATGTAGCATCTGACCAAAAGAATCACTTTTCTTCTTATTATAGAGAGGATCATTTACAATAGGATGACCAATATAGGCCATATGAACTCTTATTTGATGAGTTCTACCTGTTTCTAGAACACATTCAACTAAAGTTTTATCATCATAGCGATGTAAAACTTTAAAATGTGTAATTGAATCTTTACCATTTTTATCAGTAACAGCCATTTTTTGTCTATTATTTATATCTCTACCTATAGGAGCATCAATTGTGCCTGTTTCATGAGGAATAATTCCTTCTACTAAAGCTAAATAATGACGCTTAATTTCTTTATCTTGAATCATTTTGGCTAATAAGTCATGTGTTTTTTCATCTTTAGCAACTACCATTAAACCACTAGTATCTTTATCTAATCTATGGACAATCCCTGGTCTTATATTATCACCTGTTAAATCAAAGCGATAAAGTAAAGCATTTACTAAAGTTTTAGAATAATTTCCAGGAGCAGGATGTGTTACCATTCCACTTTTTTTATTAATAATTAACAAATACTTATCTTCATACACAATATCTAAATCAATATTTTCTTTTTCAATAGAAATAGAAAAATCTAAATCATTTTGATTAATTTCAATTTTATCATCTAATTTTACTTTATAATTAGATGATACTTTTTTATCATTTACTAAAATTTTTCCTTCTTCTATTAATCTTTGAACTTTACTACGAGATAAATCTAACTTTTCTGTTAAATATTTATCAATTCGTAAATTTGCTTCTGTTGAAAAATCAATCATTTCTTCTCACCTCTAAACTTTTCTTTTTTCACCTATTTCTTGTTTTATAATTTCAAACCATAATAGAATAACTCCACTAACAATAAAGACATCTGCCATATTAAAAACAGCAAAAGAGTAACCAAAGAATGTAAAAGATAAATAATCAATTACATAACCATATAAAAGACGATCAATTAAATTTCCAACTAAGCCACCCATGATAAGACCAAGTGACCAAATTTCGACTTTTTTAGTTATTTTATTTTTTCTAATGTGCCTTGCTAAAGCAAAAAATATAATTAAACTAAAAAGTATTAATAAATATTTTTTACCTTGAAAAGAAGAAAATGCAGCGCCTTTATTTTGCAAGTAATAAATTTTAAAAAAATGTGGAATAAGAGTGATACTAGATTCAACTTTTAAATAATAAGTAATTAGAAATTTCAAAAATTGATCTATCATAAATGATACTACACAAATTTGATATATTTTTTCTTTTTTCATTTTTCATCACCATTTAATTTTTCTAAATCATTAACAATAATTTGCCATTCATCATATCTTTTTTCAACAATACCTTTTACTTTTAAAATATCTCCTCTAGATAAGTTAGAATATTTTTCATATACTTTAGGAAATAAAGTAAAATCAACCATATTTGTTTCATCACTACCTGTAATAAAAGCCATTTTATCTCCTTTTTTGGTTTGAATTACTTTTACTTTTTCTACTAAAATTATTGTAGTAATTTCTTTATTAAAAAATTGTTTTAAATTATTAAGACCACTACATAATTGATTCTGTGCATAATAACTAGTTGTGGGATGATTAATTAAATAAAAACCAAAGATATTTTTCTCTTGTTCTAATAAATCTTCTTTTAAAAATTCATTGAATTCATCAATTTCAGGTTTTATTACTAGAGATGGATCTAAATCTTTAGTAAGTTCTGCATAATTAAATAAACTATCTAAATTTTTAATAAGTGTATTTTTATTATATGAAAAACTTCTAAAGCAATCAGCATAAATTAAACTTTCAATTACTTTTTTTGAAGTATTAGCAATTAATAAACGACTTAAACAATCATAAATATCTGTAAATTTTCCACTTTCTCTAGCTTTTAATATAGCTTTAGACGCTACTATTCCAACTTGCTTAATATTAGAAAATGGATAAATAATTTTACCATCATGAACAATATATTTATCAGTACTTAAATTTATATCTGGTTTTTCAATAATAAGTTGATTTTTTCTAGCTTCCAAAATATATTCTTTTGTTTTATACTCACTACCTATTACATTTGTAAGTAAATTAGCAAAAAATTCATTTTTATAGTGAACTTTTAAATAAGCCATTTTATATGCAATTAAAGAATATGCCACAGAATGAGAACGATTAAAGCCAAAGCTAGCAAATTTACAAATCAATGAAAATACTTTTTGAGCAGTATCTTTATTACGTCCTTGAGCAAGACTTTTTTCAATAAATTTTTCTTCTTCATTTTTTAATAAATCTATTTTTTTCTTACTCATTGCTCGTCTTAAAATATCAGCTTCACCTAAAGAATAACCTGCAAATACACTAGCTACTTGAATAATTTGTTCTTGATAAATTATAATTCCATATGTATTTTTTAAAATATTTTCTAAGCAAGAATCTGGATAAGTAATTTTTTCTTCATTATTTTTTCGTCTAATATATGTATCAATATTTTCAGCAGGCCCTGGTCTAAAAAGCGCTATTGCAGCAAAGATATCTTCTAATGTTTTTGGTTTTAATTTTTTTAGAAAAGCTTTCATACCAGAAGATTCAAATTGAAAGATTCCACAAGTATTTGCTTCTGTAAATATATTTAAGGCTTCTTTATCATCTAAAGGAATTTTAGAAAATTCTATTTCTATACCATGATTTTTCTTAATATCTTTAATGATATTATAAATAAGTGTTAAATTTTTTAAACCTAGAAAATCCATTTTTAAAAGTCCTAAATCTTCTAAATATTCCATAGAATAGCTACTTAAAAAACTACCATCATTATATGTTAAAGGAATTACTTCATCTAAATCTATTTCACTCATGATTATTCCTGCTGCATGAGAAGAAGTATGTCTAGGAAATCCTTCTAATTTAATTGCTATTTCATACATTTTTTTTAATTCTTGATCACTATCTATTCGTGTTTTAAAACTAATATTATTATGATAGAAATCTTCTAATTTTTCATGAGACATATTAGGAATAAATTTAGATAAAGCATCTACTTTATAAATAGGAATATTTAAAACTCTAGAAACATCTCTAATTACTTGTTTTACTCCAAGAGTACCAAAAGTTACAATTCCTGCTACATTCTTTTTACCATATTTTGAAATAACATAATCAATAACTTCCTGTCGTTTGTCATCTGGAAAGTCAGTATCAATATCTGGCATTGTTTTTCGTTCAGGATTTAAAAAACGTTCAAATAACAAGTTATATTTTAACGGATCAATATCAGTAATTCCTAAAGCATAAGAAACTAAACTACCTGCAGCACTTCCTCTCCCTGGTCCTACTAAAATATCATTTTTCTTAGCAAAACGAATAAAGTCATATACAACTAAAAAATAATTAGGAAATCCCATAGAGCTAATAATTTTTAATTCATAACTAAGTCTTTCCTGATAGTTCTTAGGTATTTCACCATTTAAGCGGCGTGCAAGACCAACTTTTGAAAGTTCAAATAAATACTTTTCTGAACTCATATTTTTAGTATCTTTATATTTTGGTAATAGTAACTTACTTTTAGGAAAAATAATATTACATTGTGAAGCAAAAGTAAAAGTAGCAGCTAAACCTTCACGTGTAGAAAGCGCTAAGATATTTTCACAGTCTAATTCATGATTATTAATATCATATGAAATATCATCAAGCATTGTTTTTCCATCACGAATTAAATATAAATATTGTAAATACTTTTCATCAGATTTTTTAAGATATAAACATTTCCGAAAAAACAAAACTAAATCAGTTATTTTTTTTGCTTCAACTTCTTCTTTTTTATTTTTATATCCTAAATAAACTTCTTCTGTCATAGATTTTAATAGAGAGTAACTATCTCTATATTCATATGGTAAAACGAAAATTAAGCCAACTTTAAATTTTTCTAAATCTTCTAATGTTAATTTTTGATAACTTTGAATAGTAGTTAATTTCATTAAAGATTGGTAACCATTATAGTTTTTAGCAAAAAGACAAACTTCAATATCATCTAATAAAATTGAAAGTGAAATTAGAGGTTTTAGATTTTGTTCTTGACATTTTAAAATAAATTCTCTAGTAGCAAACATATTGTTATCGCTAATTGCTGCATATTCTAATTTATTTTCTTTGCAGTAAGAAATAATATCATCAATTTTAAGCATACTAGAAAGTAATGAGTAATTACTTTTTACATACAATGGAATATACATATCTAATTCCTCCCTTTTTGCTATTATTTTAACATAAATAAACTAAAATATATAGGTTTTGTTTGACTTTCTTTTTATTATGTGATAAAGTTATAAAGCAAGGACGCGATAGATAAAGGAGGGATAGTATGGCAACTAACGTATCGTTAAAAAAACCAAATCATAAAAATTTAAGATCTCATGCTTTAAATAAAACAAAAAAACAACAAAAAGTAAATTTACAAATTGTTAGAGATGAAAATGGAAATAAACGAAGAATGTCTGCTAGAGAAAAAAGAACTCAACTTAAAAGTGAAAAAAAAGCTGCATAAATATAAATCTAATTTTAAAATTGACTGTTAATAAAAGGATTGCAATCTATAATTTAGAGATGACAATCCTTTTTCTTTATTATAAATTTATATATTTTCTATAAAGTTTTACATATATGTCCAGCTTTTCCCTCTTGCTCTTTAATATCACGATATGTTTGATCTTTTTGATTAGTAACTTTAATATAATCATTTTTAGGAATTTTAGTAATATCAAGAACTTTTAAATCAGCATTTACAACATTTTTTAAAACATCATTTTGATATGTAGTTGTTACTTTTAAACCTTCTATTTTTTGAGGAAGAACTTTTTCATACCTTTGATAATAAACCTTAATATTTCTGCTACCAATATCATAACTATTTGAAATGATAGTCATTGTTACTGTTGTTTTAACTTGCTTTAATAAATTATCATAAAAGTTATATTGAATAGTTGTTTTTTGACTTAAACCTAATGTTTTTTTATCTTTTTCATATGTACAAGTTAATATAGTATTTTTATCATCAAGTTGTTTCTTAGTTACATTTGTTTTTTTATCAAAGTTAATATTTAAAAAATTTCTTATATCATTGTAAAAAACACCAACTAAGATTAAACATAAGCCACAGAAAAACAAAGAAATAGGAATAAGTACAATTTTTTTGTGCTTACTTTTTTGTTCTATTTCTTCATGAAGATTACCTAAGCTAAGTAGTTCTTTGTTTTTTTGATTTAATCTATTCTTTTTCATATTACCTTCCCTTTTATTCTATCTATATTATACCAAAAAATTACAATAAAAAAAGAAAAATAGTAAATAATCTATTTTTCTTTTCGTGAATCAAACTTTTTACGTAATTCTGTATTTAAAATTCTTTTTCTAATACGAATAAAGTTAGGAGTAACTTCTACCAATTCATCTGAATTAATATAATCTAAAGCATATTCAAGTGAAATTGGTCGAGGTCTTTTTAATACAACGGTATGATCAGAACCAGCAGCTCGAATATTTGTTAAATTTTTACCCTTTGTTACATTAACTGCTAAATCATTATCACGATTACATTCTCCAACAACCATTCCTTCATATACTTCAGTGCCAGGTTCAATAAACATAACTCCTCGATCTTCTAAATTGCCAATAGAATATGCAGTAGAAGTACCTGTATCAACAGAAACTAACACACCTAGTTTTCTTTCTCCAATATCAATAGCCTCACATGATGCATATTCCTTAAATGTATGATTCATAATTCCATAACCTTTAGTAAGAGTCATAAAATCAGTTGAAAAACCAATCAATCCTCTAGATGGAATTGTATAATTTAAACGAACTTGATTTTCAAAATTAATCATATTTTCCATTTTTGCGCCACGAAGACCAAGTTGTTCAATAACACTACCAACACAGTCTTCTGGTACTTCAATTTGTAATTCTTCATATGGTTCCATTTTTTGCCCATCAATTTCTTTAATAATAACTGTAGGCTTTGAAACTTCTAATTCAAAACCCTCTCTCCTCATATTTTCTATTAATATTCCTAAATGAAGTTCACCGCGTCCTGAAACAAGGAAAGATTCATTTGTTGATTGTTCTACACGTAAACTAACATCTTTTTGACATTCACGATTTAAACGTTCTTCTATTTTACGAGCAGTAACAATTTTTCCATCACGACCAACAAAAGGAGATGAATTGGCACCAAAAGTCATTTGGAGAGTTGGTTCATCTATATGCAAAATTGGTAGTGGTAAAATATCAGAAGGATTACAAACAGTTTCACCTACTGAAATATCACTAAGTCCTGCGATTGCAACTATATCTCCAGCTTCAGCTTCTTCAATTTCAATTCTTTTATAACCATAAAATCCAAATAATTTTTGAATTCTAAATTGTTTAGTTGTACCATCTAATCGACAACATGTAACCATTTCACCTGTTTTTATTTTTCCATTATGAATACGTCCAATTCCAATTCTTCCTACAAATTCATTATAATCTAACAAAGCTGGTTGAAATTGTAAGGCTTTATCTTTATCTCCAGTTGGTTCTGGTATTTCTTCTAAAATTGTATCCAATATTTCTGAGAAACCTTCAGTTTGAGTAGATAAGTCATCGTTAAATGAACATGTTCCATTTAAGGCACTTGCATAAATAACTTTAAAATCTAATTGTTCATCATCAGCACCTAACTCAATAAATAAATCTAAAATTTCATCTAATACTTTTGAACATCTTGCACTTGGTTTATCTACTTTATTAATTACAACAATTGGTTTTGCTCCTGCTTCAAATGCTTTTTTTAAGACAAATCTAGTTTGAGGCATAGCTCCTTCATATGCATCAACAACTAACAATACTCCATCTACCATGTTCATGATACGTTCTACTTCCCCACCAAAATCGGCATGACCTGGAGTATCTAAAATATTTATTCTCGTATCCTTATAATCAAGAGCTGTAGTCTTTGCTAAAATTGTAATTCCACGTTCTTTTTCCAAATCATTAGAATCCATAGAAATATTACTTGTATCTTCATTTTCACGAAACATTCCGGAATGTTTTAAAATTCCATCTACTAATGTTGTTTTTCCATGGTCAACGTGAGCAATAATTGCGACATTTCTTTTTTTCATATAAACACTTCCTTATAACGTCAATGATTATATCATAAAAGAAAAAAAAATACTAGTAGTATTTTTATTTATGAAGTTCAAATAATAATCCTTTATAATATTTCCAAGCAATTACTCTAAAAGCCAATTTATTAATTAATTCTTCACTTAACATATTATTAGTAATAGCCTCTTTGATAGATTTAAAACTTGATTCATAATCAGTTGTAATAACTAAATCATTTCCTGCTAGTAGTGCTTTAACTGTAGCATTATCTATCGATTTGACAGCTCCCATATCTAAATCATCTGTCATAATAATTCCTGTAAATCCTAATTCGTTTCTTAATAAATTATGAACACTTGCAGATAAAGATGCAGGATTATCTTTATCAATACTATTTACAATATTATGTGAAACTAAAACTGCCTCTGCTAAAGAATTTATTCCTGATTTAAATGGTGGTAAATCATTTTTCTCAATATCTTCATATGTTCTATTATCTATATTACTTTCTTCATGAGTATCTTTATTATTTCCATAACCTGGGAAATGTTTTAAAGTATAAGAAACTCCTGTATTTTTACTTGCTTCTATTACAGTTTTAGCATATTGAGAAGTAATTTCTGTATTTTGACCTAAAGATCTAGAATACATATAATCATCAGGATTAGTTGATACATCTACTACTGGTGCCAAATTAAGATTAATTCCTAAACTTTTTAATAATTGACTTTTTTCGATAGTATCTGCTTTTATTGCCTCTAAACCTCCTTCATCATATAATTGTTTTGGAGATTTGAAAGCTTCACTGCGAAGTTTTTTATTACTACTTACCCTAACAACAGTACCTCCTTCTTCATCGACTGCTGTTAAAATCGGTATTTTAGATACTTCTTGCAATATATTCATCATATTTTGTACTTCTTCTTTTGTTTTATCTTTAAAATCTTTTGCAAAAAAGAGATAACCACCAAACTGATATTTTTTTAGAATTTCTTGTTGATTTTCATCTGGATATCTTACTAATAAAAGTTGAGCAATTTTTTCATCCAACGACATTGTCAATAATTTATCATGTGCTAATTTATAATAATCTTTAAAAATTCCATTATCTTGAAAATCTATTGGAATATCATTTTCATCTGTTAAAATTGTTGGAGTCGTATAATTTAATACCTTACTTTCTTGTAATTCTTTATTTTTATTTAATATTCCACTATATTCAATTACAATATTTGAACCAATATAAAAATCCATATCTACATTATTAAAAGTATAAATAATATGATTTTTATCTTGAACTTTTAATTTTTTATTTTCATATGATAAAACTGTCGCTTCTAAACTTTTTTCTTTTTTCTGAGAAGTCTTGGAAGGTTTTTCTTTATCAAATGCTTTAATTCCTAAAATACAACCTATAAGTAAAATTGCAAGACATAAAATAACTAATAATCTTTTTTTATTCATATTTTCTCCTTACCAATATAATTATATTTATTATCTTTATTTATATGATTATAATTATATATTTATATTTTGATTTTTATTGTCTTTTTTTGTTTAATACTTTTTATTTTTTTATAAAAATAACTAACTATTAATATTATTAATAATACTTTTATTGGTAATTTTAGTTTAGAGACATATTGATCAACAATAATCCAATTAGAACCTAAGACATATCCAACGTATATAAAGATAAAAGTCCATGGAATAGAGCCTATTATTGTATAAATAAGAAATTTAAAAAATGATAGTCTCATAATACCAATCGGTAAGGAAATTAAAGTTCTAATAATTGGAATATTTCTACCAATTAAAGCAGCATATAAACCATATTTATTAAACCAACAATCAGATTTTTCTATATCTCCTTCTTTCATAAAAAAATATTTTCCATACTTTTTGATAAATGGCTTTCCTCCAAAATAGCCCATGGAGTAAATAACAAGTGCACAAAAAACACTTCCTAATAAACCTACTAAAAAAACTCCACAAAAAGAAAATATTTTTTTAGATGCTAAAATACCACCTGTTGCTAAAATTGCTTCACTAGGAATAATAATGATAACAGCTTCTAATACCATTCCTAAAAACATACCAAAATATCCATATTGATTAATTAAATCTAAAACAAAATCTGTCATAATTTCACCTAATTAATCTTATGAATTTTAAAACTAAATTAATTCTTCTATATAATCAGATAAAGTTTCATAATTTTTATTTTTAAGTGCATCTAGTTCCTTTTCATGTTTTTTCATTACTGCGCCATTATAAGTTGTAATCATATCAATATCATTAATAGCATCACCTATTGTATAAATTTTATATTTATGATTTAATAACTCATCTAACTTTTTTAAAGCTAGCTTTTTATTAATATTTTTATTAACTATATTAATCCAATTAGTACTAATATAACTATAAGTATTTGTTTTTTCTAAAATTTCTTCTAATAGCTTAGGAGAATCACTAATTGTCTTTTTATCAAGAAAAATAGCAACTAAATTTTGATTAGAATCTATTTTTTTAATATATTCTTTTCCTGTATCAAATATATAATTTAAATGGTCTCTTTTTATTATAGAAACTATTTTTTCAATATCTTTTTGATCTAAAAAAGTACTACTAATTACTTTGTTATTGTGATCATATATCATAGATCCATTCTCACATATTAAGTAATCATATGGAATTTTATATTGATTTATATATTGATAAATACTATTTCCCCTACCTGTGATAATAACGAATTTGTTACCAAGATTTCTAAATTTCTTAATACTTTCAATATTTTTGTTAATAATATTAATATTAGATACAAATAGTGTATCATCAAAATCACTAGCTAATATCATATCATCACATCCTATTTTCATTATATAAGAAAAAAAATAAAAAATCCACATAAAACTGTTGACAAAATTTGAAATTAAAGTATAATTGATATTGTCTACTTAATTAGTCGGGCTATTGTTCGATTAATATTATATATGCGGATGTAGTTTAATGGTAGAACCTCAGCCTTCCAAGCTGACTACGGGAGTTCGATTCTCCTCATCCGC
>CANRPE010000019.1 GCA_947632405.1 uncultured Bacilli bacterium | reverse complement strand
TTTATATTCCCTGCAGTTTTGTAGAATTAAAATACCGTTTGTAAAAAAAAGGAAAATTAAATAAAAAATTTACGTTTAAAAACTCTGTTTTATTCATCGCTATCACCATACATTTGACCTTTTGTTTCTAGTCCTAACAATCTTCCATATTCAAATATATATGATAAACTAAATAAGAATAATATCTCTACCAAATCATAAGTTTCAAACTCTATATTTAAATCAGAACTTAATAATAATTCAAATACGCCACCACCAATATTAGTCATTATAATTATTACAATCATTTTCCAAGCAATTTTCTTTATTAAAATAACATTTTCTAAAGTAAATGGTGTTTCTCCTTTATTGATATTATCAAATAAAGTTTCTAAATGCTTAAATATTATAGATGTCAAAATAATCGTTACTAATAAAACAGCAAAACCTGTTTCAACATAACCAATTATTTTAGCTTTACTAATATTTTCAAATATAGATATTACTTTAGTATTTAAAAATTCTTTATCAGCATCCGCTAAAACAAAAGCTCCAACTTTTAAGACTACTTTGTCATTTTTTTCTAAAAGATTGATATTTTGATCTCTCAAATTTAAAGTTAAATTATTATCTTTTATTATAACTTTATTAATAAAATAAGGTGAAAAAATTAAAATTAAACAAATAAAAGGAATAGCAATATAACAAAAAATTCTTCCTATTTTAGATATTACAGAAATTATTTTACTTAGAACTTTCATTTTCTTTTGTTCTTCTTTTTTTAAACTTATAACTTTAGTTTTAACTTCCTTTCCAAGCAAATCAATATCAATAATACTATCATTTACTAAATCATTGATTTTACAATGAAAAATTTTACATAATTCTAATAAATTATTCATTGTTGGATATGCATCTCCAGTTTCCCATTTACTTACAGATTGTCTAGATACATTTACTTTTTCAGCTAAAGCTTCTTGTGATAGTTTTTTTAAAATTCTGATTTTTTTTAAATTATCTCCAAATTTCATTTAGAGTACCTCCTTTTCAAAGCAAATTATATATGCGAAAGTAATTTTATACTATCAACTTTTAGTTGCGTTTAGATTCTTATATCAATTTAACTTGATAATCTTACTAACAAATTACTATTTTATCACTAAACATATTATATCATTTTCTATTAAATAAAAAAAACTAGATACACAATCTAGTAATAATCATTATTGTACCCTAAAGGGGAAGACAACAACTTTTTATTCTATATTTTCATAAATATTATCATTTATTTTTAATACCATTTTTGTATAATGTGTTTTAAATCCCAATTTTTCATATAATTTTTTTGCTAAATTATTATTTACCATTACATCTAAAGATATATCTTTATTTTGAAACTTTGCGATATCTATTAAATGTTCCAAAGCTTTTGTTCCTATTCCCTGGTTTCTATATTGATTTTCAATATAAAATCTATATAAGTATATTTCGTTTTTATATTCCTTTATTCCTATAAAACCAACTACTATATTGTTATAGACTATTTTATAATATTTTTCCTCTTTTTGAAAACTTAATTGTTCAGGCTTTTTAATAATTAACTGATATATTGGATCAACGGTATTATGATGTTTCCATTCTTCGATAATCCATTTTCTAAAATAATCGTTTTTTTCATACTCTAATTTAACATTTTCCATAGATAAATATAATCCTTTCTTATAAACACTTTATTTGATTGTAAATATGCGCAAGTGTGTTTTCTAAATTGTCAAAATTTAATATAAAAGCATTGCATCAAGAACATTTAATAGTTGGATGATTGCCAAACTTCATAAAGAATGGAGTGATATAATGAATAAGAATGTTTTTTTTATTCTATCTTTAGTAATTCTTATCTTCCTATTAGTATTATTACTATTTATGGTTTTAATATAAAAAGAAAATCACCTAACTCAACTGCTTTGAATTAGGTGAAACCAATCTTTTGGCAACACTCAACACTAGCATATTGAATGTTCCTTTTTTATTTTATGCAAGTTTCATTGACAAATACATAATAACATAAAAACGCACTTTTATCAAGTACGTTTTCTATTTTTACTCGTATTTTTCCGAGTTTCCTATCAACCTGGTAGCGAGAGAGAGATTCGAACTCACGACTTCGCGGGTATGAACCGCGCGTTCTAGCCAACTGAACTATCTCGCCATAAAATGTAAGCAACACAATAATATCATATTTACTTATTTTTGACAATATATTTTTTTAATTTTATATTAAAATTATTTTACCTATGAAATATTCTTAATATTGTATAAGTTGTATTTTAACCGAAAAAAATAAGATATAATTTTAAAAAAACTGATTGAATAATTGGTCGTCTAATACGAAACTTAGGCTTAACTTTTTCCATTTCTTTTACTACTTTTTTAACTAAATCAGACGTATTATCTTTTTCAATCAAACGAAATAAATTTCTTTGCAAACGATTAATAGTAATACTATTTTTATAAATCTTACTATTATGATTAAGAAATAAATCTTTATTATCTATCATTACTTGATTAAAACCTGTATGATATGCCCCTGGTTCAATTAAGGTAATTGAAATATTTTTGTTTATATATTTTAATTCATATCTTAATGTTTTGCAAAGCATAGAAATAGCTGCTTTACTAGAGGTATAAGAGCCTAAAAATGGGATAGGTAAATATGCAGCTATTGATGAAGTAATAAAAATTTTTCCCGGTGCTTGGTTTGAAATTTTTAAATGATAAAATTCTTGTAATAATTCAAAATTTGCAAAAATATTTGTTTCATAGTTTTCTTTCAATACATTTATATCCATATCAAGAATAGTTCCACCATTACCTATTCCAGCATGAATCATAATACAATCAGGATCGATAAATTTAATGATTTTAATATCTTTTTTATTTTTGACATCAATTTTATAAACTTTAATTTTTATATTTTCATTTTTTATCTTTTCTAAAGTTGTAATTTTTTCTTGTTCATGATGAACTCCGATATAAACATTATGATTTTTTCTTGCTAATTCTCTAGCAACTTCAAAACCAATCCCTGATGCTGCGCCAACTATTAATATTTTCACTAAAATCACCAGTATTAGTATAAACAAAAAGAGAAAATTTTATAAAATTTCTCTTAGTTTTTCTAAAATATGTGAAACATCAGCACAACTCATAACACAAATAACTGAATCCTTATACTCTTTTATTATCTCTAAATTATTCTCATCAATAATTTCACTATCTTTTATTTTACTAGTAATTAATTTAGAATTAACTTCAGGATAATCTTCTTGCTTTTCACGATTAGAATCAATTTCAGTTAAAAATACCTTATCAGCAATTCCCAAAGCTATTCCAAATTCATTTGCAAAATCTTTTGTTCTAGAATAAGTATTTGGTTTAAAAATTACAGTTAATTTTTTATTTGGATATTTTTGCTTGATTGCTTCTAAAGTTACCTTAATTTCAGTAGGATGATGAGCATAATCATCAATAATGATTGTTTCATTTACTTTTTCTACAGCAAAACGCCTTTCTGCATTTTTAAAATTTTCTAAAGCTTTGCTTATACTAGTTTCATTTATTCCTAATTTTCTACACAAAATAATAGCAGCAGTCGCATTTAATACCATATGTTTTCCATATAATGGAATATAAAAAGAACCATAAAATTTATTTTCGAAATATAAATCAAAATTTGATCCAGTTGTTTCTAACTTTAATTTTTTTATTACTATATCGTTATTATCATTAAAACCATAAAAATAAACTTTTGTTTTATAATTTATTTTTCTTGCTTGCAAATTATCTCCACATGCTATTACAAAGTCAGTTGCTTTATTTACAAATTCCTCAAAAGTACAACGAATATCATCGATATCATGATAACATTCTAAATGTTCTGCTTCAATATTTGTAATAATTGCATATTTTGGATGATATGATAAAAAATGTCGATTAAATTCATCAGATTCAATTACAAAGTATTTATTATCTTTTGTTACTTTTCCATCACCTGAACCAATAAAATAATTACAACCAAGAGTAGATTCTAAAATACAACGAATTATTGAAGTTGTCGTTGTTTTACCATGAGTTCCAGAAACACAAATTGTATTAAACATTTTTGTAATTTCTCCAACAATTTCATTATATTTTTTAATTACTAATCCATTTTCTTTTGCACGAAGTAATTCTTTATGATTTTCATTAAATGCAACTGAATATGTTACAATCATACCTTGATCTAATTTGTGATTTTGATCATAATAAATAGGAATATTCCTTTTTTCTAAACCTACTTGAGTAAACTTAAAATCTTTTGCATCATCATAACCAGAAACTTCATTTCCTAAATCTGATAAGATTTGAGCAAGTGTTGACATTCCTGTTCCTTTTATTCCAATGCAATAATATTTCATCTTATCACTTCTTTCATTATCATTATAAACTATGCAAAAAAAATTGTAAATGTCATAAATAAAAGAAAAAAAGAATCGTTTGATTCCTTAATATTGAATCCCCCAAACAACATGATATTTTGCCTCTTTACCACAACATACGCAGCAATTATCAATTTTTTTCTCATTTTCTAGAATGCATCTTGATTTACAACCTTGAATTTCTTTAATTTTTTCTTCGCATCTAGCATCACCACACCACATAGCATGAATAAATCCTGGTTGTGTTTCAAGAATTTTTTTAATATCATTCATATTATGTGCTTCAAATGTCAATTCATCACGACGAGATTTTGCTTTTTCATACATATCTTTTTGAATAATTTCTAATAAATTACTAATATAATTTACAATATTAATATCTATATTTATTGTCGATTTTTTTCTTGTATCTCGTCTTACAATAGTAATAATATTATTTTCTAAATCTCGTTTGCCAATTTCAATTCGAATAGGAATACCATTAACTTCTGCTTCTGCAAATTTATAACCTGGTGATTTATTAGAATTATCAATGTATGCACTAATTTCATTATTTTGCAATTGTTGTTGATAAGATTCAGCAATATTCTTAACTTCACTATCATCCCCAATTGGAATTATAACAACTTGCTTTGGAGCAATTTTAGGTGGAAGAACTAAGCCATAGTCATCACTATGTACCATAATTAATCCCCCAATCATTCTAGTTGTTGTTCCCCATGAAGTTTGATATACATATTCTTCTTCATTATCTTTATTTGTAAATTTAACTTGATAAGCTTTAGAAAATTTTTGTCCAAAATAATGAGATGTTCCTGATTGTAGTGCAACTCCATTATACATTAAAGCCTCATTAGTTAAAGTATATTCAGCTCCTGAAAATTTTTCTTTTTCAGTCTTTATTCCTCGAATAGAAGGTATTGCTAAAATTTCATTATGAAACCAATGATATATTTCCATCATTTGATTAGTTTCTTTTTTAGCCTCTATTTCTGTTGCATGAGCCGTATGACCTTCTTGCCATAAAAATTCTCGACTACGTAAAAATGGTCTAGTTTCTTTTTCCCATCTTAATACATTGCACCACTGATTATATAATTTAGGTAAATCACGATATGATTTAATATGTGTTGCATAATAATCACAGAATAAAGTTTCACTAGTAGGTCTAATACATAATTTATCTTCTAATTTTTTCTGTCCACCTTCCGTTACCCAAGCAACTTCTGGGGCAAAACCATTTATTAAATCAGTTTCCTTTTGTAATAAATTTTCAGGAATTAATAATGGCATTTGACAATTCATATGCCCTGTCTTTTTAAATTCTTGATCAAGAATTTGTTGCATTTTTTCCCATATTGCATAACCATTTGGTTCAATAACAATACATCCTTTTACTGAAGAATAATCAGCAAGATGAGCTGCACGAACAATATCTGTGTACCATTTTGCAAAGTCAACATTACGAGGCGTAATAGCTTCATTATTTTTATTCATACTTTTTCCTCCTTATGGATTTAATCGATTTGGTCCTCTAAATAAAAACATAGTTTCTTTTAAATTTGGAAGTCCTAAAAGCAACATAGTTAATCTATCTACACCTAGAGCAAATCCCCCATGAGGAGGACAACCATATTTAAAAAATTCTAAATAAAATTTTACATCTTTTCCTAATCCTTTTTCTTGAGCTTGATTTTTTAAAATATCATAACGGTGTTCTCTTTGAGCACCTGTTGTAATTTCCATTCCTCTCCATATTAAATCATAACCTTGTGGTATATCATCTTTTCTCATATGATAAAAAGCTCGTTTTGTTTTTGAAAAATCAGTTACAAAAATAAATTCACTACCATATTCTTCCATAGCAAATTTTGTTGTTAACTTTTCTGCTTCAGCATTCATATCACCAATATCATCTGTTGGAATTTCATAATTATATCTTTTTGATAGTTCTTGATATAAATCCTGTAATTTAATTCTAGGAAATGGAACTTTAGGAACTACTATATCAACCCCAAATATAGATTTAATTTTTTCTCCATATTTGTTTTTTATCTCTTTAAGTGAATATTCAAGTAATTGTTCTTCTAATTGCATTACATCTTCATATGAATCAATATCACAAAACTCTAAATCAAAAGATGTAAATTCAGTAGTATGACGATTAGTATTTGAATTTTCTGCACGAAAAGCTGGTGCTACTTCAAATACTTTTTCAAAACCACTAGCAATTGCCATTTGCTTATAAAATTGAGGCGATTGAGCTAGATATGCTTTATCATTAAAATATTTTACCTCAAAAACTTCAGAACCAGATTCAGATGCAGTTGCAATTAATTTTGGAGTATGAATTTCAATAAAATTATTATTATATAGAAAATCTCTCATTGATTTAACTAAAAATGATTGAATTTGAAATATAGCAGTATTTTTTTCACTTCTTAAATCAATAAAACGATAATCCATTTTAGTATCAATATTAGCACTTTCTGGATTTTTATAATTAAATGGTAACTCTATTTCACTTTTTGAAGTTATTTCTATATTAGATGGAATAATCTCCATACCATTTAATTTAACTTTAGGTGATTCCATGACAATTCCTTTTATTTTTACAGTACTTTCTAAAGTTAATTTATCAACTAATTCTACTAGTTCTTTATTTTTTTCTTCTGATTTTTCTATAGTTACTTGGACTTTGCCACTACGATCTCTTATAATAATAAATTGTACCCACTGGAGATTTCTAATATTATCAACAAAGCCACAAATCTCAACTTCTTGATTGTAATATTGGTTCAATTGATCAATATTTATTTTTTTCATTTTTTTCTACTTCCTTCCTTTGTTGTTTTTATAATTTCTTGATCTTCAACAGCAAATTCTTTTTCAACTGAATAATCTATTAAATATCTTGCAAAACGTTTCATCTTACTTTTTTGTTCAATATCATTATAATACATATGAAGCTGTTTCGTATCACTTAAAATAAAAGCAGCAAAATTTATTAATAATATATTTTTTTGAACTTTTAAAGATACATCTTTATTAAATGATATAAGTCCACTAGCTTTAGTTTCATCATATTCTAAATATGAAGTATAGCCTATCATAGTATTTTCATTTACTAAAAAACCATAATCATAAAAATTTTTAATTATATCTTCTTTTGATAAAAATGAATGCTTCGATTTAGCTACAACGATTTTAGCTATTTGTTTAATATCTTCATTTTCTTGCATATTAATCTTCCTCATGATTGTTATGACAATGACATTCTTCTGTAGAACATTCACAATCTTCAAAATCATAATTTAAAATTTCATCTTCGTTTTCTAATTTTTCATCAAGGTAGAAAATTAAAGCATCTAAAGAAATTATTTCTTCTTCTTTAGTCTTATTATTTTTTATTTTAATTTCATTATTATCTAAATCTTCACTATTTAAAACAGCAGTAAATTTTGCATTCATTCTATCAGCTTGTTTAAACTGTCCTTTTAAACTACGCGAAGTATATTCAGTATCTACACAAAAGCCATTTAATCTTAATTCTTGGGCTAAGTAGATAGCATATTTTTTTTCTTCTTCGTTAACATACATTAAAAATAAATCTATTTCATCTTTAATATTTATATCTACTTTTTGTTGTTCCATTGCTACTAAAATACGGTCAATTCCGGAAGCAAAACCAATTCCTGGAGTTGATGGTCCACCAAGTTGCTCACATAAACCATTATATCTTCCTCCAGCACCAATTACATTTTGATTACCTAATTGTTCAATATCTATCATAAATTCAAAGACAGTATGATTATAATAATCAAGTCCTCTTACAATTTTAGAATCAACTATATATGGAACCTTCAAGATATCTAAATATTCTTTAACTTTTTCAAAACGAGCTTTACTCTCATCATTCAAATAATCAGTTATTTTAGGAACATTTTTAAAGATTTCATTTTTTGAATCTATTTTACAATCTAAAATTCTAAGTGGATTTTTAGAAATACGTATTTTACAATCATCACAAAAATCATTAATATGTGGTGCAATATAGCGAACTAAAGCATCACGATATTTCGATCTAGAATCTTGATCGCCAAGTGAATTAATATGCACTGTAATATTTTTTAATCCTAGCGTTGTAAAAATTTGATATGCTAAAGATATAATTTCAGCATCAATAATTGGATCATCACTACCTAATACTTCTGCCCCAAATTGAGTAAGTTCTCTTTCTCTACCAGCTTGTGGTCTTTCATAACGATACATTGTTCCATTATAATAAAGTTTTACAGGATTACTATCTCCATACATTTTATTTTCAATATAACTTCTAACAACACCTGCTGTTCCTTCTGGACGTAAAGTCATATTTCTTTTACCTCGATCTAAAAAATCATATGTTTCTTTTGTAACAATATCACTAGATTCACCTACTCCACGATGATATAATTCACTAGATTCAAATATAGGTGTTCGAAGATATCCATAATTATATTTTTCCATAAAAGAATCAATTATTCTCTCAATATATTTCCAAACTTTTGCATCCATTCCATAAATATCTTTACATCCTTTTGGTTTTGTAATCATTTTATTTCCTCCTTATATCAAAAAAAGGTCACACCAACATAAGGACGAATAATATCGTGGTGCCACCTTAATTTTTACTTATTATACCTTTAACGTAGTTATCCGCTTCATTTTATTGTAAGTGTCTTCAATTTTAATTTTACAATGTTTTCACCAACCACATTTTCTCTTTACTAAAAATAAAATTTACTATTCCTACATGAAGATAATTTAATTATAACCTATTTTTTTAAAATTCACAATAATTATTATTCTTTTAATTTTGCTTACTTTTAATTTTAATTTTTGTAGATGACTGATTAATTTCTGATTCAACCTGACTAATAGCTAAATCCATTGTAGTACCAAGATTTTTAAAAATATCTGAATCTAAATTTTTTAATCTTAATGTTAAAAATTTACTAAACTGCGATTGAAAATCAGAATAAGATTCTTTTCTTAAACTTGAAAAATATGTCGCAAAAAATTTACCATAACCATAATTTAAATGTGTTTTTAAATCCAAAATATTTGGATTTAAAAATTCACTCTGTTCAAAATAAATATCTGGATTTTCTAATAATGCTTCCGTAATTTTAAATTTATCTTTAGTCTTATATTTCTCATTTTGCAATAAAGAATTAGGTAAATAACTAAGTAAATTCAAACATTCAAAATCATCATACATAGTTTGATAATAATTAGTTAAATATAAGCTTGCTACTTTTGGATTAATATTTTCTTTGATTAAAAAATCAATAAATTCTTTTTCATACATAGATGATATTACTTCAATATAAGTAGATTTAAAATGATAATCATATATTTCTTTATTAGGTGTATTTATAGGAATATTAATATCATCAATAATATGTCCTAATTCATGCATAATAGATATTAATGAATTTATATCATTATCATTAGCTATAAAAACAAAATAAGATTTATATAAAAAATTATAAATTGATATTCCTTGGCAATCATATTGATTATCTTTATCTAATAAATATAACCTTTTATTAGAAATCAACTCATTAAATAAATTTATAGCAGTTGGATGATAATTTTTTAAAAAATCAATTGCTATTTCATACATATCTGTTTCTGTAAGAAAATTATCATCATATAAATAATCATCTGCAGGCATATAAATTTCTTTTTCATTATCAAGGAATAAGTATAAAAATTTTTGATAAAATTCTTTATTATTAATAAAATCTTTAAGAAAATATTTTTGTCTTTTGTTTTGTGATTCAAGTTTATTTTGAAAGTGATGATAATTTTTACTAAGTTTATGTGTATAATTTATTTTTTCTTTTTCATTATAATTATTAAAAAAAATCATGGTATAAAGTAAAAGAAAAATATAACTAGTTTCTTGATAATTATGATGATGATTAAATTCTTCAAGTAATTTTTTTATTTCTTCATTCAAAGTATCATAATTCTTAGAAAATAATTCCATAATTTAACCAACCTACCTTATCTAAAATTAATTATTGTTTTTTTGAAAAAATACATCCGCAATAATTTTGTCTATACAAATTATATAATTTTGATAATTCAATACTTCTTTTATAACCATTTTTCTTTTTAAAATCAGAATACAAATATGTTGTATGATATTTTTCATCTAAATCTTTACCGATTTCATTTATCCAATCACTATTTTTATAAGGACTTAATGATAAAGTAGTTGCAAAATAATCAAAATTATATTGATCTGCAATTTTAGCTGTTTCTTTCATTCGAAGTAAATAACATTGATAACATCTTTTACCACGTTCAGGTTCTTTTTCTAATCCTTTACTTATTGCAAAAAAATCATTAGGATTATAATTTCCTACTAATATTTTTATTTTATATTTCGTTTTAAATTCATTAATAAATTTTTCTAGTTCATTTAATCTTTTTTTATATTCATCAAAATCAGATATATTAGGATTATAATAAAAAATTGTAATTTTAAAAATACTTGCTAAACGTTCAATTACAGCTGATGAACATGGAGCACAACAAGCGTGAAGAAGTAATGTTGGAGTAGTTTTAGAAATATTAGAAATCTGTTGTTCCATAATAATATCATAATTATTTTTATTCATAATATTCCTTCTTTCACTTCTTTATAAAATACCACATAATACATTTTTTTACAATAATAAGAATATATTTTAGTATGAATAATATTACATTTGCATTTTTAGTAACAACAATTGCAGGATTATCTACATTACTTGGGATGATTCCAATTTATATCAAATTTAAAGATACAAATAAATTAATTTGTATATGTCTTTCTTTTGCTTCTGGTGTTATGGCATCAGTTTCATTATTTTCTTTAATACCAGAAAGTTTTGAATTATTAATTACAAAATTAAAAATAATTCCTACAATTATCCTTATGATAATATTTGTTTTAGTAGGAATACTTATTTCTAGTTTTTTAGATAAATCTTTTCAAAAACTAAATAATAAACTTTATAAGATTGGTATTATTAATACCTTGGCTTTAATTATTCATAATATTCCTGAAGGAATTTTAACTTTTAGTACCACTACAGCAAATATTTCACTGGGAATTACTCTTGCTTTATCAATTATGTTTCATAATATCCCTGAAGGGATATCTATTAGCGTACCAATTTATTATTCGACAAAAAGTAAAAAGAAAGTATTTTATTATACTATGATATCAGGATTTTCTGAAGTATTAGGAGCAATATTAACTTATTTATTCCTATATCGATACATTAATAATTATTTTATTGGAATTATTCTTGCATTAACAACTGGTATTATGGTTTATATTTCTTTATTTGAACTATTACCTAATTCATTAGAATATAAATATAAAAAATCAACTATTATATCTTTTATAATAGGATTTATCTTCATGGCATTTTTTAAATAATTACTTATTTATTTCGACGACGGCACGCGCACCAAGAAGATAATCAGTATTTCTCATTCTTATCATTTTTCCAACGCTAGAATTTGGATCATTACTAACAATTCTACCATAGTATATTGTAATAGCATTATCATACCAAGTACTTCTAGCTGACATAGTCCAATATCCTTTATTCAATGATACATTATTGAACATCCAATTTGGGCAAGTTTCTTCATATTGTTTACATCCTAAAGCTAAAGCTTCTTGGACTGTTATTACTCTTGCATATGCAGTCCTAGAATCCAAAGCATATACGTTAATATCACAATTTAAAGATAAAGAACACCCAGTGTAAACAGAATTTAAAGCAAATATTGTCTTTCCCATTTCATATGTTTGAGAATTTACGTTCACCCATGTGGAAGTTTCTTTTTCTAGTGCTTCTAATAAAGTTAATGGACCATTTCTATTATCTACTTTTTCACTATACCAAGCAACACTATTTATTGTATCATTCTGACTTTGTAATAATAGCGTTTTTCCCTTATCAAACATTACATAAAATTTAAACGTATTATTTTCATTGACTTTATATTCTATTATCGTACCAGCAGGACAACTATCTTTAGCATAATTATCATAACAACTCGTTATAAAACAACTTTTTTCTTCACCTGTTATACAATATGTCGAAGATTCTTCATCTTCATTATATTTATAAGCTTTAATTATATTACGATTAGGATTATCATTAACGATATACTCTTTATATGAATCTAATTTTTTATATGTTTCATCTATTGCATCTTGAACATTATCTGCTACTAGCTTTGAGCTTTCATTACTATATCCAACATTTATACTTGAAATTATGGTTGCTGCATATACTGTTGTTCCTGTTAATATTGCTCCTATTATTATTCCTACTATTAATTTATAATTTTTCTTTATCATCTTAGATCACCTATTTTTATTTATCTAAGATTATTATACCCCCCCCCGTTTGTATTTTTGCAAGAAAAAATTACACCGAAGTGCAATTTATGGCTTGGTTATTTCTACGACTGCTCGTGCACCACGAACAGCAGTAGTAGCGTCTAGGTCGCCCAAGGTACCATCGCGGGATACATCCCACGCATGTGCAGTACTCCCTAGAGGAGCCGACATGGTCCAGTAATCATATTCATATATTCCATTTTCGTTTACTGTGTCATCATTATAACTACCACCAAAACTTTTAGATTGATATAAGTAATTATGCATCCAATCTGGACATGAGCCTTGATTATTTGCATTTATTCCTGGAGAAATAACTCTACTATCAGTAGCGTCATTTTTGAATACTAGACAACCAGTACTTGCTGCCTCAAGGGCTGTTATCATTCTGGCTCTTGCTTTTCTTGTTCCTAAGACTGTACTTGTATATTTATTTTCTTCACACCTTATTTTATAATCAGAAGTTTCACTTTTAGTATATGTACAACCTGTATAAGCATTTTCATATAATGTTGTTACTCCTGGTGTATACGCTATAACATTTACATTTACCCAGGTAGAGGTTGCTGCTTCTAATTGTGGTAATATTGTATCTGGACCATTCTTATTATTATTTTCTCCTGTATGCCATGCTATATTCCTTATTGTATTTTCTCTTTGTTGCATTGTTATGGTTGTTCCATTATCATGTAATACATAAAAATAATGATATTCATTTTCTTTGACATAATATTTGATAACTGTTCCTTGTTTACATGTTTTTCCTTTTTTGTAGCAATCTGTTTTTACACAGGTCTTTTCTTCACCATTTATACATTTATTTGATCCTTCCTCATTATATTCATAGGCTGTTATTAGTTCTTTATTAAAACTTTTATCATATACTTCATCTATGGCATCTTGAACATTATCTGCTACTAGCTTTGAACTTTCATTACTATAACCTACATTTATACTTGATATTATGGTTGCGGCATATACTGTTGTTCCTGCTATTAAAAATCCTATTATTATTCCTACTATTAATTTATAATTTCTCTTTATCATCCTAGATCACCTATTTTTATTTATCTAAGATTATTATACCCCCCCCCGTTTACAATTTTGCAAGTAAAAATTACACCGAAGTGCAATTTATGGCTTGGTTATTTCTACGACTGCTCGCGCACCATAGAGAGTAGTAATAGTGTCACGGTTTCCTAATGTACCTCCACTGCCAACACACCATGTAGTAGTAGCACTATCAGAGTAAGCCGACATGGTCCAATAATAATAGTCATATTCTCCATTCTCGTTTACTGTATTATTATTATAACTTCCTCCACCATTTTTAGATTGATATAAATAGTTATGCATCCAGTCTGGACAGGAACCATCGTTATATGCATCTATGCTTGGTGGGATAACGTTACTATCTTTAGCTCCATCTTTCCATACTAAACATCCCGTTGATGATGCTTCTAATGCTGTTATCATTCTGGCTCGTGCTTTTCTTGTTCCTAATACTGAATTTGTATAGGTATTTTTTTCGCATCTTATTTTATAATCAGAATCTTTGCTTGCTGTATATGTACAACCTGTGTAAGCATTTTCATATAATGTTGTTACTCCTGGTATATACTCTAGTACATTTACATTTACCCAGGTAGAGGTTGCTGCTTCTAATTGTGGTAATATTGTATCTGGACCATTCTTATTATTATTTTCTCCTGTATGCCATGCTATATTTCTTATTGTGTTTTCTCTTTGTTGCATTGTTATCTTAGTGCCATCATCTCTTAATACATAGAAATAATGAAACTCACTATCATTTACATAATATTTTATAACTGTTCCTTGTTTACATGTTTTTCCTTTTTTGTAGCAATCTGTTTTTACACATGTCTTTTCTTCGCCATTTATACATTTTGGATCTTGTTCGCTATATTCATAGGCTGTTATTAGTTCTTTATTAAAACTTTTATCATATACTTCATCTATCGCTTCTTGAACATTATCTGCTACTAGCTTTGAACTTTCATTACTATATCCTACATTTATACTTGATAGTATAGTTGCTGCGTATACTGTTGTTCCTGCTAATACTAAACCTAATATAAAAGCTACTATTATTTTTATTCTTTCTTTCATCCTAGATCACTCACCTATTTTATTTATCTAAGATTATTATACCCCCCCCCGTTTATGATTTTGCAAGAAAAAATTACACTAGAGTGTAACTTTTTATATATTCTTTTTGATATTTTTAACACTTTTTTCAAAGTCTTCGTAATAAAAATGATAAGTAGCACGAATTAATAGATAAACTGGTAATGCAATTACGATTCCTAATAAACCACCTAAACTTCCTCCTATTGAAACTGCCATAATTGTTATTAATGGATTTATATTATTTGTTTTTCCATATATTCTAGGAGATATTACATAGCCATCCAATTGAGGAAAAACAATACAGATAATAATTGTTCCAATCAATACTGGAGTTGATACTACACAAGCTGTAATAATTCCAATAATGTTAGTTATTAAACCTCCAAAATAAGGAATAATAGTTGTAACACAAGCTAAGATACCTAAAATTAACCAGTTTGGATGTCCAACTAACCAAAATAAGAAACAATACTCAATAAATTGAATAATCATAAAGATGGATAAACCTTTAATATAATTTCCAATTTCATCATCTAAACACTTAACATAATTAAAAAATTTGTTTGAAATTGATTTTGAAATAATTTTAAATTTTTTTCTAATATTATCCATATCAGCTAAAAAATAAATCCAAGCAATAAATCCTACAATTAATTTACCTAAGAAATTAAATGATCTATTTACAATTGTAATTGTACCTTGACTTAATAAATTACCTAAATCTTTTACTACTGTATTTAAATAATCTGTAATTTTTATATCATAATTTCCTAAATTAATATGAAAATGACTAGCAATATCTTTTGAAATTTCTACTATATTTTTAGAAAGTACTAGTAATTGATCATAGACTAACGGCAAAGTTACCATAAATAGTATTACTACTAATAAAACAACTGTAATAGCTATTAATGACACTCCTAAGCCTTTTTTTAAACCTTTATGTCTTAGATACGTTAATATTGGTGATAATGCATAAGCAAATGCAAAAGCTATTAAAAATGGTAACAAAATAGAACAAGTTACAGATAAAACATCTAACCATACTTCAATATTAGAAAATCCAATATATAAAAGTAACATAAAAGCAGTTAAATTTATTAATTTATAATTTATTTTATTTGAAAACATAATCTAACTTATCTCACCTTTCTAAAAATATTGTAACTGGTCCATCATTTATTATATGAACTTCCATATCTTCTCCAAATATTCCTGTTTCTACATTAACGTATTTACTTAATTTTTCATTAAAATAATTATATAGTTTTTGAGCATCTTGATAATTTAGAGCTTCTTTATAACTTGGTCTATTACCTTTTTTTGTATCTGCATATAAAGTAAATTGTGATATTGATAAGACACTTTTCTTTTGCATTAAAATTGATTCATTCATTAATTTATTATTATCATTAAATATTCTTAGATTTAATATTTTTTCTATCATTTTATTAATTACTTCTATATTATCATTTACTTTAAAGCCTACAAATATAACAAAACCTTCATCTATTTTTCCTATAATTTTATTTTTTACTTTTACATAAGAATTTTTACTTCTTTGTATTAAAACTCTCATCGCATTAGCCTTTCTACTTTTTCTACATATGATAGTTTATTATATTCTAATAGTAATTTATTTAGATGCTCTAAATCTCTAACAAAAATATCAATAGAGTAAATTAATCCATTATCCTTACCAATAATTTTAATACTATCTATATTAATATTAATCATTGATGTTTTTTGAACAATATCTGCCATTTTATTTTCTATTTGGGTTGTATATATAACTAATGATGCTAAATACTTTTTATCATTTGAAGAATTTTCATTCCAACAAACATTTACTATTCTATCCTCTAATAAAGCAACATTATGACAATTTGCTCTATGAACACTAATTCCATTTCCTCTAGTAATAAATCCAATAATATCATCTCCAAAAACTGGATTACAACAATTAGCTAAATTTACTTTAACTTTATCTATTCCAGATACAATCAAATCAGTATCTAATTTACTTTCTACTTCTTTTTGAATAGTAGCAATTTTTGGAGGAATAACTTCTTTAATTTTATCAATAATATTAGCAACAGAATTAGCTGAATTTTTTCCATTTCCTATTCCTAAATATATTTCTTCAATACTATTAACTTTAAGAGTATCAAATATTTTTTTTGTATTTTCTTCATTAAAAAATTCAGAGAAACTAAATTTTCTTTTCCTTAATTCTTTTTCTAATTGATATTTTCCTTTTTCTATATAAAGCTCACGATCATTTTTTGAAAAATAACTTTTAATTTTATTTTTTGTTTGAGTAGCTTTAACAATATTTAACCATTCTTTCGAAGGTGATGCATTTTTATTAGTATTAATTTTTACGATATCATTATTTTTTAATTTATAATTAAGTGGAACAATATTATTATTTACAATAGCTCCGACTGTTGTTTCGCCTACTTTAGTATGAATTTTATAAGCAAAATCAATAGGAGTTGCTCCTTTAGGTAATTCTATTACATCACCTTTTGGTGTAAATACATAAATATTATTATTTAAAACTTCATCTTTTACACTATGAACAAAGTCTTCATTACTCATTTTATCATTATTTAAATCCATAATTGATTTAAAAAATTGTAATTTTTGTTCTGTTGTTGATTGCATATTTGCCTTTGCGTCACGATTTTCTTTATATGCCCAATGTGAAGCAATACCATTTTCTGCCACTTCATCCATTTCATGTGTTCTAATTTGAATTTCAAATAAATAACCATCTAAACCAAAAACAGTAGTATGTAAAGATTGATACATATTAGGCTTAGGCATTGCAATATAATCTTTAAATCGACGTGGTAAAGGTCTAAATTTAGAATGAATAACACCTAAAGCTAAGTAACATTCTTGCTCTGTATTAACCAAAATACGTAAAGCTAATAAATCGTAAATATCACTAAATTTTTTACCTTTATTTAATTTATTATAAATACTATAAATACTTTTAGAGCGACCTTTAATTTCATGAACAATATTATGTTCCGTTAATAAGGCTGTTACTTCATTCATCATTTCATAAACGGTTTTATCACGTTCTAATTTTGTTTTATTTAGCTTTTCTGCAATATCATAAAAAACACTAGGTTTTAAATAACGAAGTGATAAATCTTCTAATTCACTTTTTATTTTATGAATACCTAAGTGGTGTGCAATAGGCGCTAAAATTTCTAGTGACTCTTTTGCTTTAACTTTTTGTTTAGCTTCAGGAAGTGCCCATAAAGTTCTCATATTATGTAAACGATCAGCAAGTTTTATAATAATAACTCTAACATCTTCACTAATACCAACAATAATCTTTTTATAATAGTCAATTAAATATTCATTTTCAGTTGAAAAGTGAATTTTAGATAATTTAGTAACTCCTTGAACTAATTTAGTTACTTCTTTTCCAAATAAATTTTCCATCTGTTCTTCACTACATTCAGTATCTTCTAATACATCATGTAGTAATGCTGCTTTAATTGTATCACTATCTGCATATATTTCTGTTAATATAATAGCAACATTTAATGGATGAATAATATATTCTTCGCCACTTTTACGAAATTGATTATTGTGCATTTTTTTAGCGAATTCATAAGCTTTAATGATATCATTTATTTCAGCTTCATTATCTATATATATTTTTAATCTCAATAATAAATCATCAATAGTTATATCATCTTTATTTTTCGTCAAGGGAATCACCTCCTTAACAATTAACCCCTTTTATTTGTTTTTCTTCATACTCATCTTTATAAATTCTTTTATTTTTTCGTTTTTTATTAAATGTCTTTTTTTCAATAGCAACAAATAATGCTGTTGCAATAAATATTGATGAATATGAACCTACAATTAATCCTATTAACATTGCAATATTAAATGTAAAAATACCTCTAGATCCTAGTAAAATCAAAGCTAAAATTGGTAACATAGTCGTAATAGATGTATAAATAGTTCTTGTAAATGTTTCTTGAATACTTTTGTTACATATATTTTCTATATTATCTTTTTCAATTTTCTTTTCTTTTGATATATTTTCACGAATTCTATCAAAACATACAATAGTATCATTAATAGAATAACCAATAATAGCTAAAATTGCTGCAATAAACATAGTTGATACTTCTAATCTAAAAATTGCAAAGAATGCAAAAATAACTAATACATCATGAAGCAATGCAACTACTGAAGATATCGCATAACTAAATTTAAATCTAATTGAAATATATAAAATAATTCCAAGTATTGCTAATAATACTGATAAAATTGCATTTTTAATTAATTCTTCTTTAACAATATTAGAAACTACTCCGATATTTACTTTAGCATCATATTTTTCTTCAAAATTATTTTTTACTTTTAGAACTTCTTCATTCTTTAAAACATTACTTATTTTAATAATAGATTCTGTATCTGTTATTGTCATATCGGTTACTTTTAGATTTAATTTTTTCATTTCTTCTTGTAATGTTTTCTTACTTAATTTAGAATTTGTTTCAATTGTAATATCACTACCTGCTTGATAATCAACACTCAAATTAAATCCTTTTAATCCTAAAATACTAGTTCCAATAATAATAATAGTAATAGATAGGAAAACAAATAGTTTTGTCTTACTTAAAAAATTAACTTTTGAGAATAGAGCTTTTTTTATTTTTTCATTTTTACTTACATCTGGAATATCATCTTTTTTAACATTAATAAATAGATTTGTTTTATCATCAAAGAATTTTGTTTTTATAAATAATTTTAATAAAATTCTAGTAATAAATACCATTGTAAACATTGTAACTAAAATAGTTATAATTAGAACTGTAGCAAAACCTTTTACACTACTTTCACCAAAATAGAACATAATAACAGCAACTAATAATGTTGTTAAGTTAGAATCTAAGATTGCTCGTAGTGAAGTTTTTGATCCTTCTTTAAAAGCATGTTGTAAACTTTTACCACTATATAGTTCATCTTTAATTCTTGAAAATGTGATTACATTAGCATCTACAGCCATTCCTATTCCTAAAACTAATGCTGCAATACCAGGAAGTGTCAAAACTCCACCAATTAACCAAAAGATAAAGAATACTAAGAATGTATATAAAATAATGGCTATACTAGAAATAAATCCAGCAAAATGATAAATTAATAACATTAATAACGCAATTAAACTAATTCCTACAATACCTGCGATTAATGTTTTTGAAAGTGTTGAATCACCAAAAGATGCACCCACTGTTTTAGATGATATTTCTGTTACTTTAGAAGGAAGTGAACCACTATTGATTAAATCAACTAAATTTTCAACTTCTTCTTCTGTAAAATTACCTTGTATAATAACATCAGAAGCAAAACCTTGAGATACAGTTGCCGCACTTAAACAACTAGAAGAATCAGTTCCACATAATGCTTGTTCAGTAGCATAAGAATTTGTACCTTCTTCATAATCCAACCAAATAACCATTGTATTATTAGTCTTTTTTGATAATTTGTTTGTAACATCATAAAATTTATCTTTGTTTTTTACTGTTAATAATACTGCAGGATTCCCACTGGAATCTTGAGAAACTTTAGCAGCACCTGCTTTTAATACATCACTTGACATTAATAAATTATCTTCAGTATCACGAAATGATAATGTTGCGACTGTTGACAATTGACGTCTTGCACTATCAGCATCTTTTACTCCTGCTAATTTTACTCTAATTTTATCATTACCCTCTAAAATAATTTCAGGTTCATTAACACCTAAAGCATCAATTCTTTTACTTAATGTTTTATATGTAGCAGTTAATTTTTCTTTATTCATTTTTGAACCATCAATACTCTCTACTTTATATAAAACTTCGAATCCTCCTTGTAAATCTAAACCAAAATTTAAATTTTTAAAAATTGGAATAAATAAGAAACATACTCCTATTATAATAGCTAATAGAATTAATGAAGATATTATTACTTTCTTTTTATTATTTTTTTTGTCTATTTTTTTCATAATGCACCTCTTTTTGTATTTTCTATATATTCGTTTAATTTTCTATTATCAACATGAATAATATCATTGACAATATCTGATAACATTAATCCATGTGACTTACTCCATTTAGTTTCACTTAGATAAGTCCAAATATCTTCTTCAGTTATTTTAGAATAATTTAATCTTCTTAATTCCTGAAGTTTTGCACTTAAAGCTGGTTTAACTCGCTTAAATAATTCTTCTTTACTATTAAACGTATAGTTCAATGACATCACCCATTTAATTATATCTAATATTTAAGGAAAAGAAAAGAAATTTTCTGATTTTCTATAGCAATTATTACTTTTTAGCTCGTGGAAAATTATTATAATATACTTCTTTTAAACGATCTGTTGTAACATGAGTATAAACTTGAGTAGCACTAATACTTTCATGTCCCAATAATTTTTGAACAGTAATCAAATCACATCCCTCATTTAAAAGGTGGGTAGCAAAAGAATGTCTAATCATATGTGGAGAAATACTTTTAGTAAGAGAAGTGTTTTTTATTAATTCATTTAATAAATATCTAATTCCTCTTTCTGTTAATTTCTCTCCTAAATGATTTAATAATAAATAATCACTATTATTTTTATTTAATTGTACTCTCCCACTTTTAAGATATTTTTTTAAAATTTCTTCACAATAATCTCCATAAGAAACAATTCGTTCTTTATTTCCTTTACCTAAAATTAGTATAGTCCTATTACTTATATTAATATCTTTTACTTTAATATTTACAAGCTCGCCTACACGTATTCCCGTAGCATATAAAACTTCTAATATTAATAAATCTCTTTGTCCTTTAGCAGTAGAAATATCAATAGAATTAAATAATTCTTCTAATTCATTATATTCAAAATATCTTGGTAATTTTTTAGCTTTCTTTGGACCATTAATTAATAAAAAAACATTATTATCAATATAATTATTTTTAGATAAGTATTTATAAAATCCTCGTAAAGAACTTAATTTTCGATCAATTGAATTATTAGTATTCTTACATGTATCTTTTAAATACATTAAATAAAATCTAGTATCTGAATACTTTATATTTAAATAATTGATATTTTCTTTTTCTAAATATTCAAAATATTCTAAGATATCATTTTTATAATTTTCAATTGTATAAGAAGAATATGCTTTCTGATATTTTAAATAATCTAAATATTCATCTAAATATTTTTTTGTCATTATATAATCACATTCCTTATAATAATTATATCACTTATAGTATTTAATAGTAAATTTATGAAAATTTAATTATCAATATAAAGTGAATTGAAAATAATAATTATTTCTTTTTAGATAATTGTTTTACTTTAGCATTATGTTCATAAAACATGGACAATTTTTCTTGTGTAATTTCTCCATTACGATATTTTTTTTGCATTTTAATTTTTTCTATGGCTAAAATTTCTTTATTTCTTATGTATTCATCTTTATTTTGATATACTGTTCTTTCTAATATTGATAAACAAACATTTTCCCATGCTACTAAATTTCTAAGAAGTTGATAATCTGAGCGAATAATATAATTTATTTTACTATCTAAATTATTTAACTCACAGACAACATCTAAATTTGAATTTCCTATAGTAGCATTATTTTCATAAATTAATGAATAATCAAAATATTCCATTAATAATTCTTTTAGATTTTTATGAATTGCTGGTTTAGTTTTTGAATAGGTACTATATCCTTTTACTAATCTATCTAATTTATATTTTTCATCTAAAGATACATTATTATCTAATAATTTAGGATTTAATAAATATAAGCATAAAATATCATCAAAAACTAAAGATTTTATATATTCAATAAAATCTAATAGTATTTCACTGTTACTTATTATAATTTTTTTCTTTTTTTTATCTTTATTTTGTCTTTTCTTTTGTAATAATTCAGAAGAAATAGAACTAATCATAAAATCATTATAAATAACTTCATCTTGATAGAGTTTTTTATTTCTTTGATGAGTAATAATAATATTTGGATTATTATTAGTTATATAATTATTTTTATATTTTAGTAAATCATTATAAAATAATTCTTGATCTAAATATCTAGAAGTTAATAGATCTAATTCTTCTAATTTAAACTTTGTTTTTAATTTATCTCCAACTTTAAAATAGAAAGGACTAACTGGAATATTTTTATCATTCTGAAATATATATTTTTCTAACTCAAAAAAATCACAATTCCACATACTATACATAATAAACCACCCTATGAAAGTAATCATTTACTAATCTGAATATAACAAAAAAATGTTGAAAAAACAAGAAAAACCTAGTTTAATAGGTTTTATTCTTTTTCATAGTCACAAGAACTACATACTATTTTATCTTTTTTTTCTACTAAATATTTACCACATTTTGGACAAAATTCATTTAAAGGTTTATCCCAAGATGCAAACTTACATTTTGGATAATTATTACATCCATAAAAGATTTTTCCTTTTTTCGTTTTTCTTTCAATGATTTTTCCATTGCATTCTGGACAATCCATAATTTCTTTTGTTTCTTTTTCTTCTTTTTGAATATATTTGCATTCTGGATAATTACTACATGCTACAAATTCTCCATATTTTCCTTTTCTAATTACTAATGGATTACCACAATTTGGACAAATATCGCCAGTTAATTCAGGAGATTTTTTCTCCATATTAGAAAAAGCATTCTTAACACGAGGTTCAAATAGAGAATAAAAATCAGCTAAAACATGATTCCATATTAATTTTCCATCTGCAATTTTATCTAAATCATTTTCCATATCACGAGTATATTCAACATTAATTAAATCAGAAAAGAATTCTTGTAGTTTATCTGTTGATTCTATTCCAACACTTGTTGGTTTAAATTTCTTATCAATAATTTCAACATAACCACGTTCATTAATAGTATCAATAATTTTCGCATAAGTAGATGGTCTACCAATTCCTAATTCTTCCATTTCTTTAATTAATTTAGCTTCTGTATAACGAGCAGGTGGTTTTGTAAAATGTTGTTCTTTTATTACATTATCAGTCGTTAAAACTTTAATTTGTTCTAATGCTGGCAATATTTTATCTTCATTTTTTTCATAATCTTGATATACTTTCAAATAACCATCAAAAATTAAAATTTGACCAGTAGTTTTGAATTTATAATCATTATTATTTAGAATAATTGTTGTTTGATTAACTTTAGCATCTGCCATTAAAGATGCTAAAGTTCTTTTATATATTAAGCTATATAATTTAAATTCATCATTAGATAAATATTCTTTTATTTTTATAGGTTCTCTTAAAATACTAGTTGGTCTAATTGCTTCATGAGCATCTTGAACATTTTCTTTCTTTTTAGAATTTTTAACATACCCAGCATATTCTTTACCATAATTTTCAACTATATAATGATATGCAGGCTTTGTAAAATCTTCAGATAAACGAATAGAATCAGTTCTCATATAAGTAATTAATCCAACTGTTTCATCTTTTAAATCAATTCCTTCATATAATTTTTGAGCAATACTCATTGTTTTTTTTGCTGAAAATCCTAATTTAGTTGAAGCTTCCTGTTGTAAAGTTGAAGTAATAAATGGAAATTTACTTTTTTTGTTCTTTTCTTTTTGAGTTGTTGATTCAATTTGATAATTAGTAGAAATATCTTGTAAAGCTTTAATACAATCTTGTTCTGTTTTTAATTCAAGATCTTTGTCCTTATATTTAAATAATTCAGCATCAAATTCATTAAATTTAGCAGTAATTGTCCAATATTCTTCTTCCTTAAATGACTCTATTTCACGCTCTCTATCAACTATTAATTTAAGTGCAACACTTTGAACACGGCCTGCACTTTTAGCGCCTATTTTATTTTGTAATAATTTTGATAATCTAAATCCAATGATTCTATCTAAAATACGTCTTGTTTCTTGACTTCTTACCAAATTATCATCAATGACTGTAGGTTTATTGATTGCTTCAATTACTTTATCGTGTGTAATTTCATGAAATAGAACTCTTTTATATTGATCATCTTTTATATTTAAAGCATCTTTCAAGTGCCATGCTATAGCTTCTCCTTCTCGATCTGGATCGGATGCTAGATATACGATATCACTATCTTTAACGTCTTTTTTTAAATCTGCTATTATTTTCTTTTTACCTGAAATCGGAATATAATTTGGTTTAAAACCATTTTCAATATCTACTCCAAGTCCATATTGACCAGTGGTTGCTAAATCCCTAATATGTCCTTTAGAAGAAACTACTCTATAATCTTTGCCTAAATATTTCTCAATTGTTTTACTTTTACTTGGACTTTCAACAATTACTAAATGCTTGCTCATATTTATAAATCACTCCTTATACACTTATACATATTAAATTTTAATTTGTCAATTATATTTTATACATCTTACTATTATTATAGTAGCTATTTTACATTTTTCCTAAAAAAATAAATACTTTTTGTATTTATTTTTATAACTATATTTTTCTACTTTACCTATTATAAATAAATCATAGAATATTTTAATTAGATTTATATACACGTACTTTGCTCTTAAAATTTATGTCATCAGATGGTTGTTGTTCTCTTTCTAATTGGTCTATATAACGATTTAAATTTTCCATTGTTGTTAGACTTTCAATATTTTCTAAATGTGTTGTTAATTCATATGGAATTAAATTCTCCATCATTTCTATTTGTTCTTCGATAGTTGCATTTTCTAATATATCTTTATTTAATGCTATATCAGATACTGCTTCATTAAAATTACTATCTCTTACTATATCAATTAACTTTAAGTGATCTTCTATAGTTCTATTTTTTAATATATTTTCATCTACTGCTATTTTATATGCACCTATTATAAAATAATTTTCTTTTAATTTAGTAATTAATTTTAATTGATCATTTATATCTCTTTTTAATAAAATCTTATTTTCTGCTATTTGACATGCTAATTTATTATAATTACATTCTGCTAATTTATCCATTAATTGTAATTGTTCTTCTGTTGTTCTTGCTTCTAATATCTTTTCATCTGATACAATGAAAGATCTACACTCTTTTATATGTTCAATATATTTAGCTATTAATTGTAATTGTTCTTTTCCATTTCTCTTTTCTAAAATATTCTTATCTTCTGCTAGCCAAATTACACTTAGAGAAAAATCGCTTTCTTTATACATATCCATTAATTGCAATTGTTCTTCTGCAGTTCTTTTTTCCAATAGATCTTTATTTATAGCTAGTCCACATTCGCCTTTATCATAGTCTCCAGAGCACATACAATAAACAAAATTACCTACTTTATCTATCAATTGTAGTTGTTCTTCTATTGTTCTTTTTGATAATACATTTTTATCTACTGCTACTTCATATACAAATTCACGAATTTCATATGTATTTTCATTTTTCTTTTGATTTTTTATCACATTATCTATCAACTGTAGCTGTTCTTCAACATTTCTTCTTTTTAACACTTCTTTATTTATTGCTAATCTATAAGCTGCAGCATGATTATTACATTCATTATATTTAGTCATTAATTGTAGTTGTTCTTCTATTGTTCTATTTTCTAATATATCTTCATCTATGGCTAGTTTGTATTCATCGCTATAAAAATAGGCATAATTTTCTATAAAGTGAAGTAGTTCAAGTGCTCTTTTAATTAATTGAATTTGGTCTTCACTATTTCTTTTTGCTAATACTTTTTTATTTACTGCTATTTCATATATTATATCTGCTTCTTCATCCATTATATTTGGTTCTTCATCACTATTTACAGGTACAGAAAGTCTATTTAGTTTATCAATTAATTGTAATTGCTCCTTTGCAGTTCTTTTTTCTAACACATTTTTATTTGCTGCTATTTTATATGCTTGTGTTATATAATAACTTTTTTTTACTTTATTTATCAATTGTAGTTGTTCTTTAAACGTTCTTTTTTTTAATATATCTTCATTTGTTGCTATGCCTTTTACTTCTGTTGAATAATAACTATCTTTCGCCTTAGCAATTAATTGAAGATGTTCCTTAGGTTTTCTATGTTTTAATAAATTATAATTTAATGCTATATCATATACATTTTCATCATAATTACTTTCTTGTATTATATTCATAAATTTAATTTGATCTCCTAGCGTTCCCCTCTTTAATAAACTATAATTTATTGCTATTTCATATATATATCTATTACAATTGCTGCATTTTAGTTTATCCATTAATTTTAATTGGTCTTCTGTTGTTCTATTTTTTAGTATATTAAAATTTCCCGCTATAGCATATACTCGCCATTCTTCTTGTACACCAAGTTTTCTTATTTTATTGGCTTTATTTATCAATTGCAATTGTTCTTCTGCATTTCTCATAGTTAATACATTCTTATTTATTACTATTGTATATATCATTTCCTGATAATAACTTTCTGCTTCTACTACTACTTTATCCATCAATTTTAATTGGTCTTCCATTGTTCTTTTTGATAATACTACTTCATCTATTGCTATTTCATATATGTATTTATTGTAATTACTATCCTTTAATTTGTTTAATAATTGCAATTGTTCTTCTACTGTTCTTTTTTCTAAAATATATTTTGCTTTAGTTACTAATATGTCATATGCATATTCATTAAAATTACATTCTTTTAATATATTTAGTAATAAAATTACTTCATCATCAGTTTTTCCATCAAAATCTTTTATTATTTTTTTTGCATTTTCTATATTAATACCTGAATTTTGAATTTCACTTACTAATTGTTTTAATGTTTCTATTTTCATTTAATATCCCCTTACAATTTATAAAATTACCATAACATAAAATAATTATTTTATCAAATTTTTCATATATTCATTAACTGGTCCATAGCTTTTTCTATGTTCTTTAATTATTCCATATTTATTAATTGCATCCAAATGTTTTTTTGTAGGATATCCTTTATTATTTTTAAAATCATACATTGGATATTTTTTATCAAGTTCATATAACATTCTATCTCTTGTAACTTTTGCAATAACTGAAGCTGCTGATATAGTTATACTTTTTAGATCACCTTTAATGATAGATGTTGTTGGAATATCTATATCAAGTGGCATTGCATCAATTAATATATGTTCGGGTTTTATTTTACAATTATTTATCGCATCAAGCATTGCTAGTTTAGTAGCTTCATATATATTTACTTCATCTATTTTTTCTTCATCTATTATACCAATTCCTACAGAAAGAGCTTGTTTTTTTATTTCATCATAGAAATAATCACGTTTTTTTTCGGATAATTTTTTAGAATCAGTGAGACCTTCTAAATTAAATTTATCAGGTAATATTACACAAGCAGCAACAACTGGTCCAACTAATGGTCCTCTCCCAACTTCATCAACACCTGCTATAAATTTTATATTTTTAGCTTTTAATTTTTTCTCATATCGATAGTTATCTATTAATGATAAATATAAATCTATTTTTTCTAATATTTTTTTATCAGTTTTTCTATTCATTACTTTTAAAACTTCTAAATACTTTTCTAATGTATTAGTATCATAATTACTAGATAAAATTATATCTTCTTTAAACATATTATTATAATTTTTCCTAAATTCAAAATCTACAATTAAATCATTTATTTTTTCAAATAGTTCTTCTTTATTCATAATTATTATCCATTCTATCTAAAGTTATATTACCTAAATAACCATTTTTTAAGTCTTTTACTATTATACTTGCAACTTTATCATAATCAGCAACTCCACCTTTTGATAAAGCTCCTCTTTTTTGAGCTATTATAGCAAATGTTTCTATAAAATCTTCATCTATAGAATTAATACCATATCTTTCATATAAATTATTAGGATATAATTTCATCATTTTTTTTAAAATAAAACATGATAAATCCATTATATCTATAATTTCTTCCTTAATAGATGAAAGTGCTGCTAAAATATGAGCAGATTCCTGATTTTCTATTTTGGGCCATAAAATACCAGGAGAGTCTAATAATTCTATATCTTTATTAATTCTAACCCATGATAAGTTTTTAGTTACTCCAGGTGTATTACCAACACTAGCAGATTTTTTCCCTACTAATCTATTTATTAAAGTAGATTTACCTACATTTGGAACTCCTATAATTAGTGCTCTAATACTTCTAGGCTTTAATCCTTTAGATATTCTTTTATCATTTTCTTCTTTTACTAATTCTTTACTTATAGAAATTATTTTATCTGTAGGATTTTCATGCATTAAATCAACAGTTATAACAGTATATCCCCTATCTTCATAATAACGTATAAATTTATCAGTTTCCTTTTTATCACAGATATCATATTTAGTCATAATTAAAATTCTTTTTTTATTACTGATTAACTCATCAATATCTACTATTTTAGAAGATATTGGCATTCTAGCATCTATTACTTCATATATAATATCAATTAAATTTAATTTTTCTTTAATTTCTTTTTTAGTCTTAGCCATATGACCTGGATACCAATTTATATTTGTCTGATTTTGTCGATTGTCCATTTAAATCACTTCCTTTTATATTATTATGGTAGCTTTTAATTTCTTAGGCTATCTTTTCTTATTAGATTTACTATTAAAGACGTCCTTATTTAATTCTATATCTCTCATTAATTCATCTCTAAAAGTTAAATATACTTTACTACCTATATCTAATTGACTTAAAAGTTTTATATCATCATCTAAATTTAATGGATTAACTTCATTTATTAAAATAAAATCATATATTTTATAAAAAGTATCTTTATCAGTGATCATATTTCTAGTCTAATCAATGATGTTTCCCTCACTAGTTAATAAAACAGAATGTAATGCTTTATGATTTCCAAAATGAATAATACCAGTTAATATTTTTGAGTTTTCAAATGATAATGCTATTTCCATATTTCTCTGATGGCATTTTCCTTGTCTTTTATCTGATTCTAATTCTTTAATAATTCCTTTGGGAGCTTCTAATATTTGATCTGAAAATATTTTAAAAGAAATACTTGAATCACCTTCAATATATTCATACATATTTTTATCATCGTTATATTTAATATTATCCAAATTAATATCAATTTTTTTAACTTTATTTAATTCTATCATTCTATCTAAAAACTTTTTATGAAATATTTTTGTAAATGTATCTATTGTCATTAGCATTTTAATATTTCTATCGGAAATATTAACTTCAGATTTTTCACTACCATATAACAATTGATAAGTATTTTTATTCATACCTGAAATATCATATTTTGACATATTATCACATCCTTTGTTTATGTTACTTATTTATATAAATTCATTAAGACTCTAGTTAAACAATCTTCTGCAGTTTTATTTGTATCAGAAAATCTAATTTTAACTAATTTCCTATTTACCTTAAATAAATATATAAGTATTCTTTACTTTCATAATAAAATCTAATATTCTTTCACTACTTGATTTTCTTCTAATTCTTTTAAATTATATTTATCCATTAAAGCACACTCCAAGTTAATTATATATTTAAATATAATGAATCTCAAATGTATAATTTTATGGGGTTAAATAAATCGTAATCAATCAATTAATGTTTGTTTTATTATTCTTCAATTTTCAATTCACTTTATTTTTTGCATTATTTTTATTCATAAACTATTTAACTTCTTCAAATTTTTCTTGTTCCCTATTTTCCAATTGTTTCTTTTCTCTTTTGAGTTCTTTTAAACTTTTCTTAGGTGTTGGCATTTCTTCAGGCATCATTCCTCCAATATCTTGAATAGCTTTTCGTACTTTTTTACCAACTTCGTAATGAACAGCCTTGGCATTATTTTCACCTTGTACATTATCTTTAAT
>CANRPE010000018.1 GCA_947632405.1 uncultured Bacilli bacterium | reverse complement strand
ATCTTTTTGGCGTGGGATTCTTTTCCATTTATGACAAACTATTAAAAAATTCTTGACTTATTATAGTTAGCCTCCTAACTTATTTCAATTGATGCCGTCATAGGAATAATTTGAATAAATGTATTTCCATCATTTACTTTTATTTCTGTTCCTTGAGCATCATAATATTTTGTTTTACTTGTTCTGCTTTGTTTAGACCAAGTTATTGGTATTGCATATCCATTTGTAATATAATAGCCTTCATTGGTTCCAACTGTATCTAAATCCTGTCTACCATAACTATCTATTGTTTTATTGTTAACTTTCATAATAATAATATTTTTATAATGTAATTGATTTTTTGTTTCTTTATCAACATGAGCATTTCCATCCATATATCTTAAATAATATTTATTTTGACTGTCATATTCATAACTTGTAGTTTGAAAATTAGAATATTTTAAACTAACATGATTACTTACTAAACTAGTATCTGTATTTTCTGTTGAATTTAAATTAACTTCATCTACACTATAATTTAATAATTTCCAATCTTTTGTCTTAGTATCATATGAAGTAGCTGCTGCTTGATCATATAATGTACTAGTGCTTGTAAAAACATTATGCGGTGCTGAAATACTAGTATCCCTTCGATATGCTTTATCGTTAGTTAAGCCATTTATATTATTAACTCCCAAAGCTTTAATATCACTTTTTGCAAATTCACTCCATCCATAATGGCAATAAATAGCATCACTTTCTAATGCATAGTCTAAAAAATAATGTCTAGAACTACGTACTGGTCCAACTATAGCTACATCTTTATCTTTAAACAGTGCCATAATTCTAGTTAAACCACCTTCAACTATTATCTCATAATTTAAATAAGATTCTTGTAACCCAGCATGAGCACTATAACCTACATTATTATCATACATAATAGCTAATGGTCTTTGATTACTATCTTGATCTACTATCGTTAATTTTTTTTCTTCTTTTTTTACAATTTTTGGATCTTTTTTTACAGTTTTATCTATATGAAAATAATAATATCCTATTCCACCAAAACACATTATAATAATAAAAAAGCAAACAATTATGAATCTTTTATCTTTTTTATTCATCCTTGTTTTCTTTTTTTTCATATTAACCACCTTCTATATACTAACAAACAAATATTATTGAATTTTTAATTTAGTTATGCTATAATTTTTTTGTTGTTATAAATAGGGGATTAGTTAAATGGTATAATAATGGTCTCCAAAACCACTGTTGGGAGTTCGATTCTCTCATCCCCTGCCATTTAATAATATCGATTTTTCTTATTACAATAGGAAAAATCTTTTTTATTTAAAACAACATTAGCCTAAATATAGTTTATCACAAGATTAAATAATTTGTAAAAAAAAGAAAGAACTAGATGTCAACCTCATAAATTTTGATATCACTGTTAAATTCTTTTTTTATCATTATATTTAATAATTAGAGATATTTTAATCAAAGTATAAATATATAGTATCAAATAATTTTAATAATTTTTAATTACTTAATTCTTTTACTTTTTCAAAAAGTTCTATTTGTGTAATTAAAGTATTTCTATTATCTACTAAATAATCTAATAATTTACTCTGTTGATCTTTTTCAGATAGTAAATCTAATACAAAACTTATACTGTCAGCTTGTAATCTTTGTTTATCCATTTCTTTTATAATTGAAATTTGCATATTCGTTAACATATTATATTGTACTCCATTTCTATTATTAATTTTTACCATTTACATTTTATCATAAATTTTGATAAGTTGTTAAAAAAAATAGTAAATTGCTGTCAATTATTTTTAAATTTACAATGTATAAATTAAATTCAATAACAAAAGCTATTACTAGGTGATTAAATGAAAAATCAATCTATTTGGAATTGCTCAAATATAAATAGAAAACCAGAAAAATTAGAAAAAAAAGAAGTTGATATTTTAATAATTGGAGGAGGAATAACAGGTATTACTACTGCTTATTTTTTAATGAATTCTAACCAAGAAATATTATTAATTGATAAAGATCAAATAGGATGTGGTATAACATCAAAATCAACAGCTAAAATTAGTTATATTCAAAAAGATATTTATCAAAAATTAGAAACTACCTACAATTATAATACTAGTAAACTCTACTATGAATCTCAAAAAGACGCTACTAACTTATTGATAAATATTATTAAAAAAGAAAACTTAGAAGTTAACTTAGAAAAAGTAAATTCTTACTTATTTACAACCAAAAAAGATGGTATTAAAAAAATTAAGAAAGAAAAAGATTTATTAGAAAAATTTGGAGTTACTTGCTACGAAAAAGATTCATTACCAATTCCATATAATATTAAAAAAACATTTTATACTGAAGATAATTATACTTTTAATCCTAAAAAATATATTAATCAACTTTCTGATATTATTAAGAAAAAAATTGACATAAAATCAAATATACTTGCTTTTAATATTACTAGAAAAGATAATATTTTTCTTGTGAAAACTAATCAAGGAGAAATTATTACTAAAAAAGTAATTATTGCTAATCATTATCCTTTTTTTATTTTGCCTAATTTATTGCCACTAAGAAATTATATTAGTAGAGAATATATTAATGCCGCAAAATATAAAACTAAGCAAAATTTTACAGCAATTAACATTGATCAAAATACAGAGTCAATTCGTTTTTATCAAGATTATTTAATTTTTGTAGCAAACAATCATCGTTTAACTAATAATATAAATTATAAAAAAATGTATCAAAAATGTAGAAAAGATTTTCAACACAAATTTGGAATTATTCCAGAATATTCTTGGATGAATCAAGATATTATGACTAATGATTTTCTACCTATTATTGGATATAGTGATAATAAAAATAAAGATTTATTAATTGCGACAGGATATAATGCTTGGGGTATTACTAATGGAGTCATTGCTGCTAAAATTATATCTGATTTAATTAATAATATTCCAAATAAATATCAAAAATTATTTCAACCTAGTAGACTTCATCTTATAGGTGTTTTTAATTCAATAATTGATGGTGGCTATTATCTAAAAGCTTATATTCAAACTACTTTTTATAAGAATAATTCAATTAATAAAGTAAAGATTAATGGTAAAAATTATTATCAATATATTGATCAAGGTGGTAAAAAACATTATGTTAAAACAACATGTCCTCATATGAAATGTCACTTAGTATTTAATCAAGAAGAACTTACTTGGGATTGTCCTTGCCATGGATCTAGATTTGATATTGATGGAAATATTATTGAAGGACCAAGTAAATGTAATATTTCAAAAAAATAAAATTTTCTTTGACTATAATACCGCACAGGGTATATAATGATATTAGAAAGGAATGATATAAATGAAAAATTCAAATCAAAACATGACAGATATTCAAAAACAAAATTGTACTAACAGACTAAATAAAATTATTGGACAAACTAAAGGAATTCAAAATATGATTGATACAGATCGTAGTTGTAGTGATATTTTAGTACAAATTTCTGCTATCAATAATGCTATTAAAAGTTTAGGTCAAGAAGTATTATTAAATCATATGAAAAACTGCATGGTTGAAGATATTAAAAAAGATAATTTTGACTCTATTGATGAATTTATGCAATTATGTAGAAAGTTTATGTAGATGAAAAGATACAAATATAACATTATAAATTTAGATTGTGCCAATTGTGCGCGAAAAATTGAAGACTATTTAAATAATGATTCAAAGCTACATAATGTTATTGTTAATTTTAATACTTCAAAAATAGTATTTGAAGCAGAAGAAAAGATACCGATTAATTATATTAATAACTTAGTTCAAAATATAGAGGAAGAAACCTTTGTTGTTGAAAATATAGATGATATAAATATAAAAAAAGACTATAGTATTACAATTTTAATTAGTGCTATATTACTAGCTATAATAGGATTTAACTTTACTAATTCAATTTCTTTTTATTTAATTATAATTTCTTATATTCTATTGCTCTATAAACCTTTTATTAATGCCTGCAAATATTTCATAAAAAATAAAGGAATAAATGAAAATATGTTAATTACAATTTCTTGTATAGGAGCATTTATAGTTAATCAAAAAGTTGAAGGAATTATGGTTGTTATTTTATATACTATTGGAAAAATTCTTGAAGAAAAAGCTATCAATACAACAAGAAAATCTATTCATGACTTAATTGATATAAAACAAGATTATGCCAATATTAAAAATAATGATAAAACTGAAGTTGTTCCTACAGAAAGTTTAAAAATAAATGATGTAATTATCATAAAAAAAGGTGAGAAAATACCAGTAGATGGAATTATAATAAAGGGAAGTACTTTTATAGATACTTCAATGTTAACTGGTGAATCAGAATTAGTTAAAGTTACTAAAAATGACAAAGTCTTATCTGGTTCTATTAACATAGAAAATATTATTGAAGTAAAAGTAACTAGCATATATAAAGATTCTACTGTTGCAAAGATTTTAGAATTAATAGAAGATGCTACAGATAAAAAAGCTAAAACTGAAACTTCAATATCAAAATTAAGTAAAGTATATACTCCTACTATTTTAATTTTAGCAATATTAGTGGCTATTATTTTACCAATAATTAGTAGTGTTTCATACTCTGAAAGTATCTATCGTGCTCTTACTTTCTTAGTAATTTCTTGTCCATGTGCAATTGCAATATCTGTTCCATTATCATATTTTTGTGGAATTGGAACTTCATCTAAACAAGGAATTTTAATTAAAGGAAGTAATTATCTAGACTATTTAGGAAATATTACTAAAATAGTTTTTGATAAGACTGGTACTCTAACAACAGGTACTTTTCAAGTAAAAGATATTAAGATATTTGATCACTCTTATTCTAAAGAAGAAATTATTAAAATTTTAAGATGTGGTGAATCATTATCAAATCATCCTATTGCCAAATCAATTATGAAACTTTCTGATGAAAAAGTAAATTCAAAATTAATTACTAACTATAAGGAAATTGAAGGTATTGGAATTGAATATGATTATGACAAGAAACATATAAAAGTAGGAACTAATAAGATATGTAAAAATTGTAGAATGGAAACTCGTATTCACCTTAATATTGATGGAGTTCATATTGCATCAATTGAAATTGATGATGGTATAAAAAATTCTGCTTATGATATTATTTCATATTTTAGAAGAAAGCATATTAAAACTTATATGTTTACGGGAGATAAAAAAGAAGTAGCTTTAGAAATTGGTAAAAATTTAGGTATAGATGAAATAAAATATCAAATGTTACCAACAGATAAATATAAAGAATATGAAAAATTAACAAGTAAGACTGATATTGTTGCTTTTGTGGGAGATGGAATAAATGATGCTCCTGTTTTAAAAAGAGCAGATATTGGTATTTCCATGGGTGGAATAGGATCTGCTTCTGCAATTGATTCATCAGATATTGTTTTAATGACTGATGATTTAACTAAATTACAAAAAGCAATTAAAATTTCAAAATACACTAATCATATAATTAAACAAAACTTAATATTTGCTTTAACAGTCAAATTTATAATTCTTATACTAAGTATCTTTGGATTTGCTTCTATGTATTTAGCTGTATTTGCAGATACAGGAGTAACACTTCTGACAATTTTAAATACATTAAGAATTATTAAAAAAAATAAATAACTTAATTTGCTATAGTTATTTATTTTTTATTTGTCATAATGAAATCCCTTTTGATAAAGTTTTTGATTAATTTTAAATACTAACTCCTCACCACTATACTTTTTAGATAATTTTTTATATAATTTCTCATACTCTTTTTTAGCCAGGTCTTGATCATCTTCTAATATTAAATTTGAAAGTTCAGTTTCAATTAATTTAGGAGAAAATCCTTCATTATTTAAGTCAATATAAATTTTTCTTTTTAAATAAACATTACCCTTATTACGATTAGATTTAATAACACGACTAATATGTTTTTTTATCTTCTCTAATTGAATATCTTCTGTATAATCTTTCAATACTTTATCAATATCTTCTTTAGATAATTCATGTTCTTTTAATTCTTTTCTTATTTTCATAGGTCCAGCTGAAGTGGTAATCAATTTATTAGTTAGAAAACTTTTAGCAAAATTCATATCATTTAAATAACCATGCTGTTCTAATTTAGAGATAGTTTGATTAATTATATCAACAGAATAATTTTTCTTCTGAAGAAATTGCTTTATTTCTTTTTTACTACGTATTCTTATTTTTAAATATTTTAATGACTCATAATAAGATTTATATTTTTCATTATATTTAATTAATTGATTTAAAATCTGCTCATCGATTTGTTTTTTTAATAATAAGTCATATTTCAAAATAGTATCTTCGTATAAATCTATGGTTTGTCCATTATCTAAAATAAGACGATATTCAGATGAATTTATTTTTTTATATTTTACTATATTCACATATCTCACCTAGTTGTATTATAGCACAAAAAAAGAAAAGTTCTTAACTTTTCCTTACTTTAAGAAGTCCAGCTTCTACTTCTTCTAATGCCCTACCAATGTTTTTTTGACACTTATAACTTGATTCTGGCATTTGCAAATAACCTGTTTTTGTTATTTCTTTACTACGTCTGGCTGCTATATGAACTAATTCATATTTTGAACCAACTATATTTAATAATTTATCTATTGATGGGTAAATCATTGTATCACACTCCCTAATATAATAATAGAATAGGCATTATAATAAATCAACAAATGTGACACAATTAGACATATTTTTTACATTTTAGTTTACTGTAAATTATCTAAATTGATTACAAGAACCACATTGAACATTGCTTACAGTATTTTCTTCACAACAAGAATATTCTGGACGATATGTATGTTTATAAACATGATGATTAATAATTCTTGTCCTTATTGGGCATACATGTGATTGCCCTTTTTTGCTAGACTATAACTCTATTATTCCATTAATAATATCTATAATTTCTTCTAATTCTTCTTCTTTTATTTTTTCAACAAATGATAATTTTCTTGCTTTAAAATCAATACTTCTAATATGTTCACATAATACTGAACCTTTTACTTTTTTTGTGTTTATTAATTCATAATGGGTGAAAAATTTCTTTGTATTTGTAGTAATAGGACACAAAACTACTAATCCAGTATATTTATTATAAGTGTCTCTACTAATAACAATTGCTGGTCTTAATCCTGTTTGTTCATGTCCTTTAGTAGGTGCAAAATCCATATAACAAATATCACCTTGTTTTGGTATATACATTAATCAAATTTTTCCTTTCCTAAATCTTCTCCCCAATCATATAATTCAACACTACCTTTTTCATTATTAGGCAATTTTTCAAACATTTCAAATCTTTCTTCTAAAGTTAAATGCCTTTTTTTAGGTTTTGATATTATAATTCTATCTTTTTCTTGAATTAAATCAACCTTATCATTTGTCTTTAAATTTAGTGATTTTAAAAAACTACTAGGAATTCTTATCCCATCAGAATTTCCCCACTTTTGAAGTCTTACTTCCATGGTATCATCTCCATTTATTTATAGTATATACAAAGTTTATACATTTGTCAATTATATTTTACTATTATTATATCCAAATTAATAATTATTACTAAATGTTACTTTAATATTTATAGTTTTATCCTCAAATATTTCTATTTTATCAATTAAATTAATTATTAATTCTCTACTAGGTTTTTCCATAGATAAAAATTTATTAATATATTTTATAATCATTTTATTTTTAGATTCCTTACTAATTGAATTATTAATATTATTATTTAATTCATTATATTTTTTTTGTTTTATAGAAAGTTCATTTTCTAATTTAATTTTAACTCTTTCAAATTGTTCTTCAGTTATTTTTTTATTTAATTTATCAATGTAAATAATATCTAAATTATTATTTATTTGTTTTATATCTAATATAAGTATTTCTAACTCCTTTTTATTATTGATTTTATTAGAATCTTTTAAATTATTTAAAACACTATATTTAATTTTATCTTTATTAATATAATTTAAACACATCTTAGTTAATGAATTAATAATTATTTTCTCTAACTCATCATAATTATTTGAATGAGTTGTGCAAAGTCTTTGCTTCATATAAGTTCGATAGTAATTACAAATAGTATAACATCTATTATCTTTTTTTCTTCTAGAAGTAATTGATATTCGATGTCCACAATCACCACAATACAAAAGTCCATCTAGTAAATGATTTTCTTTTTTTTCATTTCTTCCCTTGTTTTTTGGTATTCTTTTTTGAGCTTCATAAAATATTTCTTTATCAATAATTGCATCATGAGTATTTTCTACAATTATATAATCACTTTCGTTATTTTTAATAACTTTCTTAACTTTATAATTTACTTTACTTCTTTTGTTTTGGACTAGATCACCTATATACATTCTGTTAGTTAAAATATCTCTAATTGTCTTAGAATGCCACTGTCCATACCTTAAATTATAATGACTTTTCCATTCGAAACTATAATACTGGGCAGGAGTCTTTACTTTTTCATTCGTTAATTGTTTTGCTATTTTATAAAATGATAAACCTTCTAAACACATATCAAATATTCTTTTAACAATATCAGCTTTTTCTTTATTTATTACTAAGTGATTTTTGTCATTTTTATCTTGATCATATCCAAATGGGCATCTTCCACCTACCCATTTACCTTCCTTCATTTTTGCCTTTAAACTAGACTTTATTTTTTTAGAAATATCTTTGGCATACATATCATTCATTATAGCTTTAAATGGTGCAATATCATTATTTGAACTATCTAAAAAAGTATCTATATTATCAGTAACAGCAATATATCTAACATTATGTTCTGGAAAATATTTTTCGATAAAATTACCAGTTCCAATATAATCCCTCCCAAGTCTTGACATATCCTTAGTAATAACCATATTTACTTTTCCAAGTTCAATATCTTTAAGTAATCTATTAAACTCTGGCCTATCAAAATTAGTTCCAGAATATCCATCATCAATATAAATATCATAAACTCTCAAATTATTTTCTTTTACATATTGAAGTAATAAACTTTTTTGATTTATAATACTTTCACTCATCAATACTTTGTCATCATCTTCACGAGATAATCTTATATAAAGACCAACATTATATATTTTATTTAAACTTTCTAACAATTTTTACCTCCTTTTAAAGGCAAACAAATACATGATGATAGTGCTTCATATTTTTTATTTTTGCAAATCATTAGAATATATTTTTTTTAATTCCTTATTTAAAACTTTTATAAAAATATCATTAATATCTTTCTCTCTACTGAAAATATAATTAATTTTGTATCTATCCATATATTTTAAGCACCTCACTTAAACTTATGGATAAATCATCAATTTTAGTAATACTAAATTGCAGAATAACTAAATTACACATTAATTTAGTATTAATTCATTCACTGATTATTCATATATTAATTTTTAGATTAATATTAAGAAGTATAACAAGAAACACTTTATTTAAAGAAAATAAAAAATCATCCTACATTATAATTTTAATTTATTGGATGATTATTTTTTAATTATTTTCTTTTATTTCAGTTATCATATCTTTAGTTAAGAGTTCATCTACATTATCTATCATATAATTAAATAATTTAAAATTATTTTTAAATTCAATTAAATCATCTAATTTAATTAGTTCATTTTTTATTTATATTCATTAGAGACTTTACCTTTCATAAATTTTTCCATATATTCATACACCATATTTTTATAATCATTAATAAATTTATCCTTTAATACTTGATCAACACAGTCTAAATCTAAATAAGGGGCTATGTCTTCAATTTCGGTTAAGAGTAATGTTCCATCAAATAACTTGATAAAATCTATTCTCTGAATACCATAATAGTCTCCATTTAATGAAGAAAATTTATTAGATAATTCAAGCTCGATTTTATTTGGTAAATATTGCTTTGCTTCTGGATAAATTGGAACTTTACTTGGACTAAACTCTAAAGCATACTCAAATTTATCTTTTATATAATAAAACTGTACCTCAGATTGAAACTTCATATATGGTTGAATTATGTATGAATCATTAAATTTTTTTTCTAATTCTTGCCTATCCACTATTATCTGTCCAATTCCATCATAACTATTTTTTAGTTTGAGCATAAACTTATTATATTCTTTGAATAATTCTAAATCTTTAAGTTTATTAATAGTTGGAATTACTGGATAACCACTTTTATATAGTTTAACAAGATATTCTTTATCTGTACCATCATACTTTCCGTCAAAATTGATACGAGGAAGATTTTTATTAATAACTCTTTTTCTAAAATCGGATCTTTTCTTGATAATTTCTTCGGTTGCATCAGTATCCCAAGTATTTCTTAATAAAAATATATCAAATAATGCTTCAAGATTCTCATCATAGTTTTTATCAACAATTGCGACTTTATGTCCTTCCTTTTGAAAAGCTCTAGCAAGCCATAAATCTTCTAATTTATCATCTGAATCTATATTGCTAATCATTAAAATTTTCATCAGTTCTCACCTACATATTATTATATCACATAAAAAGACATTTCTTATCAAAATGCCCTTAAAGAATACTTATTTATCTTCAAATTTTAGTCTATCATAAATTATCACACATGTGGAACTTCATGGACAATAGTTCTATGAATGCATCTTTCTTTAACAGCTTCTGTTATTGGGCTACAGCAACTAGAACTCATCATATTATTATTCATTTGATCATTTTGAATCATATCAATATCAACATTCATTTCATTTTCGACTATATTATTATTACCAGAAACTGCAGAATTAATTTCAAATTGATTTGCTCTTTTGAACATATATGTTTCCTCCTATCTAAATTATTTTATTCAAAAATAATTTAGTTGACTACTTATATGCCTAAAGAAAAGAAGTAAATACCTACTTCTTTATTTTCACTGAATTTTATATATTATCTTAAAATGGCATTTTAAAATTACCATTAGACATTTGTTTCATCATTTTTTTCATTTGATCAAATTGTTGCAAAAGCTTATTAACTTCTTGAACTGATCTTCCACTTCCCTTTGCAATTCTTGTTTTCCTACTAGCTTTTATTATATCAGGATTACGTCTTTCTTTTGGTGTCATTGATAAAACTATTGCCTCAATATGTGCCATTTGTTTTGGATCTATTTGAATATTATTAAGTCCCATTTTTGAAGCTCCTGGTAATAATTTTAATAAATTTTCAAGCGGACCTAATTTTTTCATTTGCTTTAAAGTTGATAAGAAATCTTCTAAGTCAAACTTACCATTTTGCATCCTTTTAGCTGTTTTTTCTGCTTCTTTTTCATCAATAGCTTCTGTAGCTTTTTCTACTAAAGATACAATATCTCCCATTCCTAAAATTCTTCCAGCCATTCTTTTTGGATCAAAAGAATCTAATCCATCCATTTTTTCACTTACACCAATGAATTTAATTGGAACATTAGTTAAATGTCTAACTGATAATGCAACACCACCTCTAGTATCACCATCTAATTTGGTTAAAATAACTCCTGTAAGTTTTAAAGCTTCATTAAAACCTGTAATAACATTTATTGCATCTTGTCCCATCATAGAATCAATAACTAATAAAACTTCTTGAGGTTCTATTTCTTTTTCAATATTTTTTAACTCAGTCATTAATTCTTCATCAATATGAAGTCTTCCAGCTGTATCAATCAAAACATAATCATAACCATTTTCTTTTGCATAAAGAATAGCATTTTTTGAAATTATTAGTGGATCTTTTTTACCTTCTTCATATACTTCTATATTTAATTGTTTTCCAATTTGTTTTAATTGCTCAATTGCTGCTGGTCTATATACATCACAAGCAACTAAAAGAGGTTTTTTGGCATGTTTCTTTCTTAAATAATTTGCAAGTTTACCAATAGTTGTAGTTTTACCACTACCTTGCAATCCTACTAGCATTGTAATTGCAGGATTTCCAAATAGATTTAAATCTTTTGTTTCACCACCAAGTAACTCAGTTAATTCATCTTGAACAATTTTTACAAATAACTCACCTGGTTTAATACTTTTTTGTACTTCTTCACCCAAAGCTTTATCTTTTACAATAGTTGTAAATTCTTTTACTACTTTATAATTAACATCTGCTTCTAACAAAGCAAGTCTGATTTCTCTCATCATAGATGAAATATTATCTTCTGTTATTTTTCCATAACCTCTTGCTTTATGAATTACATTTTGTAATCTATCTCCTAAGCTTTCAAACATATTATCACCTGTAGATATTATACAAAATATATTAAAATAAATAAAGAAAAAGACATAAATTATGTCTATATTTCATCATCTGGAGCATTTACAATATCATCAATATTTAAATTTTTTCCAGAATTATTATCATTTTTAATTGGTACTGTAATCAATGAAGGTTCATCTTCTTGGCTTGCAGGAGATAACTCCTCTATTTTAGATTCTTGAGGAATTATAGGAGCTATATTTACAGTATCAACTGATGTATTTTTACTTGGAATAATTAATTCATCATTCGCTGTATTATTTACTGATAAAATTGGTTCTTCTACAATATTTGAATTTACATTAATACTAGGAGTTGGATTCAAAGAAGGTGTAGGTGATGGAGCAGAAATTGGCTTAGTTTCAGGCTGTGAATTAATATTTCCTGAAGAATTACCATTCCAAATCTTAACAACATCACAGTTACCACTCATTGGTTCTGGATCAGGCATCTTTAATTTTACAATTAACGGAATTTTAAAAGCCATTCCGAATCCTAAACAAGTTCCTGCTTGTAAAGTTTTTTGTTTTTCAACAATTTCATCACTAATATTAGGAACCATTTTTCTAATATAATCAACATCAGTTGGATGGTTCATCTTAAATATTAAGAAATTAGAACATTGTGAAATAACCGTATCTGATAATTCAACTGGTCTTTGTGAAATTAATCCTAATAACACACCATATTTACGACCTTCTTTTGCGATACGTTCAAAAATATTATATCCGATTAAAAAACGATCTGTATCATTTTGAATATAACGATGAGCTTCTTCTACAATAATATTAAATGGAATGGTTGCTCGACTTTTTAAATTCTTAGCAAAATCGAAAATAATTCGACTAAATACTTTAGTAATAACTTTTGCAAACCAATCATCAACATCATCAAAGTTAATATTAATAAATTGATATTTTTTACCATTATTAATTAAGATAGAAGATAAATATTTTTCTAAAGTAGTATATTCATTTACATCAAAATACTTAGCATATTCACCTACAATTAAAGAATGAAGTCTAACTTTTATAGTAACAGCATCACCATATGTATTTTCATTTCTTAACCAACCTTCACTAATTAAAGTAAAGTTTAAAGCTTTCTCTAAAGTATCTAATGTATAGAAATTACCTCCACTAGGTTCATAAGTATCAAATTCTTCTTTAATAAAACTATTAACATATTCAGTTAATAATACGCTTTCAGAAAATTCACCTTTAGAATCAATTAAAAAACATTCTCTAAATTTTCTCGTATAACCGATACCTTGTACAACGGTTTCTAAACTAAATTCTTTTGTAGAACAACTCTCCAAGATAGAGAAAATTTCATTTCTCTTATTAGGAGCTGTAGCATTTGTATATAAAATTGTCATAATTGCCTTAGCAATCAAATGATTTTTATAACTTTCAGCTTTTTCGCCACTCTCTGAAAAAATAAGAGCTAATTTTAACATTCTTTCAATAATTGGTATTTGTGCATGATTAGTAATTTGAAGTAATAGTGCTAAATCATCAACATTTAATAGCCATATTGGAATTCTTAACTTTTCACCAATATTTTCTTTTTCATTAGTCGTAAAAAATCTATAATTAAAGTTAGGATTAATTGAATTTAAATTATGAAATGCATTATAATATTCAGCAGAGGAGTCAAACATAAAAATATTTGATTTATATGGAAATAACATTTTATCATGAAACATATTTTGGATAATTCTTGAAACTCCACAACTTTTTCCTGAACCACTATTACCAAAAATAGCAAAATGATTACTAAAAAAATTATTAACATTCAAATAAACTGGATAATCATTATAAAAGGGACTAACTCCTAATGGCATAAAACCTTGTTTTGCTTCACCAACAATCATAGGAATTTCTTCCTGTGTAATTACCCTAATTGTTGCATCAAGTGATGGTTTTCTAATAACACCACCTAATAATTTTCCATCAATAATTTCTCCTAAAAATCTTGCTCTTACAATATCTTTATCAACATCATCAACTTCACCTAAAACTTTTTTATCCTTGTCTTCAAAAATTAAGTGTAAATTCATTAGGTTAATTGTTAATTCTGTTCCCTCTTTTAATTTAATACTAGCAGATTGATCACTAATATAAGTTATTTTATCAAACATCTTTCATCCCTCTTTTATTCTAAACTTCTACCTATAATAGATTATACCTTTATTTTTTTATTTTTACAAGAAAATATCTATTGAAAATTCTATTTATATCTCTAATAATTGTTCTAACTTTTTTTTAATTTCTAAGTTTTTTTCTTCTAAAATTATTTTTTCTAATTTTTCTTTTTTTAAATAAAGTTTAAGTTTAGATTCATATTCAGTTAACTTATTTATTGTAATTTGAATTTGTTTATGAATTGCATTTCTACTAACATGATAATTTTCAGCTATTTCAGAAAGACTTAAATTATTAAAATAATATTCCTCAAAATAAATTCTTTGCTTAATTGTCAATAAATTTTTATAACAATCATATAAATTATTGTAATATATAAATTCATCCATATAAACACCTACATTAAATCTTTAAATAATCCATAAATATATTTTTCAATATCAAATACTTGTAAATCTTCTTTTGCTTCTCCAAGACCTATATATTTTACAGGTAAATTCACTTCTGATTTAATTGCCAAAACAATTCCACCTTTTGCTGTACCATCTAGCTTAGTTAATACAATTCCTGTTATATTAGTAATTTCTTTAAAACTCTTTGCTTGTGAAATTCCATTTTGACCAGTAGTAGCATCTAATACTAATAAAGTTTCATGAGCTCCTCCTTCAATTAAAGAGGCAATAACTTTATTCATCTTCTCTAATTCTTTCATTAAATTAACTTTATTTTGAAGACGTCCTGCTGTATCAATTAAAACAATATCATAATTTTCTTGTTTAGCTTTTTCAATTCCTTCATAAACAACACTAGATGGATCAGCACCTTCTTCTTTAGAATAAAAAGCAACATCTACTTTATTACTCCACTCTTTTAATTGTTCAATAGCTCCTGCTCTAAAAGTATCAGCTGCTACCAATAATACTTTTTTATTATCTTTTTTCAACTGATAAGCCATTTTACCAATAGTTGTTGTTTTTCCAACACCATTAACTCCAACAAATAAAATAACAGTTGGACCATTATTACTATAATTAATCTTATTAACTAATACTTCATCATTAACATAAATTATAAATAATTCATCAACTATAATCTCTTTTAAATCTTCAGGATTTTCTATCTTTTCACGTTTTACACGTTCTTTTAATTTTTCCATAAATTCCATGACAGTATTAATCCCAATATCTGCCATAATTAAAATTTCCTCTAATTCATCAAAATATTCTTCAGTTATTTTATTATACTTATTAGTTAGATTAGCAAGACGTGAAACAAAACCTTCTCTTGATTTTGTAAGTCCTTTTTCATATATTTTAATATTATTTTCCTTATTTGTTTTGTTTTTTTGTAATTTAGAATTACTATTAACTATATTACTTTGTTCTTCTGCTTGATTTTTAAAAATATTTTTAATTTTATTAAATATGCCCATTTTGAAATATCACCTAATAAAATTATATCATAAAAATCTATGATTTAGAATGATTACTTTTATAGTGCTTATCTTTATAATATGGACAAAACTATAAAAAAGTAGTATAATCTTAATGGTTAGTTCTTTAATGTATAAAGTTTACTAAAAAATGAAAGGAGTTTAATTATGAAAGAAAATAAACCAAATGAAACAAAAGTAGTTGTTTTAGGTGGTTTAGGAGAAGTCGGTAAAAATATGTATTGTGTAATGCATAAAGACGATATTGTAATTATTGATGCGGGAATTAGTTTTCCAGAAAGTGATTTATTAGGCGTAGATTATGTCTTACCTGATTTTACTTTTTTAAAGGAAAATGAAGATAAAATTAGAGCTTTGCTTATTACTCATGGTCATGAAGATCATATTGGTGCTATACCATTTTTATTAAATCAAATTAATTTGCCTGCAATATATGCACCTAATCAAGCAAAAGAATTAATTGCAGTAAAGTTAGAAGATAGGAATATACGATATGATAATTTATTTGTTTATACCGAAGAAACTAAATTAACTTTTGGAGAAATTGAAATAGAATTTTTCAGAACAACTCACTCAATACCAGATTCTCATGGTATAAGTATAAAAACACCAAATGGTAGAATTGTTACTACAGGAGATTTTAAATTAGATTTAACACCTATTGGACCAATGGCTGATTTATATAAAATGGCTACACTAGGACACGATGGAGTAGATTTATTAATTAGTGATTCAACGAATGCTTTAAATGAAGGATATTCTGCTTCAGAATCAAAAGTTGATGGAGCTTTAGGTGAAATGTTTGAACGTTGTAAAAATAATCGTATTATTATTGCAACGTTCGCTTCAAATATTTATCGTTTAAAACATATATTTGAAACATGTTATAAACATAATAGAAAAATTTGTATTTTTGGAAGAAGTATGGAAAATAATATTAATATTTCTATTAAAGGTGGATACATAAATCATAAAGAACTATTAGTTTCACCAGAAGAAGCAAATACCTTAAAGCCAAATGAAGTAACAATTTTATGTACAGGTTCACAAGGAGAACCTCTTGCAGCATTATCTAGAATTTCTAATGGAACTCACCGTCAAATAAAATTAAGACCTGATGATGTTGTTATATTTTCATCTAGTGCAATTCCTGGAAATGCTTTAAGTATTTCAAAAACTATAAATAAACTTTATATTAATGGTGTTAAAGTTTATACTAATACTGCTTTAGCAGACTTACATACATCTGGCCATGCAAATGAAGATGAATTAAAATTAATGATTAGATTATTAAATCCAAAATATCTAATGCCATTTCATGGAGATTATCGAATGCTTAAAAAACACGCAAATATCGGAATTGATTGTGGTATTCCTAAAGAGAATACATTTGTATTAAAAAATGGTGATTCACTTTCTTTAGTAAACCATGTTATTACAAAATCAAATTCCATGCCAGGTGAAGATATTTATGTAGATGGAAATAGAATTGGAGAAATTGGTGGTGCTGTATTAAAAGATAGACAAATGATGGCTAGAGATGGAATCTTAGTTGTAATCATTAATGTTGATATGAAACACCATGAATTATTGATAAAACCAAATATTACTACTCGTGGATTTATTTTAATTAATGAAAATGAGGAATTATTAAAAAAGATAGAAGAAAAAGCTGAAAATATTTTACGAAAAGAACTAGCTGATCAGCATTCTAATTTTGCTTCTATTAAAACAAATTTAACAACTGAGTTATATTCATATATTTCCAAGTTAACTGGTAGAAATCCGATTATTTTACCAATTATTATAGACATAAAAAAAGAAGTTCAAACCGAAGTTTAACTTCTTTTTATTTTGCTTCTTCTTGAGCACGAGTTTCACGAACTACAGTTATTTTAATTGTTCCTGGATATTTCATAGATTCTTCAATTTTTTCTTTAACATCACGAGCAATTTTATGTGCTTCTAAATCATCTACTTCCTCTGGCTTGACAATTACACGTAATTCTCGACCAGCTTGAACAGCATAGGCTTTTTCTACTCCTTGAATACTATTTCCAACTTCCTCAAGTTGAGTAAGTCTTTGAATATAATTTTCTAATGAATCATTTCTAGCTCCAGGTCTAGATGCACTTAAAGCATCTGCAATAGCTACAATAACAGCAATAATACTATCAGCTTTAGTATCTCCATGATGAGATGCAATAGAATTAATAACTACGTCATCTTCTTTAAATTTTTTAGCTATATCAACACCAATTTCAACATGACTACCTTCTATTTCATGATCAATTGCTTTTCCAATATCATGTAAAAGACCCGCACGTTTTGCTAACATCACATTTTCACCAAGTTCAGCAGCAATTAAACCTGATAAATTAGCAACTTCAATTGAATGTTGTAAAGCATTTTGTCCATAACTGGTTCTAAAATGAAGTTTACCTATAATCTCAATCAATTCAGGATCAAATTTTGTTAAACCTAATTCAAATGTTGCATCATTTCCATATTCAATTATTTTTTGTTTCATATCTTTACAAACTTTATCATATAATTCTTCAATTCTTGTTGGATGAATTCTTCCATCTTTAATTAATGTTTGTAAAGTAACATATGCAATTTCCCTTCTTAATGGATCAAAACTTGATAAAACAACTGCTTCTGGTGTATCATCAATTATTAAATCTACACCTGTTATTGCTTCAATGGTACGAATATTTCTTCCCTCACGACCAATTATTCTTCCTTTCATTTCATCATTAGGAAGTTCTACAACTGTTACAGTTTGATCACTTGCGATATCTGCTGCATATTTTTGCATTGAAGTTACTAGCATTTCCTTTGCAGTTTTATCTGCTGTTAATTTTGCTTCATTTTCCTGTTCTCTAATATATTCAGAGATTTCTTTTGTCATATTTTCTTTTACTTGCTTCATAACTAAGTCTTTAGCTTTTTCTTTACTAAATCCTGATATTTTTTCTAATAAATCTAATTGTTCTTTTTTTATTTCTTCCACTTTACTTTTTTCATTTTGGATATCATTTAATTTTTCATTAAGAGCTTGTTCTCTTTGATCTAGAGTCTGTTCACGTTTTTGATATAATTCATCCCTTTTATCCATATTATTTTCACGTTGCATTAGTCTTTCTTCTTGATCTTTAATTTCTGACTTTTTCTCTTTAATTTCTTTATCCAAATCCATTTTTAATCTATGTATTTCTTCTTTTTGTTCTAAAATAGAATCTCTTTTTATCTTATCAGCTTCTTTTTTTGCATAGTTTATTATACTATCTGCTTTTTTAGAAGCTATATTTCCTCTTACTAAGTTGATTATAAACGAAATTCCAACTCCTACGATTAATCCAATTATTATAAGTAAAACGGAGAATACGATACTATTCATACTATACCTCCATTTAGAATACATTTAAATTTAATTAAATTATAATCTATAATTATATTGTAAATTTTCTTTTTTAATGTGTCAAGTTTAGGACAAAAGAAAATTAGATTATTACCTAATTTTTCTCTTTTGAAATTTTTCCAAATTTTTATCAATTTTCTTATTCATATATTTATTTAAAATTTTAAAGGTTCTTGTTTGTAAATCTAAATTTAATAAGTTATCTAATTTATCTAACTCATTTCTACAAGTAGAATTATATTCATCACTTAAATTATATTTATTATAAACTAAAATTTGTAGCATTTTTTCATAGCCTAAATGTTTTGTTATTATTTCACTACAGTAATTAGCTCTTAAATATAATAATGATTTACAATCTGTTATATTACCTTTATTATGCTTCATAATATCACTAGCAATCAATTCCATAAAACCTTCATTTATTAAGGCATATTTTTCTTTTTCATTAGAAAATAAACTTATTCCATCTCGATTGTAGATTTCATTACCAATTACTACATATTTAGAAAATTCTCGACATACTCGATGTCCAAAAAATTCATGAGCAAAAATATGATAATCCTCATTCGTTCCACTATTAGTCGTAATTATAATATCTACATTTTTTACTCGTAAGCAACATCCTTTTACAAATAATGAAAAATTATCAATATCACTCATAAATCTACTAATAAATTCTTTTGTTATGTATTCTCTATCTAATTCACAAAAATATGTTTTGTTTAAAATATTTAAAAGTATCTTTTCAGAATCTTCTTTAAATATAGGTTTATAGAAGTCGATAGCTGATTCTAATAAAACTTCAAGTTTTCTTTTTGTAAATTCTTTATCACCATAGATTACATTCAAGTTCATATAAAAGCATCTCCCCTATAAATGGCTATATTATACAACTTTATCTCAAATTTGTAAAATATGTCTCTATTTCTTCATAGTCATTATATGGTATTTTTTCATCACCAATTGCCATATAATTATCTCTACCCTTTCCAAGAATTAAAACTATATCATTTTTTTCAGCACTATCTAAGGCATATTTTATAGCTGCAGGTCTTGATATTATTCTCTTATAATTTGTTTTATCTGACATTGAAATCATATCATCTATAATACAATCTACATTTTCATATCTTGGATCATCCATTGTAAATATTACTAAATCAGTATTATCTAATAAGTATTTACCTATATATTTTCTTTTTTCTCGTTCCCTTCCTCCAGCAGAACCTGTAACAACAATTATCTTTTGATTAAATTTCTTAACATTTTCTACTATATTTTTAATACCATTTTCAGTGTGAGCATAATCTAATATTAATTTATAATTTTGAGAAAAATCTAAATATTCACATCGACCAGATATTGGTTTTAATTTTTTTATATATTTACATATTTTTCTAATTTTAAATTTTTCTAAATAACAAACAATAAATGCCGCTGTTAAATTATAAATATTATATTCAAAAGGATAGGGACTTTTTATTTTATATTGTCTATCTTTATGTTTAATTATAAAAGTTGCAGAAGAATTATGTAATCTAATATTTTTTATTTGAAAATCACATGTTTTATCTTTTCCATAAGTATATACTCTATTATTTTTAACTTTAATATTACTGCAAATTTTATCATCTTTATTAATAATAACAACTCCACTATCTTTTAAATAATCAATTAATTTTAATTTTGAATTAATATATGAATCTAATGTTTTATGAATATTTAAATGATCTTCAGTAATATTTGTAAAAATAACATAAGAAAATAAAAACGAATTTACTCGATTATGAAGTAATGCTTCGCTTGATACTTCCATTACTACTTTTTGGCATTTTTGTTTTTTTAAGTTTGAAAAATAGTAATATAATTCTTCTTTTTTGGGAGTTGTATTATTTGTTGGTGTTGATTTATTTTTATATTGGATTCCATTTGTACCAATATAAGCTGTTGAAAAAAAATGATTAAGTAATTGATAAAGAATTGATGATGTCGTTGTCTTTCCATCCGTACCTGTAATTCCAATTAAATCAAGATCATTTTTATAGTCATATACATTTTGACATATTTCTATTAAACTATTTTCAATATTTTCAACTTTAATACAAGGAATCGAATTAAAATGTTCTTCATCCGTAACAATTGCTGCAGCACCATTTTTAACAGCATCATCAATAAAATCAGTGTGGTTAACATTAAAACCATGAGTAGCTACAAAAATATCACCTGGTTCTACTTCTCTTGAATCAGTCTTTATATTTTTAATCGGAATCATATCTTGATTTGGAAAAAGATCCTTCAATAATTTCATGAATACTACCTCCATGGTATTGTATGCAAAAAAAAGAAGCTAGGCATTAGCTTCTCATATTTTTCCCATTTTTTTTAATTTATCTACCTTAGAATAAACTTTATTCTTATTTTCATGATTGTTGTTTTTCTTCATTCCTAAAAAATTATAATATTCAGTCAAAGGAATAATAGAATCAGGTAAAATTCTTTCATTACCTACTTTATTATTTTCATTAAATTTATGATAATATTTATTAGTTTCTAAATCAATATATCCATTTTTTTCTTCTTTACATATAACACAGTCACGAATAATTGCTTTTTCAACACTAGTAGAATTAACTTTGATAAGTTCATATGGAATTGCAATATCCGCAACAACTAAATTTTTAATCATATAATAATCTCCCTTCAAATAAATATAGTATTTTAGTCATTATTATATCACAAATTTAGGTTTATTTATTCATTTGAAGAAATCCCATAATACTTTCTTACTTTTTCTTCTAATTCCTCTTTTAATTCAGGATTGTCCTTTAAAAGCAATTTTACATTTTCTTTACCTTGACCTAGTTTTTCACCTTCATATGAATACCAAGCTCCTGTTTTTTGTAAAATTCCAGCTTCTGAACCTAAATCAACAATTTCGCCTTCTCTTGAAACTCCCTCTCCATACATAATATCAACAACAGCTGATTTAAATGGTGGTGCTACCTTATTTTTAACAACTTTAACTGTTGTCTTATTACCTACTACACCATCTCCCATTTTTAACTGTTCATTTCTTCTAATATCTAATCTAACAGATGCATAAAATTTTAAAGCTCTACCACCTGTTGTTGTTTCAGGATTTCCAAACATAACTCCAACTTTTTCTCTTAATTGATTAATGAAAATGGCTGTAGTTTTTGTTTTGTTGATAGTACCAGATAATTTTCTTAGAGCTTGAGACATTAATCTAGCTTGAAGTCCAACATGTGCATCACCCATGTCTCCATCAATTTCTGCTTGTGGAACTAATGCTGCTACTGAATCAATTACAATAATACTAACAGCTTCGCTACGTACTAAAGCATCACATATTTCTAAAGCTTGTTCTCCTGTATCAGGTTGTGATAACAATAACTCATTAATATTAACACCTAAACGTTTAGCATACTCAGGATCTAAAGCATGTTCTGCATCAATAAATGCTGCTCGTCCACCTGCTTTTTGTTGTTCTGCAATTGCTTGCAACGCAAAAGTAGTCTTACCACTAGATTCTGGTCCATATATTTCAATAATTCTACCTCTTGGATATCCACCAACACCTAAAGCTATATCTAATGATAAACACCCACTTGAACATACATCTACTTTGGTATGAGTATTTTCACCTAATTTCATGATAGCTCCCTTACCAAATTGTTTTTCAATATCATTTAACACCTGTTCTAGTGCTTTATCTTTATTTGCTTCTTTTTCTATTTGCTTTGCCATAATTCCCTCCTTGCAAATCTTACTTACAATTCTATTCTATCTTACTTTAAAAAAAATTGCAAGCTTTTTTTCGAACAATTGTTTTAATTGTGTGTAAAATAAAATTTCTTATCAAAAATAAGAAATTCTAATATATTATTGTTTATTCAATTAATTCTTCCTTAGGAAATATAATATTTTTATTTAATTGAAAATATTCAATTGCTGAAAGAATAGCCATAATCGTTGCAAAATATAAGAAAAAGTCAGCAACACGAATATTCATAATTTCAAATGGTAAATTGTAAAAAAAAGTAAAAACTGTTCCAATCATTAGAGTTGCTGTTTTAATTTTACCACTCTTAATTGCCGCTACTACTTTTCCCTTTGAAGCAGCTTCCATTTTTATAGCATCTACAAAAATATCCCTTAAAACAATTACTACTGGAACAATTACAGAAATAAATCCTTGTGATGCTAAGATAATTAATACAGAATCAACTAAAATTTTATCAGCAATAGCATCTAACATTTTTCCTGTATCAGTTACTTCATTATTTTTTCTAGCTAAATATCCATCAATAAAATCAGTAACACTAGCAATAATAAAAATTATACCTGCTATTATATATTGACTTTTAACAGCAATCCCCGCAACAAGATATTTTGGAAATTGAATTCCTATTGCATAAAATGGAAATGTTAATATCATAATTACAAATAAAGTTAAAATAATTCTTAATATAGTTAATTTAGTAGGTAAGTTCATAAACATTCTCCTTATCTATACTTTTTAATACTTGATTATGTTCTGGTTTTTTATGAAATATTTGAAATAATAAGTAAATAAATATAATAATTATTACAATTCCACAACATACATATAAAATTGGTTTGTAATTGATTTTTCTTTTATATTCTTTTGTATATGGAGATTGAATTTTCTTTTCTTCTTTTTCTTCAATTTGTTTTTTTGCTTGTAATATATCATCTAATGAAATTTTAGATGTATGTTCAAATAAAAAGTCATTGAATTCATCTGCTATTTTACTAGGATCTAAACCTAAGTATTTAGCATAGTTTTTCATATATTCTTTCAGTTTATAAACATCTTTAAATGCTTTAATATTCCCATTTTCAATGTTTTCTAATTGAGATGTAGAAAGTTCATTATCTTCAGCAGCTTCTTCTATACTAACACCATTTCTTATTCTGGTATCTTTTAAGTATTCACCTAATTCTTTCACACTTAACACCTCTTTTAATATAAATAATACTTTATAAGCCATGTTCTGTACCTATTTTTAGGTGACAAACATTTATCTACTGATTTCTCAGTCCTTGACTTAGTTGTTATTCCCTTGTCAAAGCTCCCCTACCATAATTTGGGTTTCTCACTCGCGGGGTTTACCACGTTTCACTTTTTAGTTTCCTAAAAATTCGTCACTGCGGCACTTTTCAGAAGAAGACCATATTATTATAACTTAGGTCTTTACTTCGCCGTTAGAGATAATCTCTACTCTAGGTTATTTTTTCCCTAGACACGAACACTACAATCATTTCAGACTGTGTGAGCATGGACTTTCCTCTATATTCAAATAAATATAGCGTTTGTCAAAGTATTATTCATCTTTACCATAAACCATCTTTTCTAACTGTGATAATCTTCTTAATAAATCAACATTAGTAACTTCAGGCATATCACTATTATTACGAACTATTTCAGCATTCATCTTCAAATTTCTAAGTTCTTGTTTTAAGCTCATTATTTCTCCAAGTAAATCAGCTTTTTCTTTTTCTAAATCATTAATAATAGAATAAAACTTTTCATAATCACTAATAATGATATCTAGATATTGATCAACTTCTTTTAATCGGTAACCACGCGTATCTATTTTAAATTCTTTTTCCAAGATATCTTGTGGTGATAATTCTATTTTATTTTGATACATTCTAATCACCAATCCCTTATATCATTATTATACATTATTGTCGTTTTTTGTCAATTGTGACTAATGTTTTTCAAGTTCATTAAAATATTTTTATCTTGAATATATTTAGTATCTTCAAGCATTTTATTAATTAATTTTATAATTTCTAAATTTTTCATAGTTAGCCTCCTATTTATATTTTATCTAATCAAAAACTATTTGTCGTTAGTTTCGACAAAAGAATACATATTTTTTGATATTACTTTTCTAAAATCTATGGCAAATTTTATCTTTCTATAGTATAATAAAGAATAGGTGGTAATATGAATTATCCAAATGGTATTAAGAAAGAAACATTAAACCATTATACAAATTATGGCAACCGAGGAATGAACTTAGAAAGTGATTTAAATACTACCAATGAATATTATAGAACTATAGATAAAGCTTATATTTATAAAAAGCCTACTCCAATTAAAATAGTAAATGTAGATTACCAAAGTAGAAAAACTGCTGCTATTAAAGAAGCTTACTTTGTAGAACCATCAACCACAGATTATAATGGAATATATCAAGGAAAATACATTGACTTTGAGGCAAAAGAAACTAAAAGCAAAACTGCTTTTTCCTTAGATAATATTCATCCCCATCAAATTCTACATTTAAGAAATATTTGGAAACATAAAGGAATTGCTTTTTTAATTATTAGATTTTCAAATTTAGACTTTACATTTCTATTAATGGCAGAAGATTTTTTTAACTTTATAGATAATATAAAAAGAAAATCAATTCCTCTTTCTTATTTTAAAGAAAATGGATATATAATAAAAAATAAGCTACAACCTAGAGTTGATTATTTAGAAATAATAGATACTATAATGGAGGTGTCTTATGAATAAGAAAAAAAATAATAAAAATACTACTAAAAGAAAAAATATCAAAAAAAGAATTAATGTTGATCCTGCTAAATTACCTAAAAGTGCACAAATAGTACTCTTAATTATATTTATTATCCTATTAATATTATGTTTTATTAATCTAGGATTAATCTTTACTATTTTTACTGCTTTAATGGTACTTATTATTATTGGGATTGCTAAATTAATAGACTCTGCTCAAAATAATAAGAAGAAAAGAAGAATTATTAATGCTATATTAATTATAATTTTAGGTCTTGGAATTTTAACACTAATTTTATTTGGAGCTTTCCTAATTTATGTTACTATTAAAGCTCCTGAGTTTAATGTTAAGGAACTAAATAAAAAAGAATCAACTATTATTTACGATAAAGATGGTAATCAAATTATTAAACTAGGTGCGGAGATGAGAGATAAAGTCAGTTATGATGAACTTCCTCAAGTATTAGTAGATGCTATTATTGCTACTGAAGACTCTAGATTTTATCAACATAATGGCTTCGATGCAGCTAGATTCTTAAAAGCTTCTTTTGGTCAAATCTTAGGTAATTCTGATGCTGGAGGAGCTTCTACTTTATCAATGCAAGTAATTAAAAATACCTTTACTTCAACAGAGTCTAGTGGTATTCAAGGTATTATTCGTAAATTTACTGATATTTATTTAGCTGTATTTAAATTAGAAAAAACCTACTCTAAAGAAGAAATTATAGAATTCTATGTTAATAATCACTTCTTAGGAGGAAATATATATGGTGTCCAAGAAGCTGCTAATGTTTATTTTGGAAAAGATGTTGGTGATCTTAATTTAAGTGAAGCTGCTATCTTAGCTGGAATGTTTAAATCACCTAATTACTATCGACCAAATGTTAATCCAAAAAATGCAACTACTAGAAGAAATACTGTTTTATATTTAATGAGAATTCATGGTTATATTACAAAAGAAGAAGAAAATATTGCCAAAAATATACCTATTGAAAGTTTAACTTCTGAAGTTACAAATGAAACAACTTCTGTATATCAAGGTTATATTGATACTGTCGTTGAAGAAATTGATAATAAATATGGAGTCAATGCTTATACTACACCATTACTTGTCTATACTAATATGGATCGTAGTAAACAAGATGCTGTTAACGATGTTCTAGATGGAAAAACTTATGACTGGATAGATGATCGTGTACAAACTGGTATTTCCGTATTAGATACTGCTACAGGTAAAATTTTAGCAATCGGTAATGGTCGTAACAGAAGTGGTGACGGAGTTAATAGTTACAATTATGCTACTCAAATTAGAAGACAACCTGGTTCTACTGCTAAACCATTATTTGACTATGGTCCTGGTATTGAATATAATGATTGGTCAACTTATACACTATTTGATGATGCTCCATATAGTTATTCAAATGGTCGCTCTATTAAAAACTGGGATGGTGGATACTTTGGTACTATTACAATGAGAAAGGCTCTTTCAACTTCTCGTAATATTCCAGCACTAAAAGCTTTCCAACAAGTAGATAATTCTAAAATTATAGAATTTGTTACTGGACTTGGTATTGAACCAGAAATATCAAATGGTATGATTCATGAAGCTCATGCTATTGGAGCATTTACAGGAGTTTCACCATTACAAATGAGTGCTGCTTATGCTGCTTTCTCAAATGGTGGTTATTACCATGAACCTTATTCAGTTTCTAAAATTGTATATAGAGATAATAATAAAACCGAAGAACATAAAGATAATTCTAAGCAAGTCATGAGTGATGCTACTGCTTTTATGATTTCTAGTATACTACAAGACGTTGCTCTAACAGGTGGTACTCCAACAAATGTTGCTGCTAAAACTGGTACAACAAATTATGATGATGCAACAATGGCAAATAATCATATGCCAGCTGATGCTATTAGAGATTCTTGGGTTATTGGATATACTACTAAAACTGTAATTGGGATGTGGTATGGATATGACTATATTGATAAAGATGGTGTTTATGTATTAAGAAACATTCCTGCTACAATTCAAAAAGATAAATTATTCTTAGCCCTTGCAAGAGGAGTATTTGAAAAAAATAAAGAACCTTTCCAAATGCCAGATAGTGTTGTAAAACTTGGAGTAGTAACAGGCTCTAATCCACCACAACTTGCTAATTCAAATTATAGTGGAGATATTACTTATGAATACTTTAAAAAAGGACATGAACCAGAGGAAATGACAGTAAGTAAATTAGATACACCAAAAGGATTAAAAGTTTCTTATAGTGGTAATAAAGTTACAATTACATGGAATGCTGTTAAAAAATTAAATAAAGATGAAAATTATGGTGAATTTGGATATAATATCTATCAAGATAATAAGCTATTAAAATTCACATCAGGTACTTCATATACATTTAATACAACTAGTCCATATGGTACATATAAAGTAGTAGCAACATATAAAAGTTATAGTGGTGCTCAAAGTGATCCTGCTACATATCAATTAAAAGAAGTAGAAAAACCTGTAACGACAACTCTAGATTGTGGAAAAATAGACTTCAAAGTTGGAGATGCTATACCAGCTAGTACTTGTTCATTTAAAGTAAATGGTACACCTGTTTCAGGAGCTAGTATATCAATTTCTAAAACTCCAACTGATTGTCATAATGGCAGTACTTTTACAAATGTTAAAAGTGCATGTACAGTAAATTATACAATTAAATATAACAACAAAAATTATTCAGCAAGTATAAATTATAATGTTCAAGCTAGTCAAACAACTCCAACTACTCCACAAACACCTAGTACAACTACTCCATAAAAAAAAGACTTTAGGTCTTTTTTTTATGTTCTTTACAAAAATGTTTTAACTTACAATTACTACAATTTGGTTTTAATGCTTTACAATAATACCTACCAAATAAAACCATTTGTAAATGCTTTCTAGCCCAATCCTTTTTAGGATAGAATTTCATTAGTTTTTCTTCTATTATTTTTACATTATCTTCATCTTTAGCAATTCTTAATCTCTTACTAACTCGTTCAACATGAGTATCTACTGCAATTGCAGGATAATTATAATATTCACTTAAAAACACATTTGTAGTTTTCCTTCCAACTCCTGGAAATGATTCTAAAATTTCTCGTTTAGTTGGTACTTTTGAATCATAATTCTCAATTAATTGATTTACTATTTCTTTTAAATATTTACTTTTTTTGCGAAAAGAACCAACTGGCTTAATGATAGTTTCTATACTATTTATCGAAGCTTTTGATAGTTTTTCTAATGAATCATATTTTTTAAATAAAATTGCACTACATTCATTTACTCTTTTATCAGTAGATTGTGCACTTAGCATAATAGCAATTAATAGTTCATAATCTTTTGTATAATTTAATTCACATTTAGGATTTGGAAATAATTCATCTAAATATTCACTAATACTTTTATTCTTCTTCATCAAACCAATCCCACTCCATAATATCTAAATCTAAATCTTTTTCTTCATCTTTTTGAATATTTTTCTTTCGCTTTTGCTTTCTTTTTTCAACATCCATCTTTGTTTTGACTCCATCTTTGCCCCACTCATATAAAATCTTATCAATATATCTTAAATTAGATACTCCATTAAAGGTTGCTTCTTTTAAGGCCTCAATTACTAATTCTTGACTAATTCCATTATCTAACCATGCCTGAATTATTTCAAATTCAATAGGACTTAAAGTTCTTCCAAATTCTTTTTCAATTATTTCAAAAACATTATTATTACTACTATCTTGTTTTGAACTATTAATATCATCCATAGTAATCAATGATAATTTATTATAAAAATCATCTAATTGAATAATTTCTTCCATTACCTTCTTTTCACTTTTAACTACTTCGACTTTTAATAAATTTTTTTCACCTAAATCAGAAACCATTTCCATAATTTCTTCTAACTCAATATTAAGTTCATTAGAAAAACCATTAGGATCAAATAAAATTTGATTTCCTTTATTACATAAATACATTAAAAAGATAAATTCATTTAGAGTAATATTAAATTCTTTATATTTTTTAAATATATAAAGAGGTACTACGATATTGCCATCTTTATACATTTCAACTAACTTAGAACCCTTCATGAAATCATCTCCTTTTTGTTTATATTAACATATTTTTTCTAAATTTAAAATAATAAGAAAATAAGATTAACATCCTATTTTCTTATAGTTTTGTCTAATATAATTACATATATCTTCACAATTATTATTTAATTTATGATATAAGATAGCTTCTTCTATAATATTATATAGATCACTTATATATTTTCCAGGTTCTTCTTTTGTAATATTTACTATATCTTTAATTTCTATATCAATATCATCTCTAGAATGAATACATAAATTATTATACGTTTCAGTTATTTGTTTTTTATCTATTCCTTTTATAGCTCCTGCAATAGAATTAACATATAAACCATAATGATATAGTGTCATAGGATCTAAATTATTTAGAGGTAATACATTATTAATAGATTTAATTAATTCCTTTTCACTATTTGTAAAGGGATATATATCTGTAACATTTAAAATACTCCAAACACTAATCAAAGAATCTGTATTTTTAATATCCTTTAATTTATCTAATTCTAATTCTTTATCTAATCCAAATTCTAATAATAGGGCTATTCCTTTTTGAACATAACTACTAGCAAATATTTTATCTAATTCTTCCTTCTTTCTATAATAAGATAAATCTCTTAGTAAATACTTTGTTTCACTAATAGCTTCTTTTATTTCTTCACTCAAACTAAAATCTAAAATTGTAGCAAATCTGATTGCTCGTAAAATACGTAAGCAATCTTCTTCAAATTTTTCTTTAGCATTACCAATAGTATTAATTTCCTTTTTCTTTAAATCTTTTTTTCCATTTAAAAAATCATAGATTTCTTTATTTTCATCCATACAAATAGAATTAATAGTAAAATCTCTCCTTTTTAAATCTGTGTACAAATCATCAACATATTCTATTTCAATAGGTTTTCGATGATTTTGATATTTTATTTCTTTTCTAAATGTTGTGATTTCATAACGAATATTCTTTTTCATTATAGTTATACTTCCATACTCAGTAGTCATTATCACATCTTCTTGAAATATTTCTTGTAATTGTTTTGGTGTTGCATTAGTTGTAATATCAATATCATTAGATTCCAATCCTAATAAATAATCTCTAACAAATCCACCAATAATATAGGCTTGAAAACCCTTTTCTGTTATTTCATGTAAGACTTTAACTGCTTCATCTAACATACTAACCACACATTCCTTTCACTTCGTTCAAGGCACACATAGTCATGAAACTTGAACAAAATTTATTTTATATT
>CANRPE010000017.1 GCA_947632405.1 uncultured Bacilli bacterium | reverse complement strand
TATAAAATAAATTTTGTTCAAGTTTCATGACTATGTGTGCCTTGAACGAAGTGAAAGGAATGTGTGGTTAGTATGGATAAAATTTTAGTCAGTGTGTATGTTTTAGCAATTGATGAAGAATATGATATGTATATTCCTATTAATGAAAAAGTTTCTAATCTAGTAGATTTAATTCAAAATGCAGTAAAGGAATTATCAGGTGATTATTATAAAATCAATTCAAAAGCATTACTTTATAATGGAATTGATGGAAATATTATTAATAGTAACAATATTGTTAAATTTTCAGGATTAACAAATGGAGCAAGACTTTTATTAATTTAAATAAATTATTGGATCTTTGATAGATTCAATATTTTTTTTAGAAAATTATGTAAAATTGATTTGCATATTGTTAAAAGAAAAAAAATATGATATGATACTTTATATAATAAGGTGGTGTAATAATGGAGATATTGAAAGGAAAAGTTCAGGATCCAGGATTTCCTGATACAGAAATTACATATATAAAAACAGATGATGGAAAAACTTATTTCTTTATTGAGAACGGAACTTTAAAAAATGGAAATATTATTTCTACTCCTAATTTAAAAGAAGGAATAGGTCATGCTCCATATACTTCTTTAGGTCTTATTACACCTCAAGGAGATATCTTAATTCCTTTTGAAAATAAAAATATCCAAGTTTTATCTTCTGATTTATTACTTGTTGAAAGGAATACACCAATAACAGATTCTGTAGTTGAAGCAATAAAAAAACAAAATGATCCTTTATCAGCAAATGATTTAGTTCAAAATGCTAATACAATTAAAGAACAAATTAAAAGTGTCATGGGTATGAATGGTACATATGTATTTGATAATCAATTTTCAGAAGCAGCATTATATACAACAGATGGTGTCAATTTGGCAAATAATTATTTTAGTTTTATAGGAGTAAATGATGGTGCTTATTATATGAGTAAAAATATTGTAGGAGATTCAATTGTTAAATATGATCCATACGCTAATGCAATGGCAGATGAACAAAATGAAAATTCAGAAGAATCTGAAAATAATATTACTACTCAAGAAGAAAATACTGATATGACTTCACAAGTACCTCAAACTGATCAAAATTCAGCAGAAGTACCAATGCAAGAAGGAAATCAAGAAACAGTTGATACACAAAATAATAGTAATTTAGATAGTCAAGAACAATCTCAAGATATAGTTGATCCTCAAAATCAAACATTAGAAAATAATGATCAAACGCCATTAGTTCCAAGTATTAATGAAGAAAATATTCAAAATAATCCAGAACAATCTTCAACTGATAATTCTCAGCCTCAGTTAGGTATTGATATTCCCTTATTTCAAAATCAATCAAATTCAAATGAAGAAGATGCTAATGATAATACTGCTCAAGAAAATATACTTCCTAGTTTAGATACTGAAGATACTAGTCAACAAGAAGATCTTGATACTGATTCTTCAACAACACTAAATATCGAAGAAGATATGAATTTAGCAGAAAATAATTCAACAGTAGAAGATTCAGATCAAGATAATGAAGAAGAAAATTCAGATGATAATACTGTTCCAGAAGAAGTTGAATCTGACGACAGTGAGGATGATACTACAGAAATAGAAAGCGAATCAGATGATAGCGATGATTCAGATGATAAAGAAGATACTGATGAAGAAGAAAAGGAAGATACCACAGATAAAGAAAAAGACGAACACGATAATGAAGAAATTGATGATAGAACAGAAGAAGAAAAAGAGGCAGATTTTGAAGAACAAATAACTAATCCTGTAATTGCAAATGCAACTAACACAATAAGAAAATTATTAGAAGAAAATAGAAAACAAAGACAAATGATTGATCATCAAGAAACGGAATTAGAATCATTAAAATCAAGTAATGAAATTTTAACAGAAGATAATAATTCTAAAACAAAAGAAATAGTATCACTTCGCAATTCAATGGGAAAATATCGTAATCAAATAAATGAATTATCTAGAGAAAATAATAGATTAAAATCAATCTCAACTAGACACGAAGATATGATTGAACATTTAAAAAATCAAAATAATACTTTAAAAGAACAAGTAGCTGGTATTACAGCTTTGGGAAATGCTGTAGCAGAAGCAAATAATATATTTACGCCTACATATGATTCAGATGAAGGCTTATCATATTTAGATAGCAATGATAATTCATTTCAATATCAGAAAGTAGCTTAAAATAAAAAGTAGTTTATAAATTACACTTCGGTGTAATTTTTTCTTGCAAAAATACAAACGGGGGGGGGTATAATAATCTTAGATAAATAAAAATAGGTGATCTAAGATGATAAAGAGAAATTATAAATTAATAGTAGGGATAATAATAGGAGCAATATTAGCAGGAACAACAGTATATGCCGCAACCATAATATCAAGTATAAATGTTGGATATAGTAATGAAAGTTCAAAGCTAGTAGCAGATAATGTTCAAGAAGCAATAGATGAAGTATATGATAAAAGTTTTAATAAAGAATTAATAACAGCATATGAATATAGTGAACAAGAACCAAAATGTATAAATGGAGAAGAAAAGACATGTGTAAAAACAGATTGTTATAAAAAAGGTAAAACTTGTTCTCAAGGAACAGTAATAAAATATTATGTCAAAGAAAACGAATATCATTACTTTTACGTTTTACGTGATGATGGCACTAAGATAACGATGCAACAAAGAGAAAATACAATAAGAAATATAGCATGGCATGCAGGAGAAAATGATAATAGTAAAGGCCCTGATACAATCTTGCCACAATTAGAAGCAGCAACTTCAACCTGGGTAAATGTAAATGTACTAGAGTATACACCAGGAGTAACAACATTATATGAAAATGCCAATACAGGTTGTACATGGACTGAAAGCACAACTTCTAACTATAAAATAAAATGCGAAACAAACACATATACAAGTTCAGTATTAGGCATAAGAAAAGCACGAGCAAGAATGATAACAGCACAAGAAGCCTCAGCAACAGGATGTTTAGGTGGTAAAGCTGGAACGATAGATGATAGAGTTATACCACCAAGCATAGATAAATATAATCACGGTTCGTGTCCAGACTTTATGCATAATTACTTATGGCAATCAAAAAGTTTTGGTGGAAGTTATAATAACGATACAAAAAATGAAAAAGGAGAATATGATTATGATTACTGGACCATGTCTACTAGCTCTGTAGGTCCTACTAATGCGTTGATAGTGAGTCGGGTAGGCATTTTGACAAATTACGTTACTACTGGTTTACGCACTGGTGCACGCGCTGTTGTTGAAATAACCAAACCATAAATTGCACTTTGGTGTAATTTTTTCTTGCAAAATTATAAACGGGGGGGGGTATAATAATCTTAGATAAATAAAAATAGGTGATCTAAGATGAAAGAAAGAATAAAAGTAATAACTGCATTTATATTGGGTTTACTATTAGCAGGAACAACCGTATATGCCGCAACTATAATATCAAGTATAAATGTAGGATATAGTAATGAGAGTTCTAAATTAGTAGCAGATAATGTTCAAGAAGCTATAGACGAAGTATATGATAAAAGTTTTTCAAAAAATCCAATAGCTGCTTATGAATATAGTGAACAAGAACCAAAATGTATAAATGGAGAAGAAAAAACATGTGTAAAAACAGATTGTTATAAAAAAGGAAAAACATGTAAACAAGGAACAGTAATCAAATATTATGTCAAAGATAATGAATATCATTACTTTTACGTTTTAAGAGATGATGGCACTAAGATAATCATGCAGCAACGAGAAAATACAATAAGAAATATACCATGGCATGCAGGAGCAAATGATAATAGTAAAGGACCTGATACAATCTTGCCACAACTAGAAGCAGCAACTTCCACCTGGGTAAATGTAAATGTACTAGAATATGAGCCAGGAGTAACTAATTTATATGAAAATGCCAATACGGGTTGTACATATACTAAAAGCATGACTTCTGATTATAAAATAAGATGCAGTAAGAACGCATATACAAGTACTGTATTAGAAATAAGAAAAGCTCGTGCTAGAATGATCACAGCACAAGAAACCTCAGCAACAGGCTGTTTAGTAGCTAAAGATGGAAAAACAGACAATAGAGTCATACCACCAAGTATAAATGCATATAACCAAGGCTCATGTCCAGACTGGATGCATAACTATTTATATCAATCAAAAAATTATGGTGGTAGTTATAATAACGATACAGTAAATGAAAATGAATCATATGATTATGAATATTGGACCATGTCTGCTGACACTGGCAATACTACTTCTGCATGGTATGTGAATCGTGGTGGTAATTTGAGTGACCCAGCAACTACTTATACTGGCAGTGGTGCGCGAGCAGTCGTCGAAATAACTAAGCCATAAATTACACTTCGGTGCAATTTTTTCTTGCAAAATTACAAACGGGGGGGGGTATAATAATCTTAGATAAATAAAAATAGGTGATCTAAGATGATAAGGAGAAATTATAAATTAATAGTAGGAATAATAATAGGAGCAATATTAACAGGAACAACAGTATATGCCGCAACCATAATATCAAGTATAAATGTAGAATATAGTAATGAAGATTCAAAATTAATAGCAGATAATGTTCAAGATGCCATAGATGAAGTGTATGACAAAAGTTTTTCAAAACCTTTGATAGTAGCCTATGAATATAGTGAACAAGAACCAAATAAATGTATAAATGGCGAAGAAAAGACGTGTGTAAAAACAGATTGTTATAAAAAGGGAAAAACATGTTCTCAAGGAACAGTAATAAAATACTATGTAAATGATAGTGAATTTCATTACTTTTACGTTTTACGTGATGATGGAACAACAATAACAATGCAACAAAGAGAAAATACAATAAGAAATATACCATGGCATGCAGGAACAAATGATAATACTAAAGGACCAGATACAATCTTACCAGCTTTAGAACAAGCAACCTCCACCTGGGTAAATGTAAATGTCTTAGAATATGAACCAGGAGTAACAACATTATATGAAAATGCTTATACAGGTTGTACATATACAGCAAGTGAAACTTCTGATTATAAAATAAGATGCGAAACAAATACATATACAAATTCAGTATTAGGAACAAGAAAAGCTAGAGCAAGAATGATCACAGCACAAGAAGCCTCATCAACAGGTTGCTTAGTATACAAAGATGGATCTACTGATAGCAGAGTTATATCACCAAGTTTAGATTCTTATAATCACGGTTCATGTCCAGACTTTATGCATAACTACTTATGGCAATCAAAAAATTATGGAGGAAGTTATAATAATGATACATTAAATGAAAATGGAGCATATGATTATGATTATTGGACCATGTCTGCTCGTTCTGGTGGCTATACTTTTGTATGGTATATAAATCGAGCTGGCTATTTATACAGCGATCTTGTTCTTGATACTGGCATTGGTGCACGAGCTGTTGTCGAAATAACCAAGCCATAAATTGCACTTCGGTGTAATTTTTTCTTGCAAAAATATAAACGGGGGGGGGTATAATAATCTTAGATAAATAAAAATAGGTGAGTGATCTAAGATGATAAAGAGAAATTATAAATTGATAGTAGGAATAATAATAGGAGCAATATTAACAGGAACAACAGTATACGCAGCAACTATCATCTCAAGTATAAATGTTGGATATAGTAATGAAAGCTCAAATCTAGTAGCAGATAATGTTCAAGATGCCATAGATGAAGTGTATGATAAAAGTTTTAATAAAGACTTAATAACTGCATATGAATATAGTGAAGAAGATCCAAAATGTATAAATGGAGAAGAAAAAACCTGTGTTAAAACAGATTGTTATAAAAAAGGTAAAACATGTTCTCAAGGAACAGTAATAAAATATTATGTCAAAGAAAACGAATATCATTATTTTTATGTATTACATGATAATGGAACAACAATAACGATGCAGCAAAGAGAAAATACGGTAAGAAATATAATTTGGAATGAAAAAGATAGTAGCAGTTCAAAAGGTCCACTTATAATATTAAAAGCTTTAGAACAAGCAACCTCTACATGGACAAATGTAAATGTACTAGAATATACTCCAGGTGTAACTGAATTAAATGGGAATAAATTTACAGGATGTACTTTAACAGAAGATAAAAAGATAAAATGTGAAGATAATAATTATATTTTAGAAACTAAAAAAGTAAGAGCACGAATGATTACTGCTCTAGAGGTAGTAAGTACAGGATGTAAATATGATATACATAATACATGTCCTGATTTTATGTTCAATTATTTGTATAATTCGATAAATTTTGGTGGTAGTTATAACGACAATACATTAGATGAATCTGGTGAATATAATTTTGATTACTGGACAATGTCAGTATCCATTTCTGCATCTTATCACGATGCTATTTGGATAGTTCGTAGGGCTGGAGATATAACATATGATACAATGATTGCCAATCATATGGGTGCACGTGCCGTTGTCGAAATAAACAAAACATAAATTGCACTTCGTTGTAAATTTTTCTTGCAAAAATATAAACGGGGGAGGGTATAATAATCTTAGATAAATAAAAATAGGTGAGTGATCTAAGATGATAAAGAAAAATTATAAATTAATAGTAGGAATAATAATAGGAGTAATTATTTCAGCAGGAACAAGTTATGTAGTAGCAGCAACGGTAATAAATAGTAGAGATGTAAGTTATACCGATAATTCAAAATTAGGAGTAACTAATGTTCAAGCAGCAATAGATGGAACATGTAGTAAAATAAGTAATATATCTTCTAGTGTTACAGATTTAGAAAATAGTTTAAGCAGTTATGAACTTCTTGGAACAACAACATGGCAAGGTATAAAATTTACTGTTTATAGAGTAGGACATGTTGTTACAGTAACAGCATATACTATTAAAGTTACGGAAAAAGTTGCAGTTGCTACTACTAAATCTTTAATTCATATTGATTCAAAATATGCTCCAAAAGAACGTGTTTGTCAAAATATAGTATTTTCAAATCAAGCAATAATGAACTTATGTATGGTTGATAGTGGTAGTTTATCTATTGCTTGGGTTTATCAAGAAATTCCAGTTGGAGCTCAAGTGGGTGGTACTCTTACGTATTCAATATAAGTATTATTAGATAATAGTATAATTTTATCTTTCATATTATCTTTGAAAAAGATACTACACTTGCCAAGTAATCTCAAAAAAATACTCCATAGCACATGTAATATGGAATTTGCTGTTAATGAACTAGGTATTGAAGTTTCTAAATAACTGGAGTCTATTCTATATTTTTAATTTTTTTGTGTAGTTTTCTAAACTTTATGCATAAATTAGACTAGAGGAGGAGTAATATGTCTAGTTATAAAGAGATTGTTACTAAGGCAGTAATTGGAAAAGGGAAGAAAACATTTACAACGACGAGTAAAAAAGGTGTAGATACTAAGCCTACTACTATTTTAGGTTGTTGGGTAATTAATCACCAATTTAAAGGTCAAAAACAGGGAGATTCTATTATTATAGATGGTTCTTATGATGTTAATATTTGGTATTCTTATGATAATGATACTAAAACAGAAGTATTAAAAGATAGAAATACTTATCAAGAAATTGTAAATGTTAGAAGAAGGGAAGATGCTGACAGTGATCAAGAAGAAATTATTGTAAGAAGTTTAAAACAACCTAGTTGTGTAAAAGTTGATATAGAAGGAAATAATATTGTTTATACAATTGAAAAAGAATTAGGAATTGAATTAGTTGGAGATTTAAAAGTAAAAATTTTAATAGATGAAGAAGAAGAACCATGGGATGAAATTATTGAAGATCCAGGAAAAGTGGAAGAAAAAATAGATGAAGAAGTAAAAGAAGATTTTATTAAAGAAGATGTTATTGATAACGAAGTTATTTAGTGTTATCAAAAAAAGGTTGACAGCAAATTGAAAGTGAGCTATAATAAAAGCACTGAAGAAAGGAAGGTGCTATTATGGCAGTAAAATTAAGATTAACAAGAATGGGTGCTAAAAAGCATCCTACTTATAGAATTGTTGCAACAGATTCTAGAAGAAGTCGTGATGGACAATATTTAGAATTAATTGGAACATATAGTCCAGTAGGGGAAGCTAGTGTAAAAATTAATGAAGAAGTAGCATTAAAATGGTTAAATAATGGAGCTATTCCAACAGATACTGTTAAAAACTTATTTAGTAAAGCAGGAATTATGAAAAAATTTGCTGAAACTAAAGATAAGAAGGCAAAGTAATATGGATTTAGTATCTTTAACGGAAAAAATTGTCAAATCAATTGTGAAAGATGAAGAATCTGTTAGTGTAAAAGAATTTCCAACAGATGAGGAAAATGTCATTTTAATTCAAGTTATGGTTAGTGAAGATGACATGGGTAGAGTTATTGGAAAATCTGGTCGAACTTCTAATGCAATTAGAACTTTAGTTCAAGCAAGTAGTGCACTAAAAGAAAATAAGTATGTAAAAATTGATATTGATAAATTTTAGTAAGCAACATTTGTTGCTTTTTTTCTTGCCTTTAAATTGTATTTAGTATTATACTTAGTATAGATGAGAATGGAGGAATTATATGATAACTAGAATTATTAGTGCAATAGTTATGCTTGCGCTTTTTATCCCCTTATTAGTAGTAGGAGGACAACCATTTGCCATTTTTATGTCTATTTTAGCAGTATTTGGTTTATATGAATTATTAAATATTAGAGAAACAAAAAAAGACTTTCCATTTTTAATGAAAGTATTTGCTTATATTTTAGTTGTATTCTTTGCGTTAAGAAATTTTACTTCTATTGAATTCATTTCTGCCTTAGATTATAAAGTAATGACTTTTATTATATTTGCATTTTTAATGCCTATGATATTTATTAATAATACAAAAAAATATAATTTGAATGATGCTTTATTTTTAACAGGATCTACTTTATTTATTGGATTAAGTTTCAATTTGATTATTATTACACGAAATTATGACATATTATATATTATATACTTATTGCTAATTACTATTTTAACAGATACCTTTGCTTTATTTACAGGAAAATTAGTTGGTAAACACCAATTAGCAAAAGATATATCACCTAATAAAACAATAGAAGGTACTTTAGGAGGATTATTTATAGGAACAGTTATTCCAGTTGTTTTTTATCATGTTGCTATAAATCCTAGTTTACCTCTTGTTGCTTTAATATTAATCACATTTTTCTTAGCCTGTGTAGGTCAAATTGGAGATTTAGTATTTTCTTCAATAAAAAGATATTATAATAAGAAAGATTTTTCTGACTTAATTCCTGGTCATGGAGGAATTTTAGATCGCTTTGATAGTATTATATTTGTTGTTTTAGCATCTGTATTATTTTTAGGCATTATTTAAGGAGGAATTATGACAATCATTATTTTTATTTTAGTACTTGGTACAATAGTATTTATTCATGAATTTGGGCATTTTTTATTTGCAAAGTTGATGAATGTATATGTTTATGAATTTTCTCTTGGTATGGGACCTAAATTATTTGGAAAAAAAGGTAAGGAAACAGAATATTGTTTAAGATTAATTCCAATTGGTGGTTTTTGTTCTTTAGCAGGTGAAGAAATTGATGAAAGTCAGATTGAGGTTCCTAAAAACAGAAGATTACAAGATAAAAAACCTTGGCAAAGATTTTTAATTATGTTTTTTGGTCCAGGCTTTAATTTTTTATTTGCAATTATTTTACTATTTTCTATAGCAATATTTTGCGGAAGTGCAAGCTATGAACCAATTATTTCATCTGTAGAAAAAAATTATCCAGCTTATGAAGTTGGTCTTAGTAAAGGCGATAAAATTTTACAAATTAATAATAAAAAAATTAAAACTTTAGATGATGTATCAATTTATTTAACAATTTCTGATAAGAAAAAAAATACTCTAATTAAAGTAAAAAAAGAAACAGGAGATATTGTTAGTTATCGTTTAAAACCAAAAAAAGTAACTGAAAATAAAGAAGTTTCATATAAATATGGTATAGGTTTACAAAGTAAAATTAAATATGGATTTGTAAATTCTGTTAAATATACTATTGTTAAAACTCAATCTTTGTTTAAACAAATGTTTATTACTGTAGGTAGTTTATTTACTGGTGGTGTAAAAGTAAATCAATTGTCTGGACCTGTTGGAATTTATTCTATTGTTGGAGAGCAAAGTAAACAAGGTTTAGAAAGTATTTTATATTTAATGGCATTTTTAAGTATAAATGTAGGATTCTTAAATTTACTTCCAATTCCAGCATTTGATGGAGGTCATATATTATTTATTATTATTGAGAAAATAAAAGGTTCACCAGTATCTCAAAAAACTGAAAATATGTTTCATACAATTGGCTTATTTCTATTGATGGCATTAATGATATATGTTACATTTAATGATATTATAAAGTTATTTTAAAAGTTACATACGGTAACTTTTTTTCTTTATGCTATAATATTAAAAAGGAGGTATTTTATGATTATTGGTGTATTAGTAGAACTTGCAAATAAAAATGTTGATAGAACATTTGATTATAAAGTGCCTCAATCTTTAGAAAAAATGATTAATATTGGAGTTAGAGTTGAAGTGCCTTTTGGAAAGCAACGATTAGAGGGTTTTGTTTTAGAAATAAAACAAACTAGTGAATTTGAAAATTTAAAAGAAATGATTAGAATTGTAGATGAAGATATTATTTTAAATGAAGAATTGATAAAATTAGGACAACAGATGAAAAAAGAAACACTTGCTCCTTTAATTTCTTGTTATCAAGCTATGCTTCCAAAAGCTTTGAAAGCTAAAAATAAATTTTCTATTTCAAAAAAATACGATATATTTTATCGCTTAAATAAGCAAATAGTTTCAGAATATAAATTAAATATTTCTCAACAAAAGATTATTGATAAATTTGAAAATAACGATTGTATTTTAAAAGAAGAATTATTAGCTATTTCACCTAGTAGTTTAAAAACTTTAGTAAAAAAAGAAATATTAATAGAAGAAAAAAAAGAACATTATAGAACTAGTTATTTTGATAAGAATAATGTTATTAATAAATTAACTAGTGAGCAAGAAAAAGTTGTTTCTAAAGTTAATTTAGAAAAAAATGAAGTATATTTATTACATGGAGTTACTGGTAGTGGTAAAACGGAAGTTTATCTAAAATTAATTCAAAAAGTAATTGCTAAAAAAAAGACAGCTATTGTTTTAGTTCCAGAAATTTCATTAACTCCTCAAATGGTTTATCGTTTTGAACAAGTTTTTGGACAAAAAATTGCTGCACTTCATTCAGCTTTGTCTGAAGGGGAGAAATATGATGAATGGAGAAGAATAAGCAGAGGTGAAGTTTCAATTGTTATTGGAGCCCGTAGTGCAATATTTGCGCCCCTTTCTAATATTGGTATTATTATAATTGATGAGGAACATAGTGAATCTTATAAGCAAGAACATAATCCTAGATATGATGCAAAAAAAATTGCTATTACAAGAAGCTCTACGCATAATTGTCCAGTTCTTATGGGAAGTGCCACACCTCTATTAGAAAGTTATGCCCGTGCCAAAAAAGGGGTTTACCAATTATTAGAGTTACCTAATCGAGTTAATGGTAAGAGTATGCCTTCTGTTGAACTTATTGATATGAACTATGAAATGAAATATAGTCAAGGTCATTTTTCTCAAAAATTATTGACTGCAATTGAAAATACAATTAGAAATAAAGAACAAGTTATTCTTTTACTAAATAGGAGAGGCTATTCATCATTTGTTAGTTGCAAAAACTGTTCTTATACTATAAAATGTCCACATTGTGATATTAGTCTTACTTTTCATAAAAGTTCCAATGTATTACGCTGTCATTATTGTGGTTATGCTACAGTATTTCCTAAAGATTGTCCTTCTTGTCATGAAAAATCTTTATCTAGTATTGGTGTTGGTACAGAAAAAATAGAAGAAGAATTAAAAAGATTTTTACCTAGTGCTAGAGTACTAAGAATGGATATGGATACAACAAGTAGAAAAGGTATGCATAGAAAAATGATTTCATCATTTAAAGATCATGAATATGACATATTATTAGGAACTCAAATGGTTTCCAAAGGTCTTGATTTTCCTCTAGTTACTTTAGTTGGAGTAATTAATGCTGATACTACTCTTAATATTCCTGATTTTAGGAGTAGTGAAAATACTTTTTCATTATTATGCCAAGTTTCTGGACGAAGTGGTCGAAGTACTAAAGAGGGAAAAGTTATTATTCAAACATTTAATCCAACTCATTATGCTATTAAACTTTCTACAAATCATGATTATATTAATTTTTATCAAACTGAGATGAATATTAGAAGAAAATTAAAGTATCCACCATACTACTACATATGTTATCTAAAAATAAGTAGTGTAGATGAACAAATATTATCACAAGAAGTATTAAAAATAAAAAGAGCTTTAGAACGTAATTTAAAAAATACAATTATTTTAGGACCAAGTCCATGTGCTATTTTTAGACTAAAATCTACACTTCGTTATGGTATTATTTTAAAATATAAGAAAGAAGATATTTTGTATGACACTATAGAGAAAATACTTAATCACTATTTACATAATAATAAAATTACTATTGATGTTTATTTTGAACCAACCCACTTCTAATATTTACAGAAAATGAATTTTATTATATAATAATTAATAATTGGAGGCTAATTATGAGACGTAAAAAATTTATTAATCAAGAGCAAAATGATTCTGATATTTATAATTTTGAAAAAGGAATAACTTCTAAAGATACTGAAGAAGAACATAATGAGTATTCTAATCACATTTATGTAAGCGAAAGTCCAAATAAAGAAAGATTATATGATAGAAATAATCCATTAGTTAGAATAATTTTATGGCTTTTAGGACTTTTCGCAGCAATTGGTTCCATTTACTATATTTTAACTGGTCTTGGAATTATTTAAATAGATAAAGGTTGGTGAAAAAATGATTCAAGATATTTTTAGAAAAGAAAATGTACTTAATTTTTTTAAAGATATGGTTTTGGGAATCGTTTATCAAAAAAAGAATATTCCTAATACAATTAGTGATGAAAGAATAGATTCTAGTTATTATTCAATTTTAATGGGAATGGATGCAATTATAAAATATGCAATCATTGTAAAAGATATGGATCAATTTGATGAATATTTAACACAAGTTCAACTATTATTAAGAAAAATAGATCAGCATCATGAAATTAAAATTGGTATCCATAAGTTAATTATTTCATGTTGCCAGAAAAAATTAGGACTTTTAAATTTAGATAGCCCAGAAAATAAAAAAATAATTTTACAATATATTTATCGAAAATATATTACTGAGGGATATTTCTTTCATAGTTTTCCTTCTGTATTTAAGGATGAAGTTTTAAATCAAGGACTTAATGTTAATAATTATAATTTTGAATTAGAGGCACTTAAAGAAGTGAACCAAGTTTTTGAAAAAAATAAAATATTTCATGTATTTTCAAAAGAATTAGAAGTAGAAAAGCCATATTTTACAGTATGTGATTCTCCTTTCATGGGCTGTTATTATGCATATCATACACCATATTTTTTAAATGAGATGTGTACTGATTTAATGGAAAATAATATTAATTATAAACTAGATGCTTTTTTTAAGAAAGATAAAAATGAATGTACAAATAATATTATGTATTTTATGAAAAAGAAAGATTTATTTCATTATGATATGGAAAAAGTTATTAATTTTTTAGATAAAGAGTGGAATCTTTTTTCTCTAAATCAAACAAGACCAATAATGTGTTGCATTAAAAGAAGTGTTTTAAATCATAATTCTTTAAATGAAATTGATTCAATTATTGAAAGTTTAGATTCAGAAGATTTAGTTACTAGTGTTACAAAGATATTAGAATTTAGATTTAATCAAGAAAAAGTGTTTGACAATATTTCAAAAGATAATTTTGAGATATTATATCTACCAACAATAGAAGAATTAGGATTTTCTAAGGATTTAGCTATTAAAGAAGAAGATAATTCTAAATCAGAAAGTTTTATGAATGATTATGGTAATACTACTATCATAGCGTTAATTGGGGTATTATTGATTACAATTGGAATTATTATAACAATTATTATGATAGGAAGATGATAGAATGAAAAAAATTGTGTTCATGGGAACTCCAGATTTTGCAGTTCCTATTTTAGAAGGATTAATTGATAAGTACAATGTTGTATTAGTTGTAAGTCAACCTGATAAAAAAATAGGAAGGAAACAGATTATAACTCCTACTCCTGTAAAGCAAAAAGCATTAGAATATAATATTGATATTTTTCAACCTGAAAATATAAAAGAGGATTATCAAAAAATTATTACTTATCAACCTGATATTATTATTACGTGTGCTTATGGTCAAATTATTCCAAAGGAATTATTAAATTATCCTTACTATGGCTGTATTAATGTTCATGCTTCACTTTTACCAAAATTAAGAGGTGGTGCACCAATTCATAAAGCTATAATAAATGGCTATCATGAAACAGGAATTACTATTATGTACATGGATACTAAAATGGATAGTGGAGATATTATAGATATGCAAAAAACCACGATTGAAGATACTGATACTTTAGAAACTTTACATGATCGTTTAAGTTTGATGGGAAAAGATTTATTGTTGAAAACCCTTCCAAGTATTTTTGAAAAAACAAATTCTAGAATTTCTCAAAATCAAGAAGAAGTTACTTATGCATACAACATAACAAGAGAGGAAGAACATATTGACTTTTCAAAAACATCAAGAGAAATTTTTAATTTAATTAGAGGTTTAAATCCTACTCCTTCAGCTTTTTGTATATTAGATTCAGATGAAATAAAAGTGTATTCTAGTAAAATAGGAACAGCAAAAGTTATAGAAACACCTGGTAAAATTATTAATATTTATAAAGATGGAATTGGAGTGTGTACCAGTGATGGGGAAATTATTTTAACAGAAATAAAACCATTTGGAAAAAAGAAAATGCTTGTAAAAGACTATTTAAATGGTATTAAGAAAGAAGAAATAATTGGAAAAATATTAAAATAGGTGAGTATCATGAAAAATAATAAATCAAAATCTATTAATAAAATAATAGAACAGATAAAATCAGATCCACAGAAAAAAGCTTGGATTGTTTTAGTTGGATATTTTCTGTTCTTTTTTTTGGTTGTTATTTTAGTACGAGCAGGAAATAATCAAAATAAATATCAAGAAACATTTGAAAGTTCAAAATATTTTGATATTGAAAATATTTTGAATGAGCCTTATTATTTTAAATATTCCATAAATTTAGATGAAATAAAAACAATTTATGAAGGTAATCAAGAAAAAAATACCTCTAATTTTACAAAGACTAGTCAAGATACTATCGAAAAATTTTATCAAAGTAACAATACCTTTTATTTAAAACAAGAAAATAATTTTAAGCCTTTAGCTAATCCATATATATTACCTTATTTTCGTGATATTTCTAATTTAGAAAAAATTTTAGAAAATGCAAAGTTAATTTCAAAAACAGAATATGAAAATAAAAATAGAAGTTATGATTATCAAGTTTCAACAACGACACTAGTAAAATTAATTGATAATTTAGATATAGATATTGCTGATATGCCTAATATTATTACTGTTACTACTAATAAAAATAAAGAAATTAGTAATATTAAATATGAATTAACACCTTATACAATTTATAAAAATTTAGCAAAAAATAAAGGGACAATTGAAATTGAATATACTTTATTATCTAAAACAGAGACTACTACAGAAAGTTAAGCTATTATTGGAAATGATATTTTAACTTTTTATAGTAAGGTATCTTTTTTTTTAAAATCAGAGTATAATAATTCTATTAGCAGGTGATATAAATGGAAAGCATATATAGTTTAGATATTGAGATGCTGCAAGAATATTTTTTAAGCAATAACCAAAAAAAATTTCATGCTGAACAATTATTTGAATGGCTTTATCAGAAAAAAATCTCTACCTTTTCTGAAATAACTAATTTAAAAAAAGATGTTATAAAACAATTAGAACAAGATTTTTCTATTGAACCATTAGAAATCGTTAAAGTTGAAAAAGATACTGATGTGTGCAAATATTTATTTAAATTAAGTGATAATGAACATATCGAGGCAGTTTTAATGAAACATGATTATGGAAATAGTATTTGTATTTCTAGTCAAGTAGGCTGTAACATGGGGTGTTGTTTTTGTGAAAGTGGAAGAAGAAAAAAAGTTAGAAATTTAAAAACAGGAGAAATGGTTCTGCAAATTTTACAAGTTGAAAAAGATATAAAAGAAAGAATTTCACACGTTGTAATTATGGGAATTGGAGAACCTTTTGATAATTATGAAAACATTATAAAATTATTAAAAATTATTAATTATGCTAAAGGTTTAGCAATTGGTAGTAGGCACATTACTGTATCTACTTGTGGGATTATACCTAAAATAGAAGAATTTATGAATTTTAAATTACAAGTCAATTTAGCTATTTCCCTTCATGCCCCAAATGATAAAATAAGAAGTCAAATTATGCCTATTAATAAGGTATATCCTATTAAAGATTTGATGAAAGTATTAAAAAAATATCAAGAAAAGACTGGTAGAAGACTAACTTTTGAATATATTTTATTAGATGGTATTAATGATAGAGCAAAAGATGCAGAAGAACTTTCGAAATTAATTAAAGATATGAATGCGTATGTAAATTTAATTCCTTATAATACTACAGAAAATATTCAATTTCATCGGAGTAAAACTATACAAATTATGAAGTTTTATGATATACTAAAGAAGAATAAAATTCAAGTTACAATTCGACGTGAGTTTGGTGGTAAAATTAGTGCTGCTTGTGGACAACTAAGAAGTAAGGAGGAATGTAAATGAAGTCATTTTATTTAACGGATGCTGGTAAAGTAAGAGATCATAATGAAGATAGCGTGATTATTACTAAAAATGCAAATAATGATTATTTAATGGCAATTGCAGATGGAATGGGTGGTCATTCTGCTGGAGAGGTAGCTTCTTCCATTGCAATTAGCTATTTAGGGAAACATTTTAATGAAACATTTTTAAATATGAGTAAAGTAGATGCAGTTAATTGGATTAGAGATTGTGTAAATGAAATTAATACATTAATCTTTCAACATGAAAAAACTCATCCAGAAAGTAAAGGTATGGGAACTACTTTAGTTATGGCAATATTAACTAATGAATATTTATTATTTGGAAATATAGGTGATTCTTCAGGATTTGTTATGAAAGATGGAAAACTTCATAAAGTAACTTATGATCATACATTAGTAAATTTATTAGTTTCGGCAGGAGAACTTACCAAAGAAGAAGCAAGTGTTCATCCAAAGAAAAATGTATTAATGAAAGCGCTTGGAGCTTCACCGAAAGTAGATGTCGATATCTTTGACTGTGATATGGACGTAACAGAAATTCTACTTTCAAGTGATGGTCTTACTAATATGTTAGATCAAGAGCAAATAGAAAAGGTCTTATTAGAACAAATAGAAATTGAAGAAAAAGTAATTAAATTAATTCAAAAATCTAATAATAGAGGTGGAACTGATAATATATCAGTAGCTTATTTAATCCGTGATATGGAAGGTGAAGTATAGATGATTTCAAAGGGGCAAAAAATTAACGATCGTTATGAAATAATTAAAAGCATTGGTGAAGGGGGAATGGCTAATGTCTATCTTGGTTATGATGAAATATTAGATCGTAATGTGGCTATTAAGATACTACGTGGTGATTTATCTAATGATGAAAAATTTGTAAGACGCTTTCAAAGAGAAGCATTATCAGCTTCAAGTCTTTCTCATCCAAATATTGTAGAAATGTATGATGTTGGTGAAGATAATGGTTTATATTACATTATTATGGAATTTGTTGATGGAAAAACTTTGAAGCAGTTATTAAAAAGAAGGGGAAGTTTAACTTTATCTGAAGCTATTGATATTATGCTTCAACTTACTGATGGAATGGCTCATGCTCATGATTCTTATATTATTCATAGAGATTTAAAACCACAAAATATTATGATTCAAGATGATGGACAGATTAAAATTACTGATTTTGGGATTGCAATGGCTTTAAATTCAACCCAACTTACACAAACTAATTCAGTCATGGGCTCTGTTCACTATCTTCCACCTGAACAAGCAGCAGGAAAAGGTTCTACAATTAAAAGTGATATCTATTCCATGGGTATTATCTTTTATGAATTATTAACTGGGAAATTACCATTTAAAGGTGATAATGCTGTTGAAATAGCATTAAAACATATGAAAGATCCACTTCCTAATATTAGAGAAGATAATGAAAGTATTCCTCAAAGTATTGAAAATATTATTTTAAAGGCAACTGCAAAGAATCCAAAGAATCGTTATGATGATGCTAGAAGTATGCATCAAGATTTATTAACAGCATTAGATGATGACAGAATGAATGAAGAACCACTTGTTTATAAATATTCAGAACATGAAATGGAAAATACTAAAAGATTACAAAAATTAGAAGAATTAGAAAAAGAAGAAGAAATAGCTGAAAAAATAGATCCTGAAGATAAAATTGATAAGAAAAATAAAAAGATTATAATAATTTTAGCAACTGTTTTTACATTACTTGTCTTAATTTTACTTCTTGTTATATTTGTAGTACCAGCTCTTACAAAACCAAAAGAAATAACAATTCCTGATGTAACAGGACTTACAGTTAGTAAAGCTACAGAAAAACTAGAGGATTTAGGTTTTGTAGTTAAAGCAAAAATTGAAAAAGTAGAAAGTAAAAAAATAGATAAAGGACGTATTGTCAAAACAAGCCCAGCAAAGGGTAAAAAATTAAAGAAAGGAAGTTCTATTACTTTATATAAATCTAGTGGAGAACAAACTTTTATTTTAGAAGATTATACAGGTAAAAATTATATTGAAGTACAAACTATTTTGGAAACTAAATATAAATTAGTAGTTACAATTGATAAAAAAGATGTTGAAAATAGTGATTATGATGAGCAAGAAATTATTGGTCAGTCACTTGCTGCAAAATCTGAAGTAAAAGAAGGAGATTCAATTACATTATATATTCCAAATTTAATTGATACTTTCCCAGATATGGTTGCATTAGGCTATAGTTATGATGATGTAACTGCATTTTGTAAGAAATATAATCTAGAATTAAAAACAAGTTATGTTGAAACAACAGAGTATGCTCAGGGAAAAGTAATTAGCCAATCTCGTATTGCTGGAACAGAAATTTTGGAAGGAACAACTCTAACTGTTGAGATAGCAACTAAGCCAACTGAAAAGTCAACTGAAAAGTCAAAAACAACAGAAGAAGAAAAAGAAACTACAACAACAGAACAAAAACAAACAACTACAAAGATACCTGAAACTAAAGAATAGTAATAAGTTAAAAGGAGAAATATGGAAGGACAAATTATTAAAATTGTAAGTGATTTACATATTGTTAGCTGCAAAGGTGAAAAATATGATTGTAAATGTCGAGGAAAATTTCGTAAAGAAAAACTAATTCCTAAAGTTGGAGATTATGTTATTTTTAATCCAAGTAACAAAGTTATAGAAGAAATTCTTCCAAGAAAAAATATTTTTGATAGACCTAGTGTTTCTAATATTGATCAAGCCTTTTTAATTACAAGTTTAAAACTTCCTAATTTTTCTCTTAATTTATTAGATAAATTAATTGTCTTAATGGAATTACATAATGTAGTTCCAATTATATGTATTACTAAAAGAGATTTACTAACTAAAGAAGAATTAAAAGAGATTGATAAATCTTTAAATTATTATAAAAAAATAGGTTATCAAGTAATTGAAAATACTCAAATTGATAAAATTAAATCATTATTAAAAAATAAGACAAGTGTTTTTACAGGACAAACAGGAGCAGGTAAAAGTACATTGTTAAATAAAATAAATAATATGTGGAATTTAAAAACAGGAGAAGTTTCTATTTCCTTGGGTAGAGGTAAACATACAACAAGGGTAGTAGAATTATTCGAAATTGACGGAGGAAAAGTTTTAGATACGCCAGGATTTTCTGCACTTGATTTAGATAAATATAGTGCAAGTGAAATTAGAGATAGTTTTATAGAATTTGCAAATTATCCATGTATTTATAAAGATTGTATGCATAAAAATGAACAGGAATGTCAAGTAAAAGTAGCAGTAAATAATAATAATATTATGAAGCAAAGATATGAAAATTATTTAAAATTTATTGAAAGAAAGTGATAATATGCTCATTTCTACTTCTTTTTTGAGTAGTAAAAATATTCCTAAAGATTTATTAAAATTAAATGAAACTTCAACAGATTATATTCATGTTGATGTTATGGATGGTAAATTTGTTAAGAATAAGACAATGCCCTTTAAAGAAATGAAAAACATTTATAAATATACATCAAAGCGTTTAGATGTGCATCTTATGGTTAAGAATCCTAAAAAATATATTGATAATTATTCTACACTTAATACTGAATATATTACAATTCATTTAGAATTAGCAGAAAATATAGATAGATATTTAACTCAAATAAAAAATTATGGAATTAAATGTGGATTAGCCATTAATCCAGATACAAAAGTAAATGAATTAGTACCTTATTTACCTCTATTAGATATGATTTTAATTATGTCTGTTGAACCAGGTAAAGGAGGACAAGAATTTATTGAAGAAACAGAAAATAAAATAAAAGAAATTAGAATTTTATTGAATGAATATCAGAGTAATGTTAAAATTAGTGTAGATGGTGGAATTAATAATAATACTAAAAAATTTTGTAGTGAAAGTGATATTATAGTATCTGGAAGTTATATTATAAATAGTGATAATTTTGAAGAAAAAATTAATTCATTAAGATAAAGAATAAAAAGGGAGATGAAAGTATGAATCAAAATGAAGAAAAAGATATGCCAGTAATTCCAGAAAATTCAGAGCCAACAACTCCTCCTGTTACACCACTAACAGAAGAAAAAAATATCGAAAGTGTTGAACAAGAAAAATTGGAAAATCAAGTAAATCAAGAACTTGTGAAAGAGGAGCAAACTCAAGTTCAACCTCTAAGCAATGAAAATCAAACTGTAGTAAATGAAACTACTACTTCAAATGTGGTAAGTAATGAAGCTATTAAAGATGCTCCTACTAATAATCCTCAAGAACCTAATTCAAACTTAAATAATAGTAATAATAAAGGTCCAAGTACATTTGGGAAAATTATGACAGTTTTACTATTCATATTTTTATTCGCATTTGTCTATTTTTTAGGAGATATTACAGATTATTTAAATCAAAGAAAATTAGATAAACAAATGGCTGAACTTGATTCTGGTAAATTAATGTGTACTAGTACAAAACAAACAGATACATTAGATATAAAAGTAAGTGCAACTTTTACTTTTGAAAATAAAAAAATTAATCAGTTAACTTATATCACTACTTCAACAGGAGATAAATTAGAAGATAAGAAGGAATTAGAGTCATTAAAGGAACAATGTGATATTTTAAAAGAAGAAATAAAAGATTATGATGGTATTTCAATTGTTTGTAGTTTAAATAATGGTATTAACTCGGTTAAGCAAATTTTTAATTATGCAAGTATAAACATAAAAGAAGTAAGTGCTGCATATAGTGAAGCAGGAGGTGTATATCCTCAATTTAAGTATAAAGATGCAATTAATTCAGTTGAATCAAAAATGAATTCTTCTGGTTATAAATGTGAAAAAGTCAGTAGTTAACTGATTTTTTGTTTACGTAAATACAACTGGTAAATATTGTCAAGTGATTGTAAAATGGTAGTCAATATGATAATATGTTAATACGAGGAGATAAATATGAATAAATATAAAATTTTACGTATTGTAAATTGGTTATTAGTATTTTCGATTCCTATTATGTTAGTAACTACTAAAGTAGATACAAGTGTAGTTAATTCTACTGTTGATACTAAAAATTTACAGACAAGCTTATTTACAAAAATATTGGAAAATCAACAATCAGAAGTAACTCCTATTAGTACAATAGATGAACAAGAAAAAGAATTAGAGCAAGATGTGAAAATAGAAGAAATTCCAATAAAAAATGAAGTTATAGAAGATAATAATGAAAAAGAAGAAGTAGAAGATTCACCTAAGGAAGAATTACCAGCACCTAAACCAGTTATAAAAGAAGAATCAGATGTTTTAGAAACTTATACAGGAAATTTAAGTTATTATTATGCAAATTGTAGTGATTGTTCAGGTTATACAGCTACAGGTTTAGATGTACGAAATGGTAATTTATATTATAGTGATGCTACTTATGGCAATGTTAGAATTATTGCTGCTGGAAAAGAAATTTCATTATACTCTATTGTTAGAATTAAAAATTCATCTTTAGGAAGTAATGTTTTAGCAATTGTTCTTGATCGTGGTAGTAATATTGGTCAAGGAAGAAAATTTCTTATTGATGTTTTAACAAACTCTACTGAATCAAAAGGTGGCGTAGATCGAGGAATTAGTGTTGAAGTATTACGAAAAGGAAGATAAAAAATTATATAGATAATACATTAGTCACAATTCAATTTTAGATTGAATTGTGATTTTATCTTTTATAATGAAATTTTATTAGTATTTATTCTTAAATACATTTATGCTATAATATTGTTGTTGGGAGTGTGATAATATGATTTATTTAGATTATGCGGCAACAACACCAGTAAATGATGCTGTTTTAAAAACTTTTTCAGAAGTTACTAAAAAATTTATTGGTAATCCTAATTCATTACATAAATTAGGTATAGAATCAAAAGAATTAATAGAAGCATCTACAAAACAACTTGCTAGTCTACTTGGTGTAAAAGAAAAAGAAGTTATTTATACTAGTGGAGCTACTGAATCTAATAATACAGCAATCATAGGTGTTGCTCATAAATATTCAAATAGAGGAAAACATATTATAACTACACGCCTAGAACATTCTTCTGTAACAGCAACAATGGCTTATTTACAAGATAATGGTTATGAAATTGATTTTGTTGATTTAGATGACCATGGATTAGTAACTATTGAAAATCTTGAAAAATTAATAAGAGATGATACTATCTTAGTAAGTATAGGTGCAGTTAATAGTGAAATTGGAATAATTCAACCTATTGATAAGATTGGTAAATATTTAAAAAATAATAAAAAAATTATCTTTCATAGTGATATTACTCAAGCTATTGGAAAAATAAAAATAAATTTAGAAGATATAGATTTAGCGTCTTTTTCTGCTCAAAAAATTTATGGCTTAAAAGGTATTGGTTGTTTAATAAAAAAGGATCATATTAATATTGAACCTTTAATTCATGGTGGAAAATCAACTACAGTATATCGAAGTGGAACACCAGCAACTTCTTTAATAGCTTCTATTTCAAAGGCACTTAGGTTAGTTTTAGAAGATTTTAATGAGAAATATCAATATGTTTCTGATTTAAGTAAATATTTAAAAAATCAATTAGAAACAATTCAAGAAGTTCATCTAAATAGTAATGAATATTGTAGTCCATATATTATTAATATTAGTATCAAAAATATTAAATCAGAAGTAATGCTTCATGCTTTAGAACAAGAAAATATCTATATTTCAACTCAAACAGCTTGTTCTACTAGTTCCACTTCAATAGCTGTTTTAGCATTAACTAAAAATAATGATTATGCTTCACATAGTTTAAGAATTAGTCTTAGTCATCTGACAACTAAGGAAGAAATAGATATTTTCATAGAAAAATTCAAAAACAAATTACAGGAGTTGAATTTAGTACATGAAAGTAATTAAAATTACAGCCCTATGGTGTAGTGGCTGTCTTATTATGAATAAAGTTTGGAATCAAGTAATGCAGCAAAAACCAATAGAAACTATTAGTTTAGATTATGATATTGATGAAGAAGAAGTTGCTAAATATAATCCAGGCAAAGTTTTACCAGTATTTATTTTTTTCAAAAATAATAAAGAAATAAAAAGAGTAACTGGAGAAAAATCAGTTAGGGAAATGATTACAATTATAAATGAATTAGGTGATTAAAAATGAAAATAAAAAAACTATTTATATTTATATTTCTTTTTCTAGTAATATTTTCATATAAAAATACATGGGCAAAAGAAAAAATAAATATTTATTTTTTCCATGGAGATGGTTGTCCTCATTGTGCTGAAGAAATTAAATTTTTAAATAAACTAGAAAAGAAATATTCTAATGTTAATTTAATTAAATATGAGGTTTGGCATAATAATAGTAATGCTTTATTAATGAAACGAGTTGGAAATAAATATAATGTTTCTACTAATTCAGTGCCTCTTACTATTATTGATGGTACTGCTGTTTCAGGTTTTTCTGAAAGTATAGGTATAAAAATAGAAAGAATTATTAAGTATTATCAAAAAAATAAAACTGAAAATATTGATTATGTATCTAAAATTAAAAATGGAACTTTTACAGAAGAAAAAATTGAAGATTCTTTTTCTCAATATGATAAAAAAACAGATTCTTCTACTAGAATAAAACTGCCAATATTTGGTGAAGTTAATCTTAAAAATTTTTCACTTCCATCAGCGGCAGCTATCATTGGTTTGGTAGATGGTTTTAATCCTTGTGCAATGTGGGTATTGTTATTTTTAATTAGTATGCTTCTAGGAATGAAAGATAGAAAAAGAATGTTAATTTTAGGCTTAGTCTTTCTATTTACTTCAGGCTTAGTTTATATGGCCATTATGCTATCTTGGTTTAATTTAGTTATACATATTATGGCATCTAATATATTTAGAAACATTATTGCTGTAGTAGCAATCATAGGATCTATTATTAATTTGAGAGGATATTTTAAAAGTAATGATAGTGGTTGTGAAGTAATTGATGATAAAAAACGTAAAAAAGTAATAAGTAAAATAAAGAAATTTTCAAGAGAAAAAAGTTTATGGTTAGCACTTATAGGTGTTATAGGCTTAGCTATTAGTGTCAATGTTGTTGAACTAGCATGTTCAGCAGGACTTCCTTTGGTATATACTCAACTTTTAGCTCTAAATAATGTTTCTTCACTTGGATCATTTTTCTATACACTTATTTATATTATTTTCTTTTTAATTGATGATATTATTATTTTTTTAATTGCCCTTTCAACTACTAAAATTCATGCTCTTTCAACAAAATATAATAAATATTCACATTTAATTGGTGGTATTATTATGCTTATAATAGGAATACTTTTATTATTAAAACCTGAATGGTTAATGTTTAATTTTTAATATAATAATCAATATGATTATAGGAGGTTTCTTATGTTAAATGAAGATATTCGTATTGCGCAACAAATTATAACAGGAAGTTATAATCCACTCCAAAAAGAAAGTTTTCATAGTAAATCATTTATGTATAAAGCATCAAATGAAAATATTAGGGCATATCAAAAATTTTTAGAAAATAAAAGATCAATTTTTTCAATTACAGCTTCAGGAGATCAAATTTTAAATAGTATATTATTAGGAACAAAAAAAGTAATAGCTTGCGATATTAGTAGATTTCCTAATTATTTTTTGGCACTTAAAATAGGAGCTATTCTTTCTTTATCTTTAGACGAATATATTAATTTTTTTATTGACACAGATGAAAATAAAAAAGAATTTAGTTATGACTATTATATTAAATTTAGAGATAATTTAAATATTAATCATAAGAAATTTTGGGATTCATTATTTAACTTTTTTTCAGGAGATGAAATTTATAAATCATTATTATTTTCACATGAAGTCGTAAATAAAAAAATAGTACAAGAAAGAAATTTATTTTTAGAGGAAGACCAATATAATAAACTAAGAAAAAATTTATATTATGCAGATATTAATTATTATTGCCAAGATTTAAGTACTTTATCTTTACCTAGCAATAAAGTCTATGATTTAGTTAATCTCTCTAGTATTATTTACTATGGTAAATTAAATAATCCTCTAGTTTATCAAAAATTATTAAATGCTTTTATGTTAACTCCAAATGGACAAATTATTACATATTTATATAAAGCTTCTAGTCATTTTAAAAAAGAGTTTACTACTAAAAATTTTACCTTTCATCAATTTGAAACTAGCGAAGAAGGTATAATGGTTTATCAAAAAAAATAGGGTATTAATTTAGAAAATAATAAGATATAATAAATATAAAGGAGAATATTTATATGAGACGTGCAGATATTGATTTTTATATTAAAGAAGATGAAAAAACCAAATTAAAAAGAACTGATGAAATTATTGATGTTACTTTTGTAAGAACAAATCATTATTGTAAAGACCATGATGAATATTGGGAAAATAGAAAAGATGAATCTATTTATTTAAAAGTAAGAGATAAAGAAAATGCTGTAGATAAAACAATATGTTTAGCTAAAAATATTATAAATGAATATGAAGTTTATTTTGATACATTTGCTGAAAAAGAAGAATTCTTTAAAGTAACAAGAAATAATAAATTCTATAATTTCTTAGATGTTTATGTTTCTTTAAACGATACGCAAGTTATTCAATTTTTAAATATTATGACTAAAAATAGAGATAACTATGATTATAATTTCCAATATTGTGATCAAAATAGAGTTATTTTTAATAGTATAAGACAAAATTTAATTAGTGGAAGTAGTGCAGTTAGAAATGCTTATCAAGCATATTTATTAGCAGATAAAAAACAACTAATTGAAGATGATTCTTCTAATAATAAAGAATTAGAAACAATGTTGAAAGAAGGAACAAATAATAATGTTATTCCTTTTGATATAAAAGCAAGAAAATAATATTAATAATAAAAAATAATTACAAGTAAAGTTTAAAATTTATAAATGAAAAAGCTTTACTTTTTTTGTTATTTACTATAGCTAGTGATACTATTTTATATATTGATTTAAAATTAAAATTTAGCTAATTACTATATAATTTAGTTTGCTATATAATCTATTAAAAAAATAATTATAAGTTGTAATTTTTTATATTTGAAGCTATACTTAATAAGTAGTTAGAGGTATTTATGAAAGAAATTTATATAACAAATGATAAAAATTTTTATAAGAATGTACGTAAATATAATAATTCAAAAAAAGTAATTCACTTTATCTATCAAAATTGTGATATTATAGATGATTCTTATATATCTAATTTTCCTAATGAAAAAATAAAAATTCAAGCAATTAATGCTTTAAATATTAAAGATATCAAAAAAAGATATGAATATATTTATGATACTGTATGCAAATATTTAGATGATGAATTTAGTCATAAAAATTTATGTCAATTTCAAAATAATCAATGTATTTCAGTTAGAAATAATAGTCATTGTCCTAGTTCAAAATATGGTTGTTGCTACGGTCCAAAAAGAGGATTATGTGAACATATGAAGAATGGAAAATGTAGTATAAAATCAATCTCTTGTAAATTATTTACTTGTAGATATTTAAAAGCAAATAAAGTTAAATATCCTATAAAAGAAATACCTTTGTTAAATTATTTTTTTAATTTAAGACAAAAATATATTTTAAGTAATTCTATTTTTAAAGATAAAGCTGAGATTATTTCTTTATTATTAAAAAGTAAGTAAGCATAATTTTAATATATATGATATACTATAATTAATAATTTAATATTAAAAAAGGAGAATAAATATGGAAAAATCAAAAGTATATTTTACAAAAAATATAACATCAGAAAATCTTATTAAAATATATGAAAGTTTAGGTGTTGAATTAAAAGGAAAAGTTGGAGTAAAAGTATCAACAGGAGAAGATGGTTCTAAAGGTTATTTAAAAGCAGATTTAATAGGTCCACTTGTTCAAAAGTTAAATGGAACAATCATTGAATGTAATACAGCTTATGATGGCGCTAGAAATACAGCACAAGATCATATAAAAGTAGCAGAAAAACATGGATTTACATCATTTGCTGATGTAGATATTATGGATGCAGATGGTGAATTTAAAATCCCAGTAGAAAATGGAAAGCATCTAAAATATGACATTGTCGGTAAAAATTTTGAAAATTATGATTCAATAGTTAATCTTGCACATGCAAAAGGACATATGATGGGAGGATTTGGAGCTTGTCTAAAAAATCAATCAATTGGAATTGCATCACGTAATGGAAAAGCTTATATACATAGTTGTGGACAAGATGAAGATCCAAAAACAGCATGGGGAAGACCATATCAACAAATTGACTTTATTGAATCTATGGCTGAGGCTTCAAAAGCAGTAGCTGACTATTTAGAAAAAAATAATAAGCAAATTGTCTATATAGCAGTTATGAATTATTTATCAGTTGATTGTGATTGTGATGCACATCAATCAGAACCTGTTATGAATGATTTAGGAATTGTTGCTTCATTAGATCCTGTTGCAGTTGATCAAGCTTTTATAGATTTTGTATGGAACAGTAAAGAAGCAGGAGCAAAACTTTTACAAGAAAGAATTGATCGCCAACTTGGTAGAGAAATTTTACCTTATGCAGAAAAATTAGGTTTAGGTTCTACTGATTATGAACTAATTGAAATATAATATATTTTTAAAATAATGATATATTTTTATGGTCATGGTAGAAAAAAATAATCAATAGATATTTAGGAGGTTTTGATAATGGAAATAAGCAAACAGTTACAAGAATATATTGAAAATAATATTTTTCCTTTATATCAGAAAAATGATTTAGGCCATCAAATTGATCATATAAAATATGTTATTACAAGAAGTTTAAAATTTGCCAAGCAATTCGATGATATTAATTTTGATATGGTGTATGCAATAGCGTCATTTCATGATTTGGCTCATTATATTGATAAAGATAATCATGAAGTATTATCAGCTAAACTTTTTTATGAAAATAAAGAAATGAAAAAATTTTTTAATCAGACTCAAAGAAAAATAATAAAAGAAGCTATTGAAGATCATAGATCAATCTTAAAACATGAACCAAGAAGTAATTATGGCAAAATAATTTCTTCAGCTGATAAAAATATAGATATAATTTTAGCTCTAAAAAGAACGCATAGTTATACACTTAAACATTATCCTAATCTAGATTTAGATGAAATTATTAATAGAGCATATAATCATATATCAAAAAAATTTGGTAGCGATGGATATGCTAAAACATATTACTATGATAAAGAATTTGAAGATTTTAAAAAGAATGTAGAAACTTTGATAAAGAATAAATATGGGTTTGCAGTAAAATATATGGAGGTAAATGGAATTATGGACATTAAAGAAAAAGCAAAATTATTTGCTGTGCAAGCTCACATGGGACAAATTAGAAAAAGTGAACCTGATAAGCCTATGATAATTCATCCAATTGGAGTTGGTCAACTTTTAGAATCATTTGGCTATGATGACAATGTAGTAGCAGCTGGTTATTTACATGATGTTGTTGAAGATACAAAATATACTATTGAGGATATTGAAAGAGAATTTGGTAAAGATATTGCTAATCTTGTAGTGGGTGCTTCTGAACCTGATAAATCATTATCATGGGAAGAAAGAAAAAAACATACAATTGAAGAAACTAAAAAATTACCACTTAGAAATAAATTAGTAATTGGAGCAGATAAAATTAACAATTTAGAAGATTTATTTTTAAAATTTGAAAAAAATGGTGAAAGAGATTTTAGTGCTTTTAAAAGAGGAGAAGATGCTCAAAAATGGTATTATACAAGTATCTATGAAAGTTTAATAACAGGAGAAGATAAAGATTTGCCTATATTTTTAAGATTAAAAGATATTTTAGATAAAGTATTTTACAAAAAAGAAGATTTATATTTAAAAGATACAATTTTTGCTAATAATCAAGATTACTATGCAAAATTAAGAAAATTACATGCCGGGAAGACTGAATTGCAAAGACTAAAATCATTAGTAACACTTCCTAAGCCTTTTGTTATAGAATTTACAGGTACACCTCGAACAGGAAAAACTACAGTAATAAATAACTTATATGATTTCTTTAAAAAAGGTGGCTTTGAAGTTTCTTTAGTAGGAGAATTTACAACTTCTAAATATTACAAAGAAGAATTAAAAAGTAAATTTGATAGTATGAGTTATTCAGATAGAGACTTAGCAATATTTGGAGAAATATATAAACAATTACAAAATGCTGTTTTGACAAAAAAAGATTTAATTTTAATTGATAGATCTTTAAATGATCGTCAAATATGGAATTATAGACGTTTAGTTAGAGGAGATATGCCAGAAGATTTGTATTTAAATGCAAGAGAAAAATATTCAAAACTTTCTAAAAAATTAATAGATTTTTTAGTAATTACTTATGCAGATTCATTAGTTTCTTTAAGAAGGGATTATACATCTAGTTTAGCTTTAGAAAATAGAAGCTTTCTAAATGAAGCTAATATTGATGAATATAATAATAGTTTAAAATCTTTACAAAATTTATTTTCAGAAAGTGTTGATTCTAAGATCTTTTTTGATACTTCTAATGCTAATATAAATGAAACTTCTATTGAAATTGCATCCCAGATACTTCCAGTTATGAGAAAAAAATATATTAAAGCATTTCAACAAAAATATAACCAATAATTAATAAATTTTGCTCTATTAGTAGTAACTGAAAATAGAGTTTCTAGAATAAATATTTATTATTAAAACTATATTTAATAAATAAATTGGAAGGAAAATGATATGAAAGTATTAAGTTTCATGGAGCCATATGCAACTTTAGTAAAAGAAAAGAAAAAATTAATCGAAACAAGAAGTTGGAAAACAGATTACAGAGGTGAATTATATATTCATGCTAGTGCTACTAAAATTCCCAAAACATTTAAAGAAAATAAAGAATTAATGAAATTAATTGATAATATATCGCTACATTTTGGTAATATCATCTGTAAATGTAATTTAGTTGACTGTATTTATATGACAAAAGATTATGTAGAAAATATTAAAAAAAATAATTATCAAGAATATATTTGTGGTATATATGAAGAAGGAAGATATGCTTGGATCTTAGAAGATATAACACCATTAAATAAACCAATAAAAGCTAAAGGACAGCTAAATATATGGAATTATTATAATGAATTGGAAGTTATGAATTTAATGAAAAATGTAGAGTATGGTTGGTTAGATAAAGATAATAATAAACATAGTTTTGTTGATAAATCATATTCAACTAATTATATACTGCAATCTCCAAAAGAAGTAATAACTAATAAAATTGGTGTATGCTGGGATCAAGTAGAACTTGAAAGATACTATTTCAAAGGAAATGATTGGAATATAAAAACTTATTTTATAGTACATTATGATGATGATAAATGTCCAACTCATACATTCTTAACCTATGAAAAGAATGATAAATTTTATTGGTTTGAGCATGCATGGCAAAAATTTAGAGGTATTCATGAATATAATACAAAACAAAATTTATTGTTAGATATTAGAAATAAATTTATTAAATATGAATTAAATAATTCATATAATATTGAAAATTTAGTATTATATGAATATAAAAAGCCAAAATATCATATTTCAGCACAAAAATTTTATAACCACTGTGAAAATGGAAAAAATATTGATTTTAATGTTTTATACAATTAAATAAGGTTCTAAAACAATTCTTAATTTATATATAGACTTTAATATGTAAATGATTGTAAAAAGACTTTGTTAAAAAGTAAAGGTAGAATTTAATAGAAAATAAGGAATAAAATATATGAGTAAATATTATAGTAATATTAGCAAAGAAATCAAAGATTATTTTGAAATTTTAGAGCCAAACTTTCCTAAATGGTTAAATGAATATATTGATACAAAGGAACTGCTATCGCAACAATATATTAGTATTACTTGTGGTACAATTTATTCAAATTTATTTGAAAGTGATTTTTTCTTTTCTAGTCTTGATCATTCAGTTGCTGTTGCTTTAATTGTATGGCATTTTACTCATGATAAAAAGCAAACCTTATCTGGATTATTTCATGATATAGCAGTACCTGCTTTTAAGCATTGTGTAGATTTCTTGAATGGAGATTATATGACTCAAGAATCAACCGAAGATTTAACTACTGAAATTATAAATAATTCTAAAGAAATAATGATATTATTAAAAAGAGATAATATTGAAGTATCTGAAGTTGATAATTATCATCTTTATCCAATAGCTGATAATGATACTCCTAAATTATCTGCTGATAGATTAGAATATTCATTATCTAATGCCTTATTTACTTACAAATTATTGGATTTACAAAGTATTAAAGAAATATATAATGATATAGAAATTCAAAGTAATGAAGAAAATGAAATAGAACTAGGATTTAAAACTAAAAAAATAGCTAGAAATTTTGTAAAAGTTACAAGTAAATTATCTATTATATATCGTGAAGATAGAACCAGGTATTCTATGCAATTTATTGCTGATATTCTAAAGAAATTAAGTGATGAA
>CANRPE010000016.1 GCA_947632405.1 uncultured Bacilli bacterium | reverse complement strand
TTTGGGGTAAGGGGAAGTCTGCCCTTTTTTACATATTTTTATAAAATAAATTTTGTTTTTCTTTTCAGACTATCACCACCTACAAAATTCGTTGATATTATACCACATTTTAAATTATTTTTAAAGAAATATCAATTTTTAGAATACTTAATACCTAAAACTTGATAACCTAATTCAGTTACTACTCTACCTCGATTTGTTCTTTTTAATAGTCCTCTTTGTAATAAATATGGCTCATAAACATCCTCAATAGTAGCTACTTCCTCACCTATAGAACTACTAATAGCTTCTACCCCTACAGGACCACCATTAAATTTTTTTATAATAGTTAATAAAAGTTCTCTATCTACATCATCTAAACCAAATTTATCTACTTTAAGTCTATCAAGCGCATGATTAGTTATTTCTTTATCAATTATTCCGTTACCTTCTACAAGAGCAAAATCTCTAACTCGTTTTAATAAGCGATTAGCAATTCTAGGAGTTCCTCGACTTCTTCTAGCAAGTTCGATTGCAGCATCATCTTCAATTTCTGTATCTAAAACACGGGCTGTTCGTAAAATAATTTGTCTTAATTCATCCTCAGTATAAAATTGCAATTTAGCAATTATTCCAAAGCGATCACGTAAAGGAGAAGTCAAGTCTCCTGCTCTAGTTGTTGCTCCTACTAAAGTAAATGGTGGCAAATCAATTTTAATACTTCTACTACTACCTTCTCCACCAATAATAATATCTAAGGAAAAATCTTCCATAGCAGGATACAAAATTTCTTCGATAAATTTTGGAATACGATGAATTTCGTCAATAAACAAAACATCTCCTGCTTCTAATGTTGATAAAATTGCTGCTAAATCTCCTGATTTTTCAATACTTGGTCCACTAGCTGTTTTGATATTAGTGCCCATTTCATTTGCTATAATATAAGCTAATGTTGTTTTTCCAAGACCTGGAGGACCATACAATAAAACATGATCTAAACTTTCTTTACGTAATTTAGCTGCTTCAATAAATATCTTAATATTTTCTTTGACATCTTGCTGTCCAATATATTCTTCTAATACACTTGGTCTTATTGTATTATCTAAAATACCATCATCTTCTATTTCAACATTTCTAATAATATTTTCTTCCATTTTTATCATTCCCCACTATTTTAATAATAATTTTAACGCATTTTTTACTTGCTGTTCTATTGTTAAATTAGAATCAACTTGCGGAACAATTGCTTTTATTTCCTTTTCTTTATATCCTAATCCTTTAAGTACTTCCTTTAATTCATCATTATTATTTTCCTTATTTATATTATTATCAGTCATATTTAATTTTCCTTTTAAATCCAAAATAATTTGACGAGCTAATTTATCTCCAATTTTTGGGAATTTTTTAATATACAAAATATTTTCTCTTTCAATAGCATCTATAATACCTGTTGGAGAAGAAGCAGCCAAAATTGGCAAAGCCATTTTGCAACCTAATCCTTTAACACTAATTAATTTTAAAAAGATATCTTTTTCTTCTTTAGTTTTAAAACCAAATAAACTATGTTCATCTTCTTTAATTTGCTGATAAATATATACTTTATATTCTTTGTTTTCTTCAAAAGAAAATGGATTTGCAACATAAACACAATAACCAATACCATTATTATCTATAGTAATAGAATTAAAATTAATTTCTGTAATTTTTCCTATTATATAATTATACATAATATCACGTCCTAAATTTATTGTATCATTTTCTTTTATATTTTGTATAGCGTAACCTAATTATATTAAACAAACAAATGTTTGTCAATGAATAATAAAAAAATATTCAAATTTCTTTGAATATTAAGATTAAGTATTTAAATTGACACCATCAACAATAATTTTACCATGATAGTGACGACCTAATACAGCATTACCTGCAGTATCAACAATCCAAATTCTGATTTCATAATTCTTTGTTACATTTGCTTCTATAATTCCATTTTCAATTACATAATCATTATCTTTTATTGAAGATAGTAAAAAAGGAGTTCCATTATTTATACTAACTTTTATAAGTGAATCATCTAATAAATTATTTTGGCAACCATCTGCCGCTATCATATCATTATCATTTAAAATTTTAATACTATATGATGCATTCAAAGAACCACTATTAGTAATCTTAAAAGTATATGGTTCTTCTTTTTGACCATCTTCATCACTTGTAGGATAAGCTCCATTTAAATTTAAAACATTTATAGTATCCTGTAAAAAATCAATTTTCAATGTTCCTACAGTAATAGAATTATAATCTTTACTTTTATTTTTGACAGAAAATATAGAATAAGAACTTGCTAAAAGAAAAACACATATTAAAAAAGCAAAAACTAATGTAAAATTAATTTCTCTAGCTAAAGATTTACTAATATTTACTTTAATCTTTTTATTATTAATATCATCATGTGGTTCTGTTTGAGGAGATATTTTCTGTTTTGGTCTAAAACGATATACTTTTTTTCCCATTTAAATCACGCACCCTATATTATATTATCATATTAATTATATCATAAAATCAAAAACTAGTATAGATATCTTTTTATAAATTTATAATTAATAATTCTATTGCAATATTTCCATCTACCCTACCTGTTTTAATTTGATAGTCAATATCAGCAAGTTTATTGAAAAATTCACCAATTTCTTTTAGAGTATATAAATAAATATATTCACTTAATTTTTTTACTTGATATATTGATTTTAATTGCAGTTGTTGTTGAATTTCAATATTATTTAAATTTTGTTCTTTTAAAACTTTTATCTGTGAAATTAATTTCATTTGAGAAGCCATAAGTCCAATAATTGAACTACTATCAACTGCATATTTTTTTAATTGTTCATATAAAGATAATGATTTTTTCTTATCTTTATTAATAATTGCATTTACAAAAGAAAATAAAATATCATTACTCTCTCCAAGTTTTTCAATTGCAATCTTTTTTATATCTTCTTTAGTTATTTCTTTTGAATCAATTTTATAAAATATTAACTTTTCACATTCTGTATCTATTTTAGTAATATCGCCTTTACATAATTCTAATAAATAAGAAATTGCTTCATTATCAATTTTATAATTCTTTAATTTATTAATAATATAATTTCTATCATCAATTTCTATTTTTTGATATTTAATATTTTTAGAAGCTTTTAATTTTTTAGCAAATGATTTAGAATCTAATTTATCACATGTAAGAATTAATAAATTATTAGAATTATAATTTTCTAAATATTTTAATAAATGTTTAATTTCATTTTCTACAGTAGTTGCTAAAATATTTTTTATTATAATTACTTTTTTATCACTTAGTAATGAATAAGTATCTAAATCTTCTAGAGCATTGGCTAAAGGAACTTCTTCTAAATCATATGAAACTTGATATTGATTTTCAAATTTTTCTTTTGCAATAATATTATTAATTTCTTTTTGAATTAATAAATGATCACTTGCTTCTAATAAATAATTATTCATTTTCTAACTCACTTTTAATTAAATCAACTACTTCATCTAATTTATCTACTAAATTTCCTGCACCTTGAGCAAAAGTTTTAGAACCTCCCCCATTTCCTCCAAGTAAAAAGGCTGATTCTTTAACAATTTTGCCAGCATCTAAGCTGTTATTACTTCTTACTACTAAATTTACAGTATCATTTCTAATATTCATAAAGAAAACTAATCCTTCCTTCATTTCATTTATCATTTGATCTGCTACAGATTTTAATAAATTTATATCTTCATTTTCAACTTTCATAATAAGAACATTTTGATTATTAATTTTAGTAATATTTGTGCGATAATGATCTAAGTTAGATAATATTTTATGCTCTTTTTCTTCATTATATTTTTTTTCTAACATTTTTACTTCTTTTTGGACATAAGCAAGTTCATTTTTATTAAAAATAATATCATGATAAGATTTTGGTTGTGAATTATCAATATCAACATTAAATTCTAATTCAATTCCATCTTTTTTAGCTTTAGCAATTATTTCTTTAGCTTTAATTAATAATTTAATCATTTCATCATTGTATGGTTTAATAACATCAAATAAAGCTTGTGTAATTTTTTCTTTTGTTGCTGCTTCTATTCTAAATGTATTACTTCCTTTTGATTCTATATTATATATAGCAAATTTAGAAATATCTTTAGTATTATTGACATGAGTTCCACCACATAGTTCAATTGATTTTCCCATTTTAACAACTCGAACCATATCACCATATTTTTCAGAAAATAATGCCATTGCTCCTATTTCTTTAGCTTTAGTCAAAGGCATAATTTCCGTTGAAACAATATTTGCATTTTTAATTTCTTGATTAACATAATCCTCAACTTTTGCTACTGTCTCATCATAAATTTTACCAGAATAAGTAAAATCAAAACGTAATTTATCATCATCAACATAACTACCTGCTTGTTTAATTGTAGGAGAAATAACTTTTTGTAATGCAAGTTGTAATAAATGCACACTAGAGTGATTAGCTTCTATTTTTCTTCGACGATCCTTATCAATAATAATTTCACAATCATCATTTAAATTTATAACACCATCTAATAGCCTAACTTTATGAATATGTTGACCATTTGGTCCTTTAAAAACATCAACAACTCTAGCTTTAAATGTTTTTCCAATAATCATTCCAGTATCACTAACTTGTCCACCGCTTTCAGCATAAAAGCAAGTTCTTTTTAATGCAATATAACCATTATGATCTAATTTTTTTTCTAAACCATCTTTAGAAAAAATTGCTAAAACATTACTTTTTAACCTATAGATTCCATAAACAAATTTAGATTCTTTTTGAAAATCTAATAGTACTTTATTCTGAGCAGCCATTGCTGTTTTAGTCTTAGCACTTTGTTTAGCTAATAATTTTTGAATATTCATAAATTTATCAAATTCTTCTTTTGACGTTGTATAGCCTACTTCATTTAAATATTCTACTGTTAATTCAAATGGAAAACCATATGTATCATATAATTTAAAAGCATCTTCACCACTAATTGTTTTTGTTGATGAATTTTCAATTAATTCTTTTAATCTTTTTTCACCAGCATCTAAAGTTTTAAAAAATAATTTTTCTTCTTCTAATACTTGAGTTTCAATAATTGGTCTTTTTTCAACTAAATTTGAATAAAATTCTCCCATAATATCAACAACATCAGATACTAATTTATACATAAATGGTTCTTTTAAATTTAAAGTTTTACCAACACGAATACTACGTCTTAATAATCTTCTTAAAACATAACCTCGTCCACTGTTATCAAAAAAGGCTCCATCAGCTAAAGCAAAAACAATTGCCCTAATATGATCTGCTATTATTTTGAATTCCTTTTGAGAATCATATAACGTATGTGTCAATTCTTCAATATGTTTAATAATAGGTATAAATAAATCAGTATCAAAGTTACTATCAACATTTTGGAAGATACAACACCATCTTTCTAAACCAGCTCCCGTATCAATATTTTTATTTGGTAATTCTTTATAATTTTTTCTAGCTACTCCTAATTTAGAATTAAATTGAGAAAATACATTGTTCCAAATTTCTATATAGCGTTCTTGATCTTCATCATTTTTAAATTTTTCAAAAGCATCATGATTAGGATCATATTTTTCACCACGATCAAAGAATATCTCAGAATCTGGTCCACAAGGTCCTTCTCCAATTTCCCAAAAATTACCCTCTAATTTAATAATATGATCTTCAATAAATCCAACTTCTAACCATTTATTATAAGTCTTTGTATCTTCTGGATAAACAGTTACGTATAGTAAATTTTTATCAATATTAAACCATTTTTCTGATGTTAATAATTCAAAAGCATATTCAATAGCTTCATCTTTAAAATAATCACCTATAGAAAAATTACCCATCATTTCGAAAAAAGTTTGATGACGTCTAGTAACTCCAACATTTTCAATATCATTAGTTCTAATACATTTTTGAATACTTGTAATTCTTTTTACATCTGGAACCATAGTTCCATCAAAAAATTTTTTTAAAGGAGTAACTCCTGCATTTACCCACAATAAACTATCATCGTTAATAGGAACTAGTGGAGCTGATTCATATATTTTATGACCCTTACTTTGAAAAAAATCTAACCACATAGTTCTAATTTCATTACTTGTCAGTTTTTTCATCTATTTATTTCTCCCTTTCTAATATATTTAAAATTTCATTTAATCGTTTTTGATAATCTTCTAAATTACTATTATTTAATATATAATAATCAGCAATAGAAATAGGACCACCCTTAGCTAAGTTTTCTATTTCAGAAATATCTCTTTGTTCTATTTCATCTTTATTTAGAGAACGTATTTTTCTTAATTTTACTCTAGAGTATCTAATATCTTTATCAGTAATTATAGCGATTAATTTCAATGTATCTTTAAATTCTTCTTTTAAAACAACATACTCATCCCAAGAATATAGACCATCTAATACTGTATCATTAGTTTCTATACTTTCTTTTATTTCTGGTAATAATATTTTTGCCATTGCTGCCATTCCATATTCTTTTCTTAAATTTTCACGCATATTTTTTTCATTTTCAGGAGTAATTTCTAAATTTTTCTTTTTTAATTCATTTAAAACTACTCCTCCAAAATAAATTTTAGTAAAACCTTGTTGTTCTAAATAATCTGAAGCTACACTCTTACCACTACCACTCATACCTACTATCGCAATTAATTTTTTCATATTTATTCCTCCTTTTATTTATAAAACAAATAAAAGACCAAGAATTAGGAGGACAAAATGCCCGGTACCATCCTAAAATTGGTCTTAATTAGATAAAGGTCTCCCTTTAAAACTAAAAAGTAGCTTTCATAAAACAATTTATACTAACTTTCACCACCGTTAGTTCTCTATAATAAATTAATTTTATTACTTTTCTTTTATCATTGTTTTAATTTTCTTTAATTTTTTCCATTACTTTTATTTTTTCATCTATAAATTTAAATATTATTTTTAAGGTTGCAATAACAGGAGTTGCAATAATCATACCTATGATACCAAAAAAATGTTGAAAAATCAATAGTCCTAACATAATTGTTACAGGATGAAGTTTCATTGCATGTCCCATGATTAATGGTTGATAAAAATTATTTTCTAGAAGTTGGACAATAACTATAGAAATAATACAACATATTCCTGTAAATGGTGAGATTGTAAATCCAACAAAAACTGCTGGAATAGCACCAATATATGGACCAAAGTATGGAATAATATCAGTTACTGCACAGAAAAGGGCAAAAATAAGTGGTGCTTCTAATCCAGCTAATGTAAGACATATTCCTTGAGAAATAAAAACTAAAGTCATAACTGTAAGTAATCCCATTACATATTCACGTAATGAATGATTAATTCGATTTTTTAAATCTTTTGCATCTTCATGAAATTTTTTAGGAATAAATTCTAAAATACTTGTGTTAATTCGATCAAAATCATATAGCATATAAAATCCTATCATTAATCCTAAAATAACAAAAACTCCACCACTAATAATACTTTTACCAAGTGATAGTAACGTATTTGGTAAACTCGTTGTTAAGTTTGTTCCAAGTGTTTCTAAACTAGCAAAAATTTGCTGTTTTATTGATGAAACATCAATATCTGTTCCTACACTAATTGATGATAAAGTTCTTGATACAAATTGTTTGGCTTCTGATAATAAGCTAGGTATTGTTGTAATAAATTCTTTAATTTGATCAATAAATGAAGGAAGCATTAAGAACAATAAAAAAGATAAAATTCCAATGAAAACTAAATATACAACGATACAACCCACTATTCTTGGAAATTTCTTTGTTTCTAAAAAATCAACTACTGGATCAAATAACCACGCTATTAAAAGACCAATAAAAACTGGAGAAATAATTACTAAAATATCTTTTAAAATGCCAAAAATATTCAACATCTTTAATAAATATAATACTAATAAAATCAAAGAAATTATAATAACGGTAAAACCAACGCCTAAAATTTTTTTTCCTAATATAATTACTTCGTTTAAAGATTCTATATCTAATTCACTTGTTTTTTTCTTTTTTAACACTATATATCACCTATTATCATTATAGCATAATCAAAAATATTTACTAGTAAAATTTAAAAAAAAAGCAAGAGTTATTTTTGCTTTTGAATTTCTTTTTTTAATAATTTACAATCTAATTTTGCAACTGCTTGATCCATACTAGAAACTATCTCATCTAAAGAACTAAAATCATCACTAATACCAAATTCTTTACAAATAGTTTTATATAATATACATGTTGCCTTATTAGATTTTGGATACTTTCTCATTTTATCTGCTGTAATACATATATATTCTCCCTTATATGAATCGTATAGTGAATAAGAAAAAAGATTATTAATAGCAGTTGCTAAAGAAATAACATTATCCTTATCTGCTAATATAGTTTGCACAACTCTTGCATCTTTATTTTTGATTTTACCATCAAAAAATTCTTGATCAAATATAGCTAAACCATTACGAAATACTAAATCACCTTCTGAATTTACAATAAATTCATAAAATTGATTAGCTCTTTTATTATTATGATGAGATTTATACACTACACAATTACCATATTTTGCAACATTTTCTAAAACTTGACTAATTTTGTACATAATTATATACCTCCCCTAAATCAGTGTATATTTTAACACAATTTTAGATTTTTGCAAGAAAAAATTACACCAAAGTGTAATTTCTTAACCCCAAGGAATCTCATTTGGATTCATTTTTTGATTATTTTTTTCACAACTAATAATTTTTCCACTATTCATCTTAATAATTCTATCTCCAATATATTGAATTCCTGGATTATGAGTAATAATAACCATTGTTGTATGATATTTTTGATTAACTTTAACTAAGGCTGTTAATACTTTTTTGCCTGTTTTTTCATCTAAAGCTCCCGTTGGTTCATCACAAAACATAATATTAGCATTTTTAGCAATAGCACGAGCAATTGATACTCTTTGTTGTTCTCCACCTGATAATTGATGAATATATTTCTTTTGATGATTTTTTAAACCTACTGTTTCAATAATATCGTCAATATTTTTTTTATTTTTACCTAAATTTGCTCCTACTAAAATATTTTCATATACATTTAAATTTTCAAGTAAATGATAATTTTGAAATATAAAACCAATATTTTTCTTTCTAAACTTTGTTATCTTTCGATCACTATATTTAGAAATATCTTTTCCTTGATAAAAAATCTTACCACTTGTTATTTTTTCCAAACCAGACATACAATTTAAAAGAGTTGTTTTTCCAGAACCACTTGGTCCTAATATAACAATTATTTCTCCTGTTTCTAATTCTAACGAAACATTATCTAAAGCTATAGTTTCCTCAGTACCCAATTTATATTTTTTAACAATATGTTCTAATTTCATAAATTCCATTTTTACACCTACTCTCTTTTTAAAGCTACTGCTAAAGGAATTTTATTTAAAACTTTTCTACAGATTAATAATGCAATATAATATGCAACTAATAAACCAATTAAGCCAATAATAGCTTTAGAAAATGATAAAGTAATTGGAATTACCATCTCTGTATCACTTGATAGAACTGCTATTACTTTTTGTAAAAATTTTATCATAGCAGGAATACTAAGTAAGTAAGAAATAATAATGATTGGTGTATAAATATTTAAAACAATCGATGAAACTTCTTTATTTTTATATCCCATAACTTTCATTAAAGAAATTGTCTTTTTATTTTCTTCAACAATAATATTAGCAATTACTAAAATAATAACAAAAGCCATAATTGAAGCAAATATAATAACCACATAAATACTAGCATTATATTTATCTAATTGTTTACTTATACTATTTTTTAAATCTTTAAAATTAATTACTGTTGCTACTTTATCTACTGTAGTAGAATCTAAATTTTTCATATTAGCAAAGTCTTTATTCTTTGAATATAAAAATGTATATACTGGTTTTGAAAAACCTATTTTTTTACTATATTCATCTCTATTAACATAGCCAGAAATATTCATATATTCTTCTGCTATATCTATAATTTTATATTCAATTATTGTTGAGTTATCTACCTTAAAAGTTAAAGTATCACCTATTTTTAAATTATATAATTCTTGCATATTAGAATTAATAATAATTCCATTTTTATCTTCTAATTTATTTTTAAGATCTTTATTATCTTTATTTAAAATGTCAATATATTTTGCATCTAAATCTATTCCAGTAATTGAAACTGTAATATCTTCTTTATTCATATTTTTAGTTTTTCCCTCTGGAGTTGTTATTTTATCTAATTTAAGAGATGATGATAAAACATAATCACTAGTAGTATCAATTTTCTCACTTTCTAAATAATTCATAATTACTAAATAATCATACTTCATTCCTTGAAATGAATGATTTAATACATCACTCATTAAATCCATACCAATTAAAGTTAAAACAATTAACATTCCCGTTGCAAAAGATGTAAGAGCAACTATTAAAAGTTTAGGAATTGATCGAAGTGCTAAACTATATTTAAATCTATACTTAAATGGAAATTTACATGTAATTTTATTAACTATTTTACTAAATAAATTTACTTTTAAATTACTTCCTTCTTTTAGTAATGCAATTGGTTTTTTCCTAAGCATAAAAATAGCTACAAAATAACATAATACTGATAAGAAAATAAGAGGAATTAAAATACAACTTTTAAGATATTTAATACTAACTGCTAATGAAGTTAAAGGAATTACAAAATAACTAACATATATTTGTGCAATATATTGATAAAAGATAATTCCAATAAGATAACCTAAAACTCCCCCAATAATTGAACCAACAATTGGATATGTTAAATAACTAATAGCAATACTAAAGCGACTATACCCTAGTGATTTTAAAACTCCTATTTGTAATTTTTCATCATCTATTCGTTTTTTAGTAATAATTGTAATAACTACAACAGAAATAGTAAGCAATAAGTATAGAAAATATTGAGCAAATAAACGATCAGTTGCAAATTCTAATTGAAGTGCTGAAATTCTACCAAGTCTTGTAATAGTAAATGGACTCATCGTAATTTGGTTATTATTTAAAATCTTTAACATACTAGTATCACTATATTTTTCTTTGACTGTATCTGTAATTTCAAATTCTCTTTTAACATTTTTATCATGATAGACAATAGAAAAAGTTTTTTCTTCTGTACCTATAATATCTTTATAATTATCTTGATTTATATAAATTACATTATTAGTACTTTCATCAAATACAGGAACAGAAAAAGAAATTAAAGGATAAATATAATCAGGAGCATAAGTGAAGCCTACTACCTTATATTTTTGATTATCTATTTTATAATAATCACCTATTTTAATATGATGAAGTTTAGCATATTTAGGCATCATTGTAATTTCATTAGCTTCTGTTGGTAATTTTCCCTCTAATAAATAAGCTTTATTTATTTTTTTATCTTGACTATAGGGAATTAATTTTAAATATGTTTTATCTTCTTTTAAAGTTTTACTACAATCAAGTTCATAATCGTATTTATATTCTTCTTTGAAAGCATCTAATTTTTCTTTTTTTATATCTAATAAGATATCATATTTTGTAAAAATAGATTCTACTTGTAAAATAAAAGATGATATATTTAGGGGATTATTTTGACTTGCTAAATTCATCTTCAAAGCATTTTGATAAATTAAAATAATATTTCTTTCTTCAGCCGTCAAATTTTTTTCTAATAATTTATTAATCTGTCCTTGACTAATATCTTTACTATAATTAATATTTACATCAACACTTAAATATTCTACATTTTGATTTTCTAAATAGTTATAGTAACTATCTTCCATACAATCTAAAGCCATTGACATTGCAGCATAAATTCCTGTTGACAACATAACCATAAAAATAATGCATAGCATTTGAACTTTCTTTCTTTTTAAACCTTTAAGTGCATTAAGAAATAGTAATCTCATTAAGCCCACCTCAAATCTTTTGCATCTTTGATTGTTTTATTTTTAATAATAGTTTCAATTTTACCACTATTCATCCTAATTACTGTATTTGCAATATCAGCAATTGAAGGATTATGAGTTACAATAATCATTGTTGTTTTGTATTTTTTATTAATATTTTGAAGTAATTTTAATACTTTTTTTCCTGTTTTTTCATCTAAAGCTCCCGTTGGTTCATCACAAAATAAAACTTCTGGATTTTTTACTAAACTTCTAGCAATCGCAACTCGTTGCATTTGACCACCAGATAACTGATAAGGATACTTATATTTTTGTTGATCTAACTCAACAGCTTTTAATACTTCATCAATATCTAATGGATTATGAGATAACTTTTTACCTAAGATAATATTTTCTTCAACTGTTAAATTAGAAATTAAATGATAACTTTGAAAAATAAATCCTAAATGATTACGACGATATTCACATAATTTTTCATCATTATAATTAGTTAATTTATTATCATAATAATATAGTTTTCCTCTAGTTGGATAATCTAATCCAGAAAGCAAATTAAGTAAAGTTGATTTACCAGAGCCACTTGGTCCTAATATAACAACAATTTCACCTTCTTCTATATTTAAATCAATATCTTCTAATGCATGAATTGCATGATCATTAAAAGGATAAGTTTTATATATGTTTTCTAGTCGATAAACTTTAGCCATAAGATTCTCCTTTCTAACTTATCTTATTATATCATATCTTTAGATTATACATAGCTTTTTTTTAGGTTATCCGCTATAATAAAAGTGGTGATATAGATGAATACCATAACAACAGATACTGAAAATGAAATAATAATTAAAAATTCTAAATTTATTACTCTTTTATATAAAATTGATAATATCGAAGATATTCAACAAAAATTAGATAGTGTAAAAATTAAATATCCTAAAGCAACCCATTATTGTTATGCCTATATTTTAAATCAACAAAAACATTCTAATGATGATAAAGAACCTAGTGGTACTGCTGGTATACCAATATTAAATGTTTTAGAAAAAGAAGATATGAATAAGATTTTAGCTGTTGTTGTTAGATATTTTGGAGGAATTAAATTAGGAGCAAGTGGTTTAGTAAGAGCATATACAAAAAGTATTAAGGAAGCTTTAAAATCTTCAAAAATTTGTAAATTAATTTCTGGAAAAATAATTGATCTAACCTTTACTTATTCTGAACAAAAACAAATTGATTATTTATTAAAAGATTCTACTATATTAAATCAAGAATTTACAGAAAATATAAAATATAGAGTTTTAATTGATGATAATAGTTTAAATAAATTAATAAAATATAATTATCAAATTATTAAAAGTGATTATATTGAATCTTCAAAATAAAAATGTCTATTCATAATTGAGAAGACATTTTTTTAAATAGCTAATTAGCTTTTTTGACTTGTTTTTTTTGTTGATATATTAATTTTTTATTTAATTTTTTCTGATTATCTTTATTTCGACAATCATATATATATTCTTCAGCAGCAATAGGATTATTGGTATAATCAAGTAATAAAAATATACTATTTGAATTTCTTAACTTAGTTAAAGCTCTCTGTTCAATTAAACTAACTTCTTGATGATGCTTTATTCCAATTACTTTGGCTACTTCATCTAAAGTCATATCATAGTAACCATAAAATCCATTTCGATACAATAATATTTTTCTTTCTAAATCTGTTAATTTAGCTAAATCAAAAATTTTCATAATAGAATCATATGAAGTTTTATCAATAGCTTCTTTTTCTACTTCTACATTAGGATCAACGATTGAATCAATTAATTCTATTTCTGAATCATCAAAATAACTTGTTACCTTATTCATAGGAATATTTAATGAATAACTATCACCTTTATGATTTCTAATAGTAGCTATTAATTCTTTATTCCAATTTAAACTTTCAGCTATTTCTTCATCTGTAATATTTTTATTGAATTTAGATTCTAATTCTTCTTTTGTTTTATTATACTTATTAATTTTATTCCACATATGATTTGGTAATCTTATTGCTCTACTAGTTTCTTTATGATACTTAATAATACTTTGTTTAATCCACCATTTTGCATAAACACTAAATTTAACTTTCTTAGAAACATCATAATGATTAATAGCATCAATTAAACCAATATTTCCTTGTTGAATAGTATCTAAATATAAATTATCATCATAAGCATACTTTTTAGCAAATGGAAGAACTAATCTTAAATTATGTTCTAGAAATTCATTAATATAAGCTTGTTTCTGACTACCTTCACTACTAGCAATTTTTAAAGCTAATTCTTTTTCTTCTTGAGCTGATAATACTTTTTTATTTAAACTATCATAGTATAATTTAATAGAGTTTAATGATTTTTCAGAAAAATCTTCATTAATCATTTCCATATCTTCTATATCAATATTTTTTAAAATACAATAACACTCTAAAATATTGTTTAATTTTTCATTATTAGTAATTTTATTTAATTGAACACAAGATTCATCAGTTGAATTATTACTAATAAAAGGCTCAATAATTTTAGATAATAGTTCATTTAAAATTTCATTTTTTTGAATTATTCCCATCATTTCATCAATATTAGGATAATAATTTAGATAAGTAAAATATTTTTCAAATTTTTTTAATTGATTTAAATTATCATGTAAATTATCTTGAACAAGTAAATTTTTATTTAAATAATTATTTAGTATTTGAGGATTATTCTTTAATAATTTAATAGTATAATTATTTAATTTTTCTATAAAAGATTTTTTTATTTTGGAAATCATTAAAGCAATTGAAATATTAGGATATTGCTTATAACAATTAGCTAATTCTTGATGAAATAATTTATCAATTATTTTAGTATTTACTTCATAGATTAAATATGTTTTTTTTAACTTCATAACAAATGGAACTAATTCTTCTTCAAGTATTTGCATTTTATTTTTTGCATCTTTCATAATAACCCATCCCCTTTTTAAATTAGCTGTATTATAACATATTTCTTGTTTTTTATCAAGGAAAAAATGAATCTACACACTATTATAATTTTCAACTACTTCCAAAATATTTTTAACTGAATCTAACTTTTTCATATTTATTAATGCAAGTGCGTCTTCTTTAGTTATGACATGACAATTCAATAATACTTTCATAATATCTAAATTAACTTGGTTTTTAGTGTTTTCATCATTAGAATCAACATTAGAAATAATAGCAAAAATATCTGTTAAACTATCAGTAATACCACCTAAAGAATTTGTTAAGCCTGGACTATGATAAACCATACTATTTATCAATTTTGAATTTTTATATATATCTATATTTCTAAATGGAATAAATAATAAAGTAACAATAATAAACATTACCATATACCCTTCAATTAATCCTGCAATAAATCCTAAAATTTTAGATGGAATTGTTAAGATAATAGTTAAATCAACAAATTTTTGTATAATTCCTGTTAATTTTATTACTAAACTAAATATTCCAAATAAAAACGAAGCAATAAAAATAAATGAAATTAATTGATAAACTAAAATATTAAGTGTTGGATAACCATCAAATGAAAAGAATGGAAAAATTTTACATAAAAAAATACCAACCTTATCTTTTAAATTAAAAGCAATAAAATAGACTAAAATAGTTCCAACTAAGTTAACAAAAGATTTTAAGATACCTTGTTTTAATCCTGAAACACCAGATAGTATAATTAGTAAAATAATGATGATGTCAAATATATTCACGTTAGTCATCTCCTATTTTAATTATAACTTATTTCCTAAAAATATGCTATAATATTTTTGAGGTGTAGATATGAACGTTGTTATTAAAGTAAATGACGAAATTAAGGAAAAAATGATTGAATATTATAAAGATAAAAGAAGAAATAAAGTTATTCCTTATGTTGTTTTTCAAGCTCAAGATGAAGATACTGTTATTACAATGTATGAATCTGGAAAAGTTATGTTTCAAGGAACATCAGCAGATGTAGATGCTTCAATGTGGGCTGTTTCTTTAGAGCAATCTAAAGATGCAAAACAAAATCCTAAAGATAATATCTATTATCTATGTTCATCTGTTGGTTCAGATGAAGTAGGTACAGGTGATTATTTTGGTCCTATTGTTGTTACAGCATCCTTTGTGAAAAAAGAAGATATAGAATTTTTAGAAAAGTTAGGAGTTACAGATTCTAAAAAATTAACAGATGAAAAAATTTTAAAAATCGCTCCAGAGATTGCAAAAAAAATTCCTTATCGAAGTCTTATCTTATCAAATAAAGAATATAATGAAAAATACGATAAAAATGTTAATATGAATAAAATAAAAGCGATTATGCATAATAAAGTTTTATTTCAATTAATTAATGAATTAAAACCAAATTATGATTATATTATTGTTGATGAATTTGCTAAAGAAGCTAGATATTATGAATATTTAAAAGGTATTAGTAATATTCAAAGAAATATTACATTTATGACAAAAGCTGAAGATAAAAATCTTGCCGTAGCAGCTTCTTCAATTATTAGTCGCTACATTTTTATAAAAGAATTTGATAAGATTTGTGATGATTTATCTTTACCTCTTGTAAAAGGAGCATCTAAAGATGTAGATAAAATTGGAGAAGAATTAGTTGAGAAATATGGAAAAGAAAAATTAAATGAAGTTGCTAAAGTTAATTTTAAAAATACTGAACGAATTTTACATACAATGATATATTAAAAAACTAAGAAATTTCTTAGTTTTTTTTGAAAAGAAAAAATGATTTTATTTATCATTTTTCTTTGTAAATTTATTAAATTCATCGATAGTTGAATCTTCTAAATCTGTTTTATGAAGTGCTTCAAGTAATTTCTTTTGTTCTTTAGTAATTCTTTTTGGAGTAACAACTTTTAAGATAATATACATATTCCCTTTAGTTCTTTTACTTTTATTATCAATTCCTTTACCTTTAATTCTATGTTTATCTTCAGAATCACTTCCTGCTGGAATTGTTAATTTAACATTACCATATAATGTTGGAATATCTTTTTTACAACCAAGTATAGCTTCAGTAATAGTAATTGGTACTTCTATATAAATATCATCATTATCTCTTTTAAAATATTTATGTTCTGCTACTCTAAATTCTAAATATAAATCACCATTAGAGCCACCATTAGTTCCTGGATTACCTTTACCAGATAAACGAAGTCTATCTCCTGTATCAATTCCAGCAGGAATATTAACAGTAATAGTTTTATTTTTCTTTATTTTTCCTTTACCATGACATGTAGAACATTTTCGTTCATATACTTTTCCACGACCTTCACAGATTGGACATGTAGTTTTTGAAACAAATGATCCTAAAATTGTATGTTGTTCTGAAGTAATAGTTCCACTTCCATGACATCTCTCACAAGTAGTTTCACCATGACCTCCTTTTCCATCACAATCATCACATTCTTCTATAACATCAAGTTTAATATCTTTTTCACAACCATAAATAGCTTCTTCAAAAGTTAAATCAATTCGCATTAATAAATCGGATCCACGAGTCGCTCTAGATTTTGTGGAACTTCCACTTCCAAAACCAAAACCTCCACCAAAAATATTATCAAAAATATCACCAAAATCAAAATCACTAGCGCTAAATCCAGCTCCTCCAAATCCTGAAAAGCCTGAACCAGCTGAACCACTTACTCCAGCATGACCATATTGATCATACATTTTTCTTTTAGATTCATCAGATAATACTTCATATGCTTCTTGAGCTTCTTTAAATTTTTCTGCAGCAGCAGGATTATCCTTATTTAAATCTGGATGAAATTCTTTTGCTTTTTTTCTAAAAGCAGATTTTATTTCAGCTTCTGTTGCATCTTTAGAAACGCCTAAAACCTCATAATAATCACGTTTATCATTACTCATTAATATCACTTCCCTTCTGTTTTTGATTAGGCTACAAAATATTTTATAATAACAGTTTTATTTAAACTGCTTTAATTACATTAGTTAAAGTTCTAGTTTCCTAGAACTTTAATTTTATTTTTCTTCATAATCAGCATCTTGAACATTATCATTATTATCTGATTCTTTTGTTTCTTCAGAAGCTTGTTGATTTTCTTTATTAACTTGCTCATATACTTTAGCTGCTAAAGCCATAGCTTTTTCACTTAATTTTTCTTTTTTAGATTTAATATCTTCAATATCTTCTTTTCCTAAAGCTTCTTTTAAATCCTTAATTAAATCTTCAACTTCTGTTTTTTCTTTCTTATCTACTTTATCTCCTAAATCTTTTAAAGATTTTTCTGTTTGGAATATCATTTGTTCTGCTTCATTTCTTACTTCTGCTTCTTCTTTTCTTTTTTGATCTTTTTCTTTATTTGCTTCTGCTTCTTTCATCATTTTTTCTACTTCTTCATCTGTTAAAGTAGTTGATGATGTAATTGTAATTGATTGTTCTTTATTTGTTCCTAAATCTTTTGCTGTAACATTAACTATACCATTAGCATCAATATCGAATTTAACTTCGATTTGTGGAACACCACGTGGAGCTGGTGGAATATTTGTTAATTGGAATCTTCCTAAAGTTTTATTATCAGCTGCCATTGGACGTTCACCTTGTAGTACATGAACATCTACTGCTGGTTGATTATCTGCTGCAGTTGAAAATACTTCACTTTTTGAAGTTGGTATTGTTGTATTTCTTGGAATTAATGTTGTCATTACTCCACCTAAAGTTTCAATACCAAGTGATAATGGTGTTACATCAAGTAAAACAATATCGTTAACATCTCCTGTTAAAACTCCACCTTGAATTGCAGCACCCATGGCAACTACTTCATCTGGATTTACTTCACGAGAAGGTTCTTTGCCAAGTTCCTTAGTTACTAAGTCATATACCATTGGAATACGAGTTGAGCCACCTACAAATATTACCTTATCAATATCATTTTTAGTCATTTTAGCATCTTTAAGAGCTTTTTTAACTGGTTCTAAAGTAGATTCAACTAAATCACGAATTAAATCTTCAAATTTAGCACGAGATAAAGTTATATCTAAATGTAATGGTTCACCATCGTCACCTTTAGCAATAAATGGTGCAGAAATTTGTGTAGATAAAACTCCAGATAAATCTTTTTTAGCTTTTTCTGCAGATTCTTTAAGTCTTTGCATAGCCATTTTATCTTTAGATAAATCAATACCATTTTCCTTTTTAAATTCAGTAACTAAATAATCAATAATTGCTTCATCAAAGTCATCTCCACCTAAATGGTTATTACCATTTGTAGATTTTACTTCGAATACTCCATCACCAAGTTCAAGTATAGAAACATCAAAAGTTCCTCCACCTAAATCATAAACTAAAATTGTTTGTCCTTCTTCTTTTTCAAGTCCATAAGCAAGAGCTGCTGCTGTTGGTTCATTAATAATTCTTTCTACTTCAAGTCCTGCAATTTTACCTGCATTTTTAGTAGCTTGTCTTTGACTATCATTAAAATATGCTGGAACAGTAATAACTGCTTTTTCTACCTTTTCACCTAAATAGCTTTCAGCATAATCTTTAATATATGAAAGAATCATTGCAGAAACTTCCTCAGGTGTATACTCTTTACCCTCTGCTTCAACCTTTTTATTTGTACCCATGAGTCTTTTGATTGAAGAAATTGTATTAGGATTTGTTAATGCTTGACGTTTAGCAGCATCTCCTACAATTCTTTCTCCATTCTTAAATGCTACGACAGATGGTGTAGTTCTTCCTCCTTCTGGATTTGGAATTACTTTTGGTGCACCAGCCTCTAAGACAGCTGCACATGAATTTGTTGTACCTAAATCAATACCTATAATTTTACTCATTATTTATCTCTCCTTCTTTTTCAACTTTTTTATTTATTTTAACAGAAGCTGGTCTAATTACACGACCATTCAATCTATAGCCTTTTAATAATACTTCTGTTACAATATCATCTTCAATATCATCATAATTATCAATAATTAATGCTTCTTCTAAGTTAGAATCAAAAATTTCACCCCTTCGAGAAATTTCTTCTACTCCAAATTTCTTTAAAATTTCTACTAAAGATGCATACATCATTTTAAATCCTTGTAAAAATTTAGATAATTCATCATTTAAATCTTGATCATCCAATTTAATTGCTCGTTCAAAATTATCTATTATTGGAATTAATTCAGTAATTAAATCTTGATTACAATATTTTTTATAATTAGAAACTTCTTCATCTTTTCTTTTTCGATAATTAACTAATTCTGCTTGAGCATATTGCATTTTAGTTATAGATTCTGTTAATTCTTTTTTTAAATTTTCAATTTCTTTTTCTAATTCTTCTTGCTTTTTATTATTTTTTTTATTATGACAACATTCTTTTTTTTCTTTTTGATTATGTTTATTACATTGACACTCTTTTTCTTTTTTCATTTCTTTTTCTTCTGTCACTTATCTCACCTCTTTTTTAATCTTCTACTTGATCTTTAATAAATTCAAGCATAGAAACTACTCTTTCATAATCCATTCGCTTAGGACCTACGATTGCTAAGGTTCCTTCTTCATGACCATTTTTAAATTTAGTTTTAATTACAGTCACATCATCATCAATATTATTTTCTTTACCAATATAGATTTTAATATTATTGTCATCATCTTTTTCAATTTCTCTTAATACATTTTCATCATCAAGTTTTTCAAAGATTGTTTTAATTTTATCAACACTACTAAATTCTGGTTGTTCCAAAAATTTAGTTCGACCTACAACATTAATATCATTTGTTGTAAAATCAGTAAATACATTATAAAAAGCATTATATAATTTTTCATGTTCTGTGACATATCTACCAATAATTGGTTTAATTTCATACTCTAATTTTGTACTAATTTCATCAATAGGTGTTCCTATAATTAAATTATTAATTAAACCTACTGTTTTTTTAATATCTTCTAAAGAAATATTATCTAATTTCATTTCTTTATGTTGAACATGACCTTTATCTGTGACAATAATTACAATTAGATTAGAATCATTAATTGGTACTACTTCAATTTGCTTTAGCAAATTATTATGTGAAGATGAACCTAAAATAATAGTAGCATAGCTTGTCATATCAGAAATAACTTGTAAACTTTTATTAATACAATCAGTAAGTGGCAATTGATTATTATGGAAAATAATTTGTAATTTTAACATATCTTCAGCATTCATTTTTTTCAATTCCATTAAATGGTCAACATAATAACGATAACCTTTTTCACTTGGAATTCTGCCAGAAGATGTATGTGTTTTTTCAAGTAAATTCGCATCTTCCAAAAAAGCCATTTCATTTCTTACTGTTGCACTTGAACATTTTAACTTTTTACAAATTGAATTAGAACTGATTGGCTTAGCTAGTTTAACATAATGTTCAACTATCAGTTTTAGAATATTTTCTTGTCTTTTAGTTAACATTATTTTACCTCCTAGCACTATAATTTTACGAGTGCTAACGATATTATATGACAATCTTTTAGCACTTGTCAACCTTTTTTGCTAATTTATTTACACTTTATTAAAAAAAACGATATTTAAATCGTTTATTTTACTTTTTTTACTATTACTACTGCGCGAATTCCACATTCATAAGATATATTTTTAGAATGAACAGATGAACCTTGAAGATACCATGCCATATAATCTTTAATTCCTGCATTCATAGTCCAATAACAAACAGAAGTATTACTTGGTCTAATCCAATTATCACATGAGTAATTAGAACTAGTACAACCAAAAGATAGTAACTCTTGTAATAAAATTATTCTAGCTCTATCACCTTCTCTGTTCTTTTGAGTAGCAGCACCACTGCAATCTTTATAGATAGCATTAGAACAAAAAGCATTAGTCCATGGCTGAATTCCAAACCAAGATTTTCCTGTAATATAATTTAATTCTTCTACATTTGTCCAATCTTGTGTTGCATTTTTTAATGCATCTAGTGCATCACCTGGATAAGTAGTTGTATCAGAACCTGTATACCACTTACTAGTTACAATACTATCTTTTGATTGCATAATAAGTGTACTTCTATTATCTTTTAAAACATTAAAAGTAATAGTTTTCTCATTATTTACTTTATAATCAACAATAGTACCTACACTACATTCTGATTTTCCCTCTTTATAACAATCTGTTTCAACACAAGTTTCTTCATCGCCTGTTGGGCAACTTTTTTCATTATAATTATATACCTTAAAATATGGACTATAAGAACTTCCTAATTTGCCTTCTAATTCTTCAATAACTTCAGAAGTAAATTCTTTACTAGTTTTTCGATTAAAAGCCATTGTTGCTAAAATTGTTCCTACTACTAAGACAATTATAATTAAAAGTCCATATAACATGGTAGAAATAGCAAAACCTTTATTATTAAACTTTTTCATTTTATCTCACTAACCCTTATTATTAATTTTAGTTTATCATATTTTTTTTAATATTACTATATATTTGCTCCCATATTTTCTCGTCTTTATTTCTTGATAATTATTTGGATAAATTATTTTTTCTAAAGAGTCACTTTCACAAATTATAAAACCATTATCATTTAAAATATCATATTTTGTAATTAAGCAAATAGCTATTTCAATATTTTTTGTATGATATGGTGGATCTAAAAAAATAATATCAAATTTTAAAGGATAAAGCTCACTTAGAGCTACTTTAAAATCTTTATGAATCACATTTGTTGCTTCTTCTATTTGTAGTAATTTAATATTTTTTTTAATTGTTTGAATCGCTTTTATATTATAATCAACAAAATATACTTTATTAGCTCCTTGACTTATAGCTTCAATGCCTAAATTACCACTTCCAGCAAAAAGATCTAAACAACTACTATTTATAATTTTATCTTGTATAATAGCAAACAATGATTCCTTAACACGATCCATAGTTGGTCTAGTTCCATCTAAGTCAAAACCTTCTATTTTTCTTCCTTTTAATTTACCACTAATGATTTTCATTTGAGCAACTCCTACTTATATTTATTTTCTTTAATTTTTGATTAATTTCTAAAATTAAAAAATTAATTTCAGTTTCTATATGTTTATATTTCTTAATTTCTTCATATTTATAAATTTCAAGTCTTAATTCTTCCGTAGGAAATTCATTATATTTTTCTATTTTTTCTTTTAAAACTTTATTATTTTTAATTTTAAGTATAGCTTCTTTTAATTCTTTAAATATTTCTAATTCATCTAAATTTATTTTGATTTCATCTAATATTTCATATATTTTATTCATAATACATCTCCAAATTTATTGTATCATAAACCAAAAAAAATAGAAATTCAATTTCTATTTTAAAATATCCATAAAATTATGAATTAGATTCATACTTTGATTTATTTTTTCTAATCTATCTTCTGTTGTTAGTCTATATTTATTTTTCATTGCTTTTTCTAGTTCTTTAATATAATTTGGATCTCTATTTAAATATTTATACCAATAGGATTCTTCTCTTAAAAATCTATATATATTAGGATTAGTTCTAACTAAAATTTGAGTTTTTATATCCATTAATCATCAAAATATCGATATAATGGTCTAGGTTCATAAGTATTTTGGTTATTTTTACTACCTATACCAATATCTTGTAATAATCCTATGGTTTTTTGTAAACTATTAACTCCTCTTTGAACTGAATCTAAATCAATATTTTTTATCATTGTAATTAATTCTGAAAATGACGAAGTTTTTGTAGTATCAAAAGATTCTTTTAATCTACTAGGAATATATTGATCCCAAACATTGCTATCTTCTCCGTATAATTCAAATAATTCATATAGCTTTTGCCAACTTGTTTTATTATTCATAACACTAGTACTTAATTCTGGATAATTTCTAACAAAGTTTTTGAATGTTTCTTTTGACATATTCTCACCTATTACAATATATGTAAAAGAAAAAAAGATATTAAAAGAAAAGAAGAAATTTTATTCTTCTTCACTGTTTTCTAATTGAATTAAAACTTCTCTAGGTTTTGATCCATTAGCAGGACCAATAATGCCTCTTTCTTCTAAAAGATCTATAATTCTAGCGGCACGATTATAGCCTAGTTTAAATTTTCTTTGTAATAAAGAAGCACTTGCTTTTTGAGTACTAATAACAAATTCAACAATATCATTATATAAAGGATCGTCATATTCTTCTGGTTGATTCATATCTTCGATTTGAGAAGCTGATTTATCAGTAGCTGTATCTAAATTCATCATATTATCATCATATTGAGCTTCTTGTTGAGAAATAGTATAATCAATAATTCGCTTAATTTCACTATCAGTAATAAAAGAACCTTGAATACGAAGTGGTGAATTTAAGCCTATTGGTAAAAATAACATATCACCTTTACCAAGTAAATTTTCAGCACCTGTTTGATCTAAAATAGTTCTAGAATCAATTCCAGATCCTACCGAAAAAGCAATACGTGAAGGAATATTAGCCTTAATTAAACCAGTAATAACTTCAGTTGAAGGTCTTTGAGTTGCAACTATTAAGTGCATACCAGCTGCACGAGCTTTTTGAGTAATTCTTAAAATAGAATCTTCAACTTCTTTTGCAGCTACCATCATCAAGTCAGCCAATTCATCAATAATAATGACAATATAAGGCATCTTTTCTTTTTTCATTTCAGAATCGGTTATTTTTTTATTTTCTTTTTCAATATATTCATTATATCCCTCTATATTTTTAGTTTTTGATTCACTAAAAACTTGATAGCGACGTTCCATTTCTGCAACCATTTTTGATAGAGCAATAGCGGCTTGTTTTGGATCAGTAACAACAGGACGTAATAAATGTGGTATCCCATTATAAACTGATAATTCAACAACCTTAGGATCAACCATAACAAGTTTTACCTCATCTGGTCGTGCTCGCATCAAAATAGAACAAATAATACCATTTACACAAACTGATTTACCACTACCTGTTGTACCAGCAATTAATAAATGAGGCATTTTATTAATTTCACATACTCCAATATCACCCATGATACTCTTACCAAGTGGTACCATTAATTTCTTATCAAAAGAATTCATCATTTGTCTACTACTAATAATATCATAAAAACTAACAGGTGTTGGATCATCATTAGCAAATTCAATTCCAACTGTATTTTTACCAGGAATAGGAGCTTCAATTCGAACATCTTTTTTAGCTAGAGCTAAAGATATTTCTCTATTTATACTTGTAATTTTATTAACTCTTGTACCACTAGCAATTTCTAATTCATATTGAACAACAGTTGGACCAATATGTACTTCAACTACTTTTCCACTAATTTTAAAATCGCTTAATACTTTTTCTAAAGTAACAATATTCTTTTCAATAATACTTTGATCAGTTGCTTTACTCTTTTTCTTTGGTTTATCTAAAATATCAATACTTGGTAATTTATAATCTTTATTTGTTGAAACTTTATTTTCAGATAACTGATTTGCTTTTTCTTCTGGTTTTTGATCAACTTTTGTTATCTCATTAATACTACTAATCTTAATATGTTTATCATCATCTTTTAATTCTGTAGTAATTTCTTCAGTTCCATCTTTAATTATTACGCCTTTTGGCTTGTCAGCTTTTATTTTTTCTTTTTTCTCTCTTGGTTCTTTATTTTCCCATTTTTCTTTTAATGTATCAAAGATTGAGAAACCTATAAATAGGAAAAAACCTATTCCCAATAATGTCCAAGATACTATTTGCATTCCTGTATATGAAAATAATGTATCAAATAAAATTGCAAAAACACCACCAATAATTCCACCGCCTACTGCAGAAAAATCAGATAAAACTCCCGTTTTCATTATACTGTTAAAACCACTTACTAATTGATCCATTGTTTCTTGAAAAATCATTATCATATTATGATCTTTAGCTGTAACAAAACCTTGATGCATTAAAATTAATAAACCTAATGTAAATATATATAACCCTATTAATTTACTGGTAAAAAAATCAGGCCATTCACGATTAATAATTAAATAACCACCAATAATAAAAATAGCTAATAAAAATAACATATATATAGAACCAAATAAAAAAACAGAAAATGAAGTAATAAATCTTCCTACCATCCCATATTTTCCTAATCCTAAAATTGCTCCTAAAACTAGTAATACACCATACAATTCTATAGAATGTTCAAAACTCTTTTTTGGTTCTTTCTTCTTTTTCTTTTTTGCCATAATGTATAACTCCTCACTATAAAAATTATAACACTAAATTATTTTCTTGCAAAGAAAAAAGTCAATATATATTGACTAATTCCTAATAATTTCTATCTTTTAAAAATGGTGGTAAATCAAATTCAGTATCATCGTCATCATCACTATTATCTTCTGGAGTTAATATTTCACTTGCTGGAGTTGTTTGATAAATTACTTCAGGTTCTGGTCTTTGATTTCTTCTTGTTTGTTGAACATTACTATAAATTGGTTGAGTTGTTTCTACTTCTTTACCATTTTTATCAAAACCAGTAGCAATAACAGTAACAATTACTTCATCAGATAAGTTTTCATTAATTACGGAACCAAAAATTGTATTAATATCTGTATTTGCTGCGGCACGTACAACTTCTGCTGCTTGCTCTGCCTCAAATAAAGTTAAATTTACACCACCTGTAATATTAATAATAGCATCAGTAGCTCCTTCAATCGAAGTTTCAAGAAGTGGTGATGAGACAGCTTGTTTTGCAGCTTCAATAGCACGATCTTCTCCCATACCAATACCAATACCAATAATAGCATGACCAGATTTTTCCATAACAGCTTTAACATCTGCAAAATCCAAGTTAACAAGTCCAACTACTGCGATTAAATCTGAGATTGATTGAACACCACGACGTAATACATTATCAACTTCTTTAAATGCTTCTAACATTGGTGTTGTTTTATCAATGATTTCTCTTAATCTATCGTTTGGAATAACAATTAAAGTATCAACATGTTTCTTTAATTCTTCTAAACCTTCTAATGCATTTTGCATTCTTTTTTTCCCTTCAAAAGAGAAAGGCTTTGTAACAATTGCTACAGTTAAAGCTCCAAGAGCTTGAGCTATCTCAGCAACTATAGGTGCAGCTCCTGTACCAGTTCCTCCACCCATGCCGCAAGTAACAAATACCATATCTGCTCCAGCTAAGGCATCTTCTATTTCTTTTTTTGATTCAACAGCTGCTTCTTTACCAATTTCTGGTCTTGCACCTGCTCCTAATCCATCTGTTAAAGATGCACCAATTTGAATTTTAACATCTGCTTTTGAACTATTTAATACTTGTAAATCTGTATTAGCAGCAATAAATTCTACACCTTTTACTCCAGATTCTACCATTCTATTGATGGCATTACCGCCACCGCCACCAAGACCTATTACTTTAATCTTAGCTAATTGATCCATTTCTAATCCGCCTACCATATCTGTTCCTCCTTAATTTTCAAAAAAACGACCAAATACTTTATTAATAATATTAGTATTATTTTCTTTTTCTTCTTTTATTGTAATTAAATTATTAATATCTGTTTCACTTAGCATGTTTATTTTTTTACCACGCAAAGATAGTTTACTATCAAAATATTTAATAATTCCTAAAACACTACTATATTTATTATGTCTAATTCCCATAGTAGTAATATTGCAAACTTTTGCTTTGATTCCAAAAATATCTTCTATTAAATATTGAAACCCTGCAAGTTCACTTACTCCACCTGTAACAATTATATAACGTATTTCTCTTTTTGTTAAGTTTTTTAATTCATTTTTTGCTAAATTTAATATTTCAGCGCATCTTGCTTCTACTACTTTAGATATTTCTAATTGATTAATTTGCTTACTTTTTCCATCTTTCAAATTAATATCATATACTTCATTAATATCAGCATATCTAGATGCTGCTACTACGAAATTTTCTTTTAAATTTCTTGATTCCTTTTTAGGAGTTTTATAAATATATGTAATATCATTATCAATATTTTTACTACCTACATTTAATATTTTAGTTTTAATCATAATACCTTTATTAAAGATTGAAATTGTAGTTTTATCTTCCCCAATATTAATAATAGATCCTACTAATTTATCTAAATTTTGATTTTTTGAAGTATAATAATCAGCTGTTGTGGAATAACATACATCAATAGCCTCTAAACCACTTAATTTTAATACTTCTAAAATTTTATAAACTAAATCCTTTGGCGAAGTAGTTATTAATACTCTAGCTTCTAATGATTTTCCAGCCATACCTTTTGGATCTTTAATATTACCTTCTTCATCTACTTTAAAACTAATTGGAATTGCTGTGATTAATTCTTCATCATCTTGAATTTGACCAACTAAAGAATCTTTTAAAACATTAGTAACATCTTCACCCGTAATACATTGATAATCTGCTATATCACAACTTCCAATTACAATATCAGTTCTACAATTAATTGGAGGGATTAAAGCAATTGCTTTTGTAATTTTTATTTGAAGCATCTCATTTATTTTTTTTAAAGCTTTCTTTATCGAACTAATAGCTTGTTTTGAATCTATAACAATACCTTTTTTTATACCGAGTGATGGTTCACAAACTTGACCGATTACATGAAATTGATTACCTACTTTACTACAAACCAGTATTTTTATGGTATCAGTACCAAGTTCAATACCGGTATAATAACAACTCATAGCATCACTCCAATCCTATTACAATCATTATACTATAAATATTTTTTTTGAACAAGTTTTATTATATAAAAAAAAAGAAAAATACTTCTTTCTTTCCTATTCCTTAATTTGAAAATGATTTCCACTATCTAAATATAAAATTCCTTTTTTATCATCTAATTGAGTTAATACTTTATTATAATAATTTAACATTTTAAATTTAGTAAGTGTTAAATATACACTATTTCCATCATCCATATATAATAAAAATCTATCTTTATCATAATCATTAGGTTTATATGTAATCTCTGAAACTTTACCTAATATTTCTCTATCAATTTTTTGTAACCCTTTAATAAATTCTTGATACTTTGTATCAGGAACATAATTCATAAGTCTAGGAACTCTAAAAAGATCAATCTCATCTTCTACTTTTAATTTTTCTTTATTTTCAAAAACTATAGTTTGATCACCTTCATATACAAATAAGGGTGTATTTTCTTTAATTTCAAGTACTAAGACATTATAAAACTTCTTTTTAATCTTAACATCTTCAATATAAATACTTTTCTTTAACCGTTTTTTAATTTTTGTACTAGAAGTAAACCAAAAACTAGGATAATTTTGAAGATTTGCAAGTTCAATTATATAATCATCATTTAAATAACTAGTATTTTTAATAATAATATTTTTAATATTATCATTAAAAAAATAATAAACTAGTAAGACAAAAAGACCTAGTATAATCATTACTAGAAAAAATCTAAATAATCTTATTTTTCTTTTTTTTACAAGTCTTTTTGCCATAGTATCTACTCCCAATTTACAAATTCTTGTTCAATTACTAAATCTATGTGATATTTTTCTTTTACTTTTTTTTGTGTATATAAAATTAAATCTTTAATATCATTACTACTGGCATCATCATAATTAATAATAAAATTAGCATGTTTATTACTAATCATAGCGCCACCTATTTTTTTACCTTTTAGTTTGCATTTTTCAATTAATTCACCAGCAAACATATCTTTTGGATTTCGAAAGACACTACCTGCACTTGGATAATTTAAAGGTTGTGATTCTAATCTTCTTTTTAAACGATTTTTCATAAGTTCTTCTATTTTTTCTTTTTTACCATATTCTAAACGAATAATAGCTTCTAAACAAATATAGTCTTTATGTGTTTTAAAAAAAGAAGTTCGATAATGAAAATTTAATTCTTTATTTTCTAACTCAACAATTTTAAAATCTGGAGTTAAAACTTTTACTGATTGAACTACATATCCCATATCACTTTTATAAGCCCCTGCATTCATAAAAATAGCTCCTCCAATAGTACCAGGAATACCTGCTGCAAATTCTAAACCAGTTAAAGAATTTTTTAAAGCAACTCTTGATAATTTCATTAAAGAATAGCCTGCACCTACTTTTATTTTATTTTGAAAAATATGAATATTATCAAATTCAGTTAATTTTATTAAAATTCCATCAAATAATTCATTACTAAAAATCAAATTTGAACCATTACCTAAAATTTTATATTTTAACTTATTTTGTTTAATAAACTTCATTAATGTAATTAATTTTTCAATATTTTTTGGATAAATAATACAAACAGCTTTACCACCAATTTTATAAGTATTATATTTTTTTAAAGAAACATTTATTTCTATTTTACCAATATTTAGTAGTTTTAATTCATCTATCCAACTTTTCATTTTGTATCTTCCTTTACTAATTTTTTTATTTCTAAATAAATTCTAGTAGCAGAATCTTTTACACCTAAACTCGCTGAACTTTTTTTCATTTTTTGATACAATGTTTGATCAGTTAAAATTTTATCAATTTGTTCTAAAACTAAAGCAGTAGAAAAATCTTGTTCCTGAATCAATTTCGCTGCACCAATATCTTCTAATTCTTTAGCATTTTTATACTGATGATTATTTGTAACATATGGAGATGGTACTAAAATAGATGGAATACCAATGGAAGTAATCTCTGCAATTGTAGAAGCTCCTGCACGTGAAATAATTAAATCTGCTGACTTTAAAAGAGAAGTAAAATCTTCAATAAATGGAACGATAACTACATTTTTAGGAATTGTTATTTTTTCGTATTCAGCATAATAATTTTTACCCGTGATAATTAAAACTTGATAGGGTTTATTTTTATATTTTGGAATCATTTCTTTTATTTTTTCAGTCATTGTCGTTGATCCTAATGACCCCATGACCATAATTACTAATTTTTTATTATTAGTTAATCCATATTCTTCTTTATTTTTCTTTTTAATATAAAAAATTTCTTCACTTCGAGGATTTCCAGTATAAACTACTTTATCTTTAGCAAAGTATTTAGTTGAATTAGGAAGTGAAACACAGATTTTATCTGCATACTTTGCAATTAGTTTATTTGAAACTCCTGGAATTGAGTTTTGTTCATGAATTAATATTTTATATTTTAACTTATAAGCAGCAATTAAAACAGGTGCTGTAATATAACCACCTACTCCAATTACAATATCTGGATTATAATTTTTTATAATATTTTTAGCACTATTTATAGCATGTTTATATTTTATTAATACTTTGATATTTTTTAAAATATTTTTGCGATTTAATCCTTCCATTTCTATTCCAACATATGGAATTCCTAAGTTAGGTATTAAATCTTTTTCCATTCGGTCTGTTGTTCCTATATATAAAAACTCACTAGTTGGTTCTTTTTCCTTGATTTTATTAATAATTGCTATAGCTGGATAAATGTGTCCTCCAGTTCCTCCTGCACAAATGATAACTTTCACTATATCACGTCCCTTAATCACTATACTATCATTTTATGTATCATCTTTAAAAAAAGAAGACTTAAACGAAGTCTTTAATCACTAAGAGCTTGATCACTTTGAATAGCATCTATTTTGATTTTTCCATGAAAATGATGATTCATAATTTCAGATGTTGCTTCACTTCTTATCCATAAAATTAAACTGTAAGAATCTGTTTCTTTAGGACTAATAGTTCCTATATTTAATACTCCTGCAGTATCAGATAAAACTCCTGTTGTTGTTACTTCATTATTTTTAGCAAAAGAGTATTTAATATTTGACCAGTCTAATTTCATATCTTCACAACCATCTGTTTCATATGAATTAGTATCATTAACAAGCATAATTCTGTAATTTGCACTAGCCGTTCCTGAATTTTTTACTGTAAAAGTATATGGTTTATAAGTTAAACCTTTTTGATCAGAAACAGGTACAGCATTAGTTAATGAAATAGCAGTATTATTTGCTTCATTCATTGTTAATATTAATGTTGCTGTATTTAATTTATTTTCTTTTGTTCCTGGAAACATTTGTGTCCAAATTGCATAACTAACTGTCAATAAACAAATAATTATACTAAATATTAATACAATTAACCCTAATTTATTTTCTTTCTTTTTCTTTTCCATAATAGTCCACATCCTAACTTACTTTGATTATATCTAAATTTTATTTTTTTGTAAATAAAAACAAAAACTACTTTTTTTACTTTACATAAATATAAGTTTTTGTTTAATTTAATTATTTACTAATTGCTACTTGAGCTCCTAAATCATTTACTTTAATTAAACCATGATAATGAAGATTTGTTCCTATCTGTAAGGAATCACCTGATATCCAAAATCTCATTGTATATTCTTCTTCTTGACCTGACTTAATAATTCTTGTTAATACTTCACCATTTATTAAATTATTTAAAGTATAAATACTATTCTTTTCACCTTTTTTATGAATAGAAAATTTTATTAAATTATGTGGAATCTGATACTCATAACAATCATCACTTTTTATTTTTTTTGCATTATCCTCTATTGTAATAGAATATTTTAAACTAGAATTAGTAGTATTTTTAATTGTAAAAGTATAAGCTCGTGAAGATAATCCAATAGCATCTGTAACTGGAGTTAATTTAGTTAAATTTATTTCTGCTCCTGTTTTTTCATGAAAAGTAGTGTCAATAGTTGGAGTATTATAGTCAACATTTCTTAAATTTTTAAATTTATAATATATTTTATATGTAAAAAAAAGTGCAAATACTAAAATAAATAAAATAATTATGATTTCTTTTTTTCTAGTTTTTAATTGATATAACATACTACCACCTCTTATTTATGATACTTTTATTCTAAGCATTCGTCAATTATTTAATTTTTGATTTTAAATTTTTTAAATTATGATAAATTTTAAAAGAAGCATTATAAACAAAAAACCAAAATTTTGATATGACAAGATCAAATTCTCCTATTAATTCTACGACTTTTCCACCAAATCCTCGTTTAAATAAATACAAGCCTACTAATGGATTATCTTCACTAAAGTCACCAGTAATTCCATAAAAATTATAGCGATCATAACCTTTTTCAATTGCATATTTGCATCCTGCCCAATGAACAGTATATGCAGATTGAAATTCCATAAATTTTTCATAAGAACCACCAACAAGTGAAACAACTTCATTACCATGAATTAAAAATAAAATTCCACCTAAAGTAATTGTATCTCCATTTTCTTTTTGAAGTTTTTTTATTTCTTCTAATTTTGAAGTTACTCTTTTAATTTCATTTTCAGTAGCTTTTTGTTTTTGAAGGTATTTATTTTCATTCATAATATTAATTTTTTCATCATGCTTATATTTTCTATCATCATACTCTTTTTGATATGTATTAATTTCTTCTTTTAAATTTTTAATTAATTTATCAGCATGTAATTCAGCAATTAAAATCTTTAAAATTCCGTTTGGTTCTAAATTTTTATACATATTTTGATAATACGATAAAGGCCTATCAATAAAATTTCTTCTATCACCTGTATGCTGCATAATATCTTTAAAAAGTGGTAATTCATCATAAGTTAACTCTCTTGTTGTAATACCTAATCTTTCATTTTTCCTAATGATTTGTCTTGTTTTTGAATCCATACCAGCCATAACTTCTTCAACAGTTTTATTTTTTGTTTCAGTTATAAAAATCCATCTAGGTTGAAGTGTATCTTGCATTAGGTTAAATCCAAAATGCTTATATCCTAACTTAATTAAATTAGAAAATGCTTTCTTATTATTCTTTCCATTTTTAACAATATTTCCATCTAAATCTCTTTCTTGATAACTAAGATATGGATCAATTTTTACAAAAATAGCATTAAGTTTTTTAGCATAAATTTTTATATTATTAGTAAATTCTTTTAAATACTTAGTATTACTATAATCAATTAAAAATCCTCTAGGAGCATAACACATATTTTTATGAATAATAGGTAAATCTTTGGTTAATAAAAGTGTTGCACCTACAATTTTTTTATGATCATATAGAGCTAAAAAATGACTTTTCCAACCATTTACTTCCTTTAATTTTCCCCAAGAGCTAGTTTGACTAAAACTCGTTTGTTCATGTTTACTTGAAAATAAATCAAATTCTTCTGCTGTAATTTCTTTAAATTCCATATTAATTTACGCTCCTTTATTATGTTTCTTCTTTTAGTATTTTCTATTTAAATTTAATTATTTACTAAAATAAATTTTAAAATCTTTTATTTAAGATTTTTTTCATAATTCCAAGCATCTCTTACCATATCTTCTAAAGTAAACTCACAAGTAAAACCTAATTCTTCTTTGGCTTTAGTTGGATTACTATAACAAGTAGCTATATCTCCAGGACGACGTTGTACTATCTTATAATTAATTTTAATATTATTAGCATGTTCAAAAGCTGCAATCATATCTAAGACACTATAGCCAACTCCTGTTCCTAAATTATAAATATATAATCCTTTTTGTTCTTTATTAAGTTTTTCTACAGCTTTAATATGGCCACGAGCAAGATCAACAACATGAATATAATCTCTTACTCCTGTTCCATCTTTAGTATCATAATCATTACCAAATACTGATAAACATTCTAATTTTTTAGCTGCAACTTTTGATATATATGGCATTAAATTAGCTGGAATTCCATTTGGTTCTTCGCCAATCAAACCAGTAGGATGAGCACCAATTGGATTAAAATATCTTAATATGCAAATATCCCAATTTGAATCAGATTTATATAAATCTTTTAATATTTGTTCAACAAACAATTTACTAGTTCCATATGGATTAGTTGTATTTCCTGTTTTAGCTTCTTCTGTTATTGGAACAACTTCTGGATCACCATAAACTGTTGCACTACTACTAAATACAAGTTTTTTGCAAGTAAATTTAGTCATTACTTTTAATAAATTAAGAACTGTTGCCACATTATTAATATAGTATTCAACTGGCTTTTGAACAGATTCACCTACAGCTTTATATGCAGCAAAATCAATTACACATTCAATTTCATTTTCAGAAAATATTTGTGTTAATAAATTTTCATCAAGCATATTTCCTTCATAAAATTTAATTGTTTTTCCCGTTAAAGTTTTAATTTTTTCTAAAGTTTCTTTTTTACTATTACTAAAATTATCTAAACCTATTACTTCATAATCCTTATTTAATAATTCAACACAAGTATGACTACCAATGTAACCACAACAACCTGTTACAAATACTTTCATATTTTCACCTCAATAATATTTTAGCACGTATAATACTAATTAGTAAATGAAAGAAATAAAAATTAATTACTTATTTTTCTAATGTAATTTAAAAAATGAAGTGCACAGAAGTTGTGCAGTAAATTTTATAATCATATATAATATCTTTTAAGCAATTT
>CANRPE010000015.1 GCA_947632405.1 uncultured Bacilli bacterium | reverse complement strand
ATAGAAATAGAATGGAACATTGAATTTTAAGAAATAATGATATTTTTGGACTTTTCCTATTCCTGCACATGGGGGAAATGATCCGGGTGCTAGTGGCAATGGGATAATTGAGAAAGAATATACTTTAAAAATATCTGATTATATATATAATAGATTAAAAGATCTTGGATTAGATGTAAAGATGACTCGTACTACTGATGAAACTTTATCTCCAAGTGAAAGAGTTAATAGAGTGCTTAATGCCTTTGGAAACAATAGTGATGTGATAGTTATATCTAATCACATAAATGCAGGAGGTGCTGTGTGCCCTTACATATTTTTGACCGATATTAAGATAATCTAGCTTTATGCTAGATTTTTATGTAATTTCGCACATTTTCTTTATTTGAAAAGAAATATTATACTTTTTAAAGTGAGGTGATGTTTAATATGATATATATAACAGGTGACACACATGGTGATTTTTTTAGATTAAATCATTTAAATGCAACAAAGGATGATATGATAATAATTTTAGGTGATGTTGGAATAAATTATTATTTAAATGAAAGAGATGAAAAATTAAAAAAATTTATTAAATCATATAATATTAAATTGTTTTGTATTCAAGGAAATCATGAAGAAAGACCAGAAAATATACATTCTTATAAAGAAAAAGAAATGTTTGGTGGCAAAGTATTTATAGAGGATGAATATCCATATATTATTTTTGCAAAAAATGGTGAATGTTATGATATTGATAATAAAAAGGTTCTTGTTATTGGAGGAGCATATTCGGTAGATAAAGATTATAGATTAGTTAATGGGTATCAATGGTTTAAAGATGAACAATTAAAAGATAGTGAAAAAATTAAAATAAAAAATAAATATAAAGGAAAACATATAGATGTTGTATTATCTCATACTTGCCCATTAAAATATGAGCCAAAAGAAACATTTATGCCATTTGTAGATCAATTAAAAGTAGATAAATCTATGGAAAAATTTTTAGATGAAATTGAAGAATTAATTTCTTATGATAAATGGTATTGTGGTCATTATCATACTGAGAAGAAAATTGACAAATTGGAGTTTATGTTTGGAAGAATTAAAATATTTTTAAAAGATGAATTTGTTCCTAAATATAATAGAAATGGTTATGAGATAATAAGAGATTCCTGTAGTCAGGAAACCGTTCATAAAAACGAAGTATGTTGCCCTAAATGTAATGGGAAAAATGTCATTATTCAAAAAGGAAATGGTGAAGATATTTATGGACTAGATGAAATAGCAATTATTTGTAATGATTGTAAAAAGGTTTATGGATTTAGTGATGTACGATATAAACCAAATTGTCCGAAAGAATTATAGTAATGATTTAAATAATGTTTGAGCACAAAAATGTGCTTTTTTTTATGCGATTAGAAAGGAGGTAAAAATGAAAAATTTAAAAGTTGAAGATATAGATATTTCTTTGATAGACAGTTTTAAAAATCATCCATTTAAGGTAGAAGAAGATTTGAGTTTTTTTGAATTAAAAACCAGCATTAAAAATAATGGATTATTAAATCCTGTTGTTATAAGAAAAAAAGGAAATGATAGATATGAGATGATTTCTGGACATAGGAGATTACTAGCCATGAAACAAATTGGAGAAATTAAAATACCAGCTATAGTTAAAGAATTATCAAATGACCAAGCAATAATAGATATGGTTGATTCTAATTTACAAAGAGAACAAATTCTACCATCAGAAAAAGCATTTGCATATAAAATGAAATTAGAGGCAATGAAACATCAAGGGAAAAAAATAGATACTTTGGACCCTGAGGAACTAAAGCTGAGCACTGCTGAAAAAATAGGATTAGAATTTGGAGAAAGTGCTACTAATGTAAAAAGGTATATTAGATTAACTTATTTAATTCCAGAATTATTAGAATATGTCGATAAAACGGTGATTAATAAAAATGAACCATTAACTATGGGAATTAAACCAGCTGTTGAATTATCTTTTTTATCTAAAGGAAGTCAGCAACTAGTAGCAGATGAAATAGATTATAATCAAGCAACTCCATCCCATGCACAAGCCATAAGAATTAGAAAATTAGAAGATGAAAATAAATTGAATGATGAAATTTTGGATAAGATTTTGTGTGAGGAAAAAGGTAATCAACATACTCAAATTTCTTTTAATAAAGCAAATATTGAAAATGCATTACCACCAGAATTGTTGACAAGAGATAAAAGATACATTGAAAAATATATAATAGAAGCATTACAAAATTATTCTAAGTATAAGAATATTGAAAGGGGTGATGACTATGATTTAGGATAGTTGCACCCTAGAAATATTGCTTTAAATTATATATCATTTTAGTAAGAGGTGAAGTAGATTGAAAAAATTTATACTAATTACATTTATATTTTTAACAAGTATTGTTTGTTTATTTTATTGCTATCAGAATAACAATAAAGAATTGAATCTTGATAACTCAAATAATGAAGTCAAGAAAGAAGAAGATATGGAGGTAATTAAAGATGAACCTATTACTGAAAATGATGAAGTTAATGATGAAATTGTTGAAAACAACAATAACAATATTTCTAATAATAATCAAAACAATATGGAGAGCAATATTGTTAGTGACTCTAATGTCGTAGAAAAGAATGAAACTATTGATAAAAAAGTAGAAAAAACTAATGAAGAACCTAAAAAGGTTGAACAAGAAAAATCCGAACCTGTAAAAAAAGAAAAAACAATTTGGGATGACTTAGGTATAAGTGAATATGATTATTACAATTCACCAATGTGGAGTTGGGCAAGAGTGGATTATTCTGTAAAAGATTATGGTACTTATGATGCAACACATCAAGCTTGTATTGATGCAGGAAATAAGTTAGATGATGTTATTAGTTTTTCTTGTACAAATATTAATAGTTATTCGGGTGCATATTTAGGAGATATGCTCAAAGTTAAAAATTAAAGGAAGGATGAAATATGAAAAAGAAACTTTTTAAGTATGCTATGATGAGCATACTTTTTTTAATGACAATATTTAATTCAAATGTTGTTCATGCTGAAAAGTACACAGGTCAAGCTATTTGGCCAAGTGAACATATCGATAATATTTATATTCAAAAAGTAAAACCAGATGGTTCTAAAAAATATCAACAAGCTCAATTTTTAAGAAGAAGTGAAGATAATAAATTTGTTTATTGTCTTCAACCATATGCTGATATTAATAATATTTTACCTTATTATGATGTTATTAGAGAAGACTATGAAAAAGTATTAGGTTTTACAGAAGAACAATGGGAAAGAATTTCTTTACTTGCTTATTATGGATATCAATATAATGATAATGGAATAGATCATAGTGATAACAAATGGTATGCTGTTACACAAGTAATGATTTGGAGAACAACCAATCCTGAATCTAATATCTATTTTACTGATACATTAAATGGTTCTGAAACTTCAAAATTTAATTCTGAAATTGCTGAATTAGAAAGATTAGTATCTAATCATTATAAAACACCACAATTTGAAAGTGGAGTAGTTTTACCTATTGGAAGTACAAAAGATTTAACTGATTATAATAATGTTTTAAGTGAATATAAAATAACTGGAACAAATAATGTTACTGCTAAAATAAATGGTAATACATTATCAGTAACTGCTACTAAAGTAGGAGAAGCTAGTATAACATTTGAAAAGAAAGCAACAAAATATGAAATACCACCAATTGTTTACTTTAGTGATCATTCACAAAATGTTTTTAGAGTTGGAAATTATGATCCAGTTCATAGTAAATTTACTTTAAAAATAATAGGTGGTAGGGTAACACCAAATAAAAAAGATATGGAAACAAGAACTAATAAACCACAAGGAGAAGCAACTTTAGGTGGTGCTGTTTATGGTATCTATAAAGAAGATGGAACAAGAATGGGTTCTGTTACAACTAAAGCAGATGGAACAAATACATCTGATTATCTTCCAGAATTAGGAAGATTTTATTTACTTGAAGAAAAAGCTTCAGAAGGATATTTATTAGATAGTACAAAATATTATTTTGAAATAACAGAAGATAATCTAAATCCTACTGTACAAGTTTTTGAACAAGTAATTAAATTAGATTTTGAATTTACTAAAGTATATGCAAGTGATGAAACAAAAATAATGACACCAGAAGTTGGAGTAAAATTTGGTGTATATAATAATAAAGGAGAACTTGTAAAAGAAGTAATAACTGATTCACAAGGTGTTTTCAGATTCACTTTACCTTATGGTACATATACAGTAAAACAATTAACAACAACAAAAGGTCATGAGAAAGTTGCAGATTTTACTATTGAAGTAAAAAATGTTGGAGCTGTTGTTAAAAAGGTAATTTCAAATGCTCCAATAAAAGCTAAATTAAGAGTAGTCAAAATTGATTCTGAAACAGGAGAAGTAATTAAAAGGAGTCATATAAAGTTTAAAATTTTTGATGTAAAAAATAATAAATATGTGTGTCAAACAATTACATATCCAAATAAAACTACTATTTGCGAATGGGAAACAGATGAGAATGGTGAATTTACTACTGCATATCCATTAATGACTGGAACTTATAGACTTGAAGAAGTAGATCAAGTTATAGATGGATATTTATGGAATACCCAATCTCACGAATTCACTATTGATGAAAATTCAAATTTAAGAACTGATTCTGAATATGGAATTATTTTTGATACTAAGTTTGAAAACCAAAGAGTAAAAGGTGAAATTCAAATAGAAAAAACTGGTGAAGTAGTTGAAATAACAGAAGAAGGTATTGAATTTAAAAACAAACCTTTAGAGGGAGTAAAATTTGGATTATATGCTAAAGAAGATATTGTTTGGAATGGAAAAGTAATCTATCAAAAAGATTCTCTAGTTGCTACTAAAACTACTGACAAAGAAGGTAAAGTTGTTTTTGATGAATTATATTTAGGAAAATATTATGTCAAAGAAATTGAAACTTTAGATAATTATGTTTTAGATGAAAATCAATATGAAGTAGAACTTGTATATAAAGATCAATATACACCAACTATTTTTTATTCTAAAGCAATACTTAATATTTTAAAAACTGGTAAATTAGAATTTACTAAAACAGATATATCTGAATCTAAAGCTCTTCCAAATACATTAATTGAAATTTATACAGAAGATGGTCAACTAGTATTTTCTGGAAGAACAAATGAAGAAGGTAAAATAACAATAGAAAGACTTCCAATTGGTAAATATTACATTATTGAGAAAGAAGCACCAGAAGGATATAAACTTAATGAAGAAAAAATGCCATTTGAAATAAAGGAGAATGGAGAAATAGTTAAGTCAACAATGAAAGATGAAGATATTACTGGAACATTAGAATTCACTAAATTAGATTTTTCAAATGATAATCCTCTTCCAAATACATTAATTGAAATTTATGATGCTGAAACTAATGAATTAGTATTTTCTGGAAGAACTGATGAAAATGGAATGATTACTATAGAAAAATTAAAATATGGTAAATATTATATTATTGAGAAAGAAGCTCCAGAGGGATACGAAATTAATCCTGAAAAAATGTTTTTTGAAATAACAAAAGATGGAGAAATAATTAAATCAGTAATGAAGGATAAAAAGATTGTTGAAGTACCAAATACAGATGCAACAGATTATAAAGAATTAATTTTTAGTGGAATAACATTAATGATAGCAGGTGTAGGTGTAATTATTTATGGAAGCAAAAAAAGAAAAAAATAAGAGCTGGTTTATATTAATCGGCTCTTTTATCTTTCTTATTGGTATAGGATTAATATCATATGATTATTTTTATACCAAAAGACTTAATCAAGCAGATGAAGAATTATTAGAAGAATTTTATGATAATGTAGAAGAAGAAACTATTGTACCTATTGAAGAACCTCTAGAAGAAAAAGAAGAAGTAAAAGAGCAAGTAAAAGTTAATTATATTGCAGTACTTAAAATTCCTAAAATTAATTTAGAGAGAGGTTTAGTAGATCCAAATAGTTATTTAAATAATGTTAATTATAATATTGAATGGGTAGATGGGTCATCTATGCCAGATGAAGTAAATGGTAATGTAATAATTGCTGGTCATTCTGGTAATGCAAGAATGTCTTATTTTAAGAAATTAGATAAACTTACAATAGGTGATGAAGCAACTATCATATATAAAGGAATTACATACAATTATAAAGTAGTAGATATTTATGACATTAATAAAACTGGTAAAGCAGAAATAATAAAAGAAAAAAATACAACAACACTTACACTTATTACTTGTAGACATGGTACTAATAATCAAATAGTTATTATATTTAAATTGATGTAATTTCGCACATTTTTTCTCTTTGATATATTTTTATATAATATAATTAGGAGGAAAATATGCTTAGAAATGATTTTAATGATATAACAGATGAAGAATTTTGGAATATAGTACAACCATGTGAAAAACAACTTCATGATTATATAGTAGATAATATTCTTGATAACTATGTAGCATATCATTTTGCAATTTATTTTAATGCAAATGCTATGTGGGATCAAAATTTTAGCAATCAAGTTAGTACAGCAGTAGAAGATCTTGCTCAGATATCTATTAAAGATTGTAATTTTGAAAATATAAAAAGAATACTATTAGAAAAATATAATTTAAAAGTTGTATGTGAATCACCACTAGATGTTGTAAAAGTAAAGGGCTAGAAATAGTTCTTTTTTATATGGGAGGTGAGTTAATGAATGATAAGATTAGAGATTTTCAAATTTTTGGTGTTACTGGATATACAGTAATGTCAAATTATCACTTACAAGATAAAAGTTTATCATTAAAAGCAAAAGGTCTTTTATCATTAATGTTAAGTCTTCCAAAAGATTGGGATTATTCCATAAATGGATTAGTCACTTTATCAAAGGATGGTAGAGATTCTATAAAAAGTTCTTTAAACGAGTTAAAACAAGCTCAATATGTATCAATTAATGAATATAGAGAACCAAATGGACAATTTAGGTATAAATATTCAGTTTATTATTTACCATATCCTAAATGGCTTGAAATGACTAAATTAACCGAAGGTGGATTTACCACATCGGTAGAACCGTTAACGGATAACCCCCAAGAACAAAAGAATAATAATAAAAAAGATAAATTAGATAAAACACTAGAACAATCTAGTGAACTTATATCTCATAATTTAATAACTAAAGAATTAATTAGAAGGAACTATATTACTGAAGATGATAGTAGTTCTTTTTTATTTGATGATTTATTTGAAGAACTTATGAAAGAAGGTCACAATTATAAAGATTTATTAATAATGTCTAATTATATAATTTCAAGAACTAAAGAAAGAAACTTTAAAGATGAAAATGATAATGATATTCAAAATAAATATGGATATTTCAAATATTCACTACTTTCAAATATAAAAAAATTTGAAAATGTAAGTGACTCTCTTTATGAAGATGATGAGTTATTTGATTATGATTGGTTAAATGATCAAGAAAAGGAGGATTTAGATATATGAAAAATTTAGAACGAATAAAAGTTATGGAAATTGAAGCATTAAGTGATTTTCAAGAACATATTAGTCTAGTTTTATCTGATATGGATATTTATAGAGAATATCTAGATAGAAAAGAGTTCAAAAATTTTCAAAGATGTTATGACTACTTAGATATTTTATGGGAAAAAATTGAAGAAACTATACTTAAACTTTGTGATGCTGATGAACGAAGTAAAAGTACATAATTGAAAGGTGGTGATTTTATAAACTAAAAAAATTCAGGTATAGTCAACTGAATTAAATAAAATGACTAAATATTTGATTTGTAGAAGGAGGAAATTATGTTGAATCAAATTGTTATTGTCGGAAGACTAGTAGATAAACCAAAAGTAGAAAAATTAGAAAATGATGGAAATAGTAGATCACAAATTACCTTAGCAGTACCAAGAAGTTATAAGAACGCTGATGGAGAGTATGATACAGATTTTGTTGATTGCATTCTTTGGGGTGGTGTTGCTGAAAATACAGCAGAATACTGTCAAAAAGGTGATCTTCTTGGAGTTAAAGGAAGAATCCAAACAAGTACCTATGAAACTGAATCTGGAGAAAAAAGAAAGTCAACTCAAGTAGTTGCTGAAAAAATAACTTTCTTATCTTCAAAAAAAGAAAAAGATAATGACATTGATAAATCATCTGATGAAGATTTAGATATGTAGTCTATGAAAAAAGCAAAGAAAAAGAGTTAAATCGCCGACATGCAAAATAACTCTAGTGAAATTATATCACATCTTTGCTTTTTCTTTTTATATTTAATGAAATGTTAGTAATAGTATAGGAGGAATATTTATGAGTAAGTATTTACAATTTTTAAAAATAGAACATTTACAAGGTGGAGGTTATAATGTTGATTCAATTATTAAAGCAATTCAAACATTTTCAACTTGGGCATTAAGAGTTGGAATTGCAGCTGCTGGAGTATCATTAATTGTTGGATTTATTTTATATGCTGTTGTAGATGTAGATAGAAAAGCACAAGTAAAACAAAGAATTATACAAACTATGTTTGGAATTGTAGGAATTATATTAGCAATTTCAATTGTAAATTTAATTATTGATTTATTCTAGGAGGTGTTTTGAATGTTATTAAAAGCATTAGATTTATTAAGGACTCTTGGATGGGCTTTAATACATTTTATTTATAACTTGATTGATTCATTATTTGATATTTTAAAAGGATTAAATGCTTTTGATATAATCAACTCTGTTTCTGGAGATAATAACTTTATTACTTTTCAAAAAGGTATAATAACAATTGCCTTAACACTTTTAGGTTTATTTGCAATAAGTAGATTTGTTAAAAAAATCATTGATCCTGATGAGGGATTAAGCTCTGGTGGAGTGGTAAAGGAAATTGTTAAATGTGGTGTATTTATTATTATGAGTACTTTTTTGTTTGTACAAGCATCGACTTTTTCAATAAAACTTGCTGGATTCACAGGCAATATATTTACAAATAATAATTTAACCATATCTGATTCTATGTTAACGATGTTTATAGATTATTCAGATGGTTATGAGGCATCTGATGAATTTAAGAGTGAGAATATAGCAAAAAATGTTTCTAATGGGAATTTTGATGCAAAAGAAATGTACAATGATAAATATGTAACATCATCTAGATGGATATTACCAGATAAAAAAGATTATAAGTATAGCATTAATTGGATAATGGCAGTTATTGTTGGTGGCTTTTTCTTATATTCTTTATTTTTCTGTGGAATGATGTTAGCACGAAGGCAAATAGAATTTTTATTTTTATTTGTAATAAGTCCAATTATATTTGCAACTTCAATAGGAAATAAGGAAAGAAGAAGTGCAGTTATTCAACAACTTGTTTCACTAATGTTACAAGGTGCAGTAATTATGCTTATTATTTCTTTAACAGCTATTGTTATGGGACAAATAAATGATACAACATTCTTTAACAATACTTTTAAGGATATTGTAATTAAATCTATTATGTATATAGGTTGTGGCTCATTCTTATTAACTGGTTCACAAGTTGTAAATAAATTTATAGGTGGAAATGTTTCTGCAAATAGTGGAAGAGAACAATTAATGGCAATGATGGGCTTTGGTCAAGCTATGGGTGGCATAACATCAACAGCAGGTCTTGGAGCAGTTGGAGCAGGTCTTATGGGAGTTGGTGCAATTGCAAAAGGTGGAGATGCAGTTGGATCTAAAGTTGGCAAGGCAGGAAATTCAGCACTAGGTAAAGTTGGACAAGCAGTATCTGGTTTTGCTTCTAAAATCGGTGGCAATGATTATTCATCTGGAAGCATTGGAAGTAACTTAAAATTGATGGGTGATTATTTACAGACATCTTCAATGTCTAGAAGTGGCAATTCAACTAATCAAAGATCTAGTAAATTATCTAGATTTGGATCTGGTATGATGAATGCTGGAAGAGAATCAATGGCACAAGCAATGTCTAATGTTATTCCATCAAGAAGTATGTATAGAAGAAGATATAGAGGGAGAGATGAATAATGTATATAACAGTACCAAGTATTAAAAAAACTTTAGGAAAATATATTGAAATGCAAGATTTATACATAGGGCTTCCTATGTTGTTTTCATTTTTAATGTTATTTTCGTTTTCAAGTCATAAATTGTTTTCAATATTTTATTTAACTATATGTATATTTTTAATGCTACCAGTAAAGGTATCAAAGAAAAATAGAATGTATAAAGTTGTTGCACTTTTATTCAGATACATATTTAGATGTAAAGAACTATCATATAAAAGAAATGGAGATGAAGTAGATTGGAAAGAAAAACTAAAGATAGCAAAAATTTAAAAAAAGCAAAAAAGATGGATTCTAAAACAAATAGAAAGTATTCATCTAAAGGTCAAATGAAAAAACGAATAAAAAATTCAAAAACTATTTCTAATGTTAAAGAAATAGGTGAAGATGGGTTAATATATTTAAAATCAGGTGAGGTTGCAACTTTAATAGAGGTAAAAGCAATTGATTTATCTTTAACAAGTAATCAAGAAAAAAACTTGTTTTTTACGATGTTAAAAACATTATATCAAGTTCCCAATCTAAATTTAAAATGTTATAAGTTAAATGAAAAACTTAATTTAAATGCAAATAAAGTTAATTTAGATAAAAAAATAGAAAGGTTTCAGGATTATGAAGGGAAGAGAGTTCTTTTAGAAGAATCAAGAAAGTTAATAGATGATTTAGAAGAAAAAAATTTCACGGTATCAAGTATTTATTATTGGGTTTTAATTGCAAAAGATACAGCAGTATTGAATAAACAATTAGATGAGATAGAAGATATTACATTAAATATCGTACCAAGAATTTATATTGAAAGTGTTACAAATAAGTTAGAAATATATAAGTTTTTATCGAATCTTTATCTCACTTCTAATTCACTTGATGAGTTAGTTTGGAGTGATTTACCAAGTTTGGTATCACCAATGAATGTTACTGAAAAATCGGATAGAATGAAGTTTGATGATAAAGACTTTCAAATATTAACTATTAAGAATGTTCCACCATTCGTAAGTGAGTTGTTTTTTGAAGATATTTTTAATTATCCAGATGTAAGAGTTTCTATTGGGATACAAGAATGTATCACTCAAGAAGAACTTATAAGGTGGGTGAATTCTCAATATCAATTTTTGTTAACTGATAGAAATACGACTAAAAAGTTAAGTGATGCAACTGAACTAGATACCCAAAAAGAAAACTTTCAAGCTTTAATGCAAGATATTAAAAATGGTGATGAGAAGATTAAAGAAGTATCATTAATTTTAATCGTTGAAGGAGATAAAAAACATAGAGAAGAAATAATTAGAGATCTAAAAAGAATAGCAGATTCTTATCAAATAAAATTAGATGTTCCAAGATTAAGACAAATGGAAGCATGGCAAAGTTATGATATATCTACTAAGACTTTTGAAGATTATTGTTTTTATCTTCCAACCTTAACATTAAGTGCAGGTTTTCCTTTTACAAAAACATATTTTAATGATTCAAATGGATATATGTTTGGTGTGGATATTCATACTTCACTACCTATTTTTTATGATCCATTTGTTTTAAACAATTCAAGAACTTCACATAATATGGCAATCATATCTTCAACTGGTGGAGGTAAATCATATACAATGAAAAAAATGATTGTTAATGAATATGCAAGAGGTACAAAAATTTTTATTTTTGATGCTGAAAATGAGTATAAAAAGATTGTTGAATCAAATAATGGTGAATACATAGATCTTTATTCAAAAACAGGAGGAATAATAAATCCATTACAAATAAGATTTATTCCATCGGATGATGAAAATCATGATACAAAAGAAACAGATTGTCCTTTAGCAAAACATTTAGGATTTTTAGAAGCATTTTTTAAAACAGCTTTTGAAAGTATTTCAGAAAAAGAACTTGTTATGTTATTAGCAATAGTTGAAAAATTATATAACAAAAAGGGTATTTATAAGAATACTTCTATTAATACTCTTCAAAATATGAAACCAGAAGAATATCCAATATTTTCTGAATTGTATGAATTTTTACCAGAATATAAAAAAGATGTAGATAGTAAAGAAAAAGCAAAAATCATAGAACAACTAGATATTTTATTATCAAGATTTTTAACTGGTACAGATTCATATTTATTTGATGGTTATACAACCATTAATTTAGATAATGATTTAATTGCATTTAATTTACAAGAACTTTTATATAGTGGAAATCAAAGACTGATTAATACTCAAACATTGAATCTTTTAACTTATTTAAATAACAGTATTGTTTCAAATAAAATATTAAATGATAAATTAAAGCTAGAAGATAGGAAACATGTAATGATTATAGCTGATGAATTTCACTTATTTATTGATGAAAACAATTTTGAGGTATTAAGAAATTTTGGACAATTAGCAAGAAGAATTAGAAAGTATTCAGGTTCACTTGTAGTTGCAACACAATCAGTAAAGGATTTTGTAGGTAGTCAGTCTATTTTAAGGCATTCGACAGCTATCTTCAATAACTGTCAGTATCAAATGATTGGTATGTTAAAAGAAGATGATCTACTTGCTTATCTAGAATTATTTAAACAGAATCCATTAACGGATACTCAAAAGAATTTTTTGATGTCTGCAAGAAGAGGTGAATTTTTACTTAATATAGATTCAAAGAATAGGCTAAGAATATGGATTAGAGCAACAGAACTTGAAAGAGAAATGATGGGTGAAAAGTAGTAATTTTTATAATGTGATATAATGATATAGGTGATTTTTAAATGACAAATATGACTGATAAGGAACTATTAAATTTAAAATATTATAAAGAAAAAATTGAAAAAAGAAAATTTACAGAATATGATATAATCGGATTCTTGGTTCTTATTAGGGAACATATTAATAATAATATTAATCCTATTTTTCATGATTTTGCAAATGGAACAGCTCATAGAACTCGCAATCAAGGAATTATATATGATAGTATGTATAATGCTGAATTAGAATGTTATGAATTAGATGAAACAGGTAACATAATTGGTTTAAAGCGTAATTCTTATGGTAAACCTATTATGTGTGTATTAACTGATAATAATAAAGTCAAAGGTTATAATGGAATAGAGTATAATGTATGGTTAGAAGAATGCAAAAATATATCAAAACAATTTAATATCAAAATTACACCAATGATTGCAAAAGAATTATTGGTTTGTATGTTTTCTATTTTTCATAGGGCTAAAATTAAAACAAATAAATTTTCACAAAATAAAAAGATAAAAATTAATGGAAGCCTAGAGTTATTTATAAAAGAAGATAATAGTATTTCATTAGTAACTTCAGATGATAATAAAAAATATACTGTATGTTTTATGAAGATAAATGATATAACAGTTTTGAAATCAAATTTTATAATGGAATCAGTAGAAACATTTCGTAAAAGAGGAATATTGTATTTAAAAAGTAATGATGATATACTCTTAAAAGTATCTAAGTCCAAATAGGAAATTTAATAAATCAACTTTAAGGTTGATTTTTTTTGGAGGAAATATTATGAAAAAAAGTAAAATTTTAAAATTTGTTCTGGGAAGTAGTGTAGGATTAGTTACTATGTTTTTAGTAGTGCTTATCCCATTATTAATGGTATTAGATTTTTTTGGAGCAAATATTACTGATGATTATGTAGATAATAATGCAGACTATTCTGATAAATATAAAGAAGCAGTAAATATGGCATTAAAAAATAATAAAGGTTATGTACCATTAAATAGAATATTGTATTTTTATTTAGAAGATGAAAGTTTATCGTTTTATCAAATTTATGTAGATAATTTAGATAAGGATACAAATAAAATGCTTCCAATTAGTGAAGTATGTGAATTAAAAAAATATAAAAATTTTGATGGATGTAAAGACTATGAATTAGGAAATCAAGTTGATAGTGAACAAAACAAACCATTTTTACCACCAATTGATTTTCATAAAATAACAGTTACATCTTTTTTTATGGAAGAAAGAGTAGTATTTGGAGAATCAGATGTTCACGGTGGATGGGATTTAGCAACTAGTAATAATACACCAGTAAAAGCAGTATGTGATGGCAAAATAACAAAGGTTAGTTTCCCATATAAAGAAAATAAGACCAATACTTCAGGTGGAGGAGGTAATCAAATTTATCTTGAATGTGAAGTAGATGAAGACATTACATATACGGTTCTATATGCTCATTTATATCCAAATTCAGCAAAAGTTGAAGAAGGTAAAACTGTAAAAGCAGGAGATGAACTAGCAGGTGTAGGAACTACTGGTTACTCAACTGGACCCCATTTACATTATCAAGTTGAATTAAATGGAACTGGTGTTGATGGAATGAGTTTGATTGATTTTTCAAATGATGATTAGTCCCCTAAATATTTTTAAAATAATAAATTAAAGATAAGACAATCCCCAATTGATACCAATAGAAAGTATTATAAAATAAGTAAATTATAAATAGACAATCCCCAAAAAGGGGATAATTTTGCAAGTGCAAAATAAGTTTGATGTCACACATAATCTAGATAAAATCTAGTAAAAATATGTGTTGTGACATCAATCTCTTATGCTCTTTAAATATTTGTTAAAATATTTATAAAAATTTGGGATTGTCTATCACATTTTGGTGATTTAAAAAAGGAGGTAAAAATGCATAGATATACATTAAGAATACCAGAAATATTATGGAAAAGAGTAAAGGTAGAAGCAGAAGCTAGAGGATTATTTATTAGTGAAATGTTAATTGAATTAATTGAAAAAGGATTACTTAAAATTTATGATGAGGAGGCAAAGTATGGAAAAATTAAATCTAAACAAGTTGATAGCGAATGATATTGTAAATTATGGAATGGACAAGACAACAGGCTTTCAATACATTGTTAGTCTAAATGATTTTTTAGATGATTATGATGATGAATCAATTAACTATATAAAATCACATATGAATGAAATCATTGATGCAGTACATAAAAATGAAAATGTAGCTGATCTTCAATATGATGAGGCAAGGCAAGAATTTGATATGGTATTTTATTTTGATGGTTTATTTAGTAAACTAGATAAAAAAATTTATGATACAGCACAAGAAATTGGAAGAGATTTTGAAGTAGATGAAATCTGGCAAATTTCATATGATATAGAAAATTCAGATGAATATAATGATTTGATAAAAAAGCATATTAATGAAAAAACATTAGATATGGGTAGGGAGATATAACATGGCTAATTATAGAAAGCATATTACCATTTCTGAAGAAGCAAATTCAATTGTAGAAAAATATAAGGTTGATAATAAATATTCAGAAGCAGTAGAGCATTTAATTGTCATGGGTGATTATAATAATCAATTAGGAAGTCTTATAGATAGAAATAATAAATTATTAGAACGATTGATGTTTAAAGTTAGTTATATTAGTGATTTGCTAGAACAGTTTTACTCAGACATGGAGATTGAAAAAGTACTTAATCCTAAAAATAATAAAGCTTTACAAAAATTCAAAACAAATAGGGATAAATTAAAATATGATGACTAATGTTCCAAAAGTCATAGTGAAAAATATGTTTACTCCTAGTTTCAAAAATCTAAATAATAAGTATAAGACACAATCACAAATACATGATGCAACAATGAATATGTTTGATTATTATGCAAGTGAAAAGAAAAAAGCATTTTTTATGCTTGATTATTTTAGTGGGAAAATAGGTAAAGACAAAGAAATGAATATAATATTTGAAAATGGGGAATATGCAACAAAGGATGAAATAGAGAAAAGAAAGAAAAAATATGAAAAATATATTGAGAATTCAAATATTTATAAATTAGTTATTTCTTTCCCAAAAAATTATTTAGAGGAAAATGTTGATATTAAAAAATTAGAAAAAGATTTAGCAAAACACATTATACCAATGTTTTTGAAAAAATGTGGTTTCGATGATGTGAAAAATATGAGCTATCAGTTTTCACTTCATACCAATACAGAACATTTACATTTTCATTTATCATTTGCAGAAAAGGGACCCAATTTTAAAAGAACTAATAATAAAGAACTCGTTTATAGACATGCAGGTAAACTTGATCAAAAAGAATTAGGATTTTTAAAAAATGAAATTGAACATTATATTCATAAAGAAAAAGTATTTACACCATTGCTTAAAGAAACAAATGAAGAGATTGAAAAATTAAAGAAATATTTTAATCCAAAAGAAAGAAATTTTTTACTTAGGGATAAAAATGATATTTTACTTGAAGAAAAAATTATTAAATTGGGAGAACTTATTTCTGAAAAGAAAATAAACCAAAATAATAGAATCAAATTTAATTCTATAAAAAACAAAGAAATTAGAAATTTAACTAATGAAATAAAAAGACATATTTTTTCAAAAAAAGATTCTGAATTTAAAAATGACTATGAAAATTTTAAAAATTCTTTAAATAAAATCAACCATTACTTTAGTACAATTTCAGAAAGTAATAATATTAAAAGTTTTGATAATAGTTTAATTAAAAATAAAGAAAAATATTTTGATAATTATGTATTAAATGCAATTGTTAATCATGCAAATTATAGAAATAAGAATCCTAAATTATCAGAAAATGAGTTATTACAAGAAGTGATTTATAAGAATCATAAGAAGAATATAAAACAGAATAGAACATCTATTTTAATTAATGCACTTTCTTCTAATATAAGAAGGCAACAGTTTAAAAATAAATATCAAATAAAACAAGCTGTTAAAGATATAAATGAAGAATTAGAAGAAGCACAGTATGAATTTGATAAGTTATTCAATGTTAATAAAGAATATTCGTGATTTTATAGTATAATAAATATTGGTGAGATACATGTCAAAAATAAACGATAAACAATATAAAAAGAAAAAAAAGGAAAAAGAAATTTTAAATAAAGTTTATAATGTAGATAATGAAGACAGGTACAGATTAATTGAAGAGAAAGAAGCACCAGATTTTGTTTTGGAAGATTTAAAAACAAATGAAACATTTGGTGTAGAAATAACTAAATTATATTATAATCAATCAACTGCTAGATTAAAAGAAATTCCAAATTATGAAGCAAAATTACTTAAAAATGGAATTCCAAGAAAAGACAAAGAAACTTTAGGAGTACATAAAATATACATTTCAATTGATGATGAATGGGTTTATTTAACTGATAGTATTGGTCATAATTTAGGTAAGTATGATGATTATATTGATGCTTTGGTTAATGTCATTAATACCAAAACAGAAAAAGCAAAAAAATATAAAAAATTAGATTATCTAGAACTTTTTATAGATGATAGAGAAAATTTTTTCTTTTTTAAAAAAATTGAAGATTTTAAAAAATTTGATAAATCAGAAAAAATATGGAATGCAATTGATAAATCACCATTTAGAAGAATATATTTATTTACTATAATAAATAAACAGGAAATGTTACGAATAGCAGGCGATTTGCACTCTGGTCCACTTTACGAAGGGGAAGAAGTTTTAAAGAAACATAAAGAGTATATGGATAATTTATATAAAGATAGTGAAAGTTGATCAAGTTTTAAAACTTGATTTTTTTTATTTAGTGAGGAGGTTTAAATATGGGATATAGATCAGATGTAAGGATAATGACAACAAAGAAAGGATTTAATGAATTAAAAAAATTTACAAATAAATATTTAAAAAATAAAAATTTTGAATATTTGAATTTGTTAGAAGATTTAGATTTTAATAAGGAAACAGAATATGCAAAATATTTTGGTTGGAATAATATTAAGTGGTATGAAACTTGTGAAGGGTATGAAGATGTGGATGCGATAATAGAAGGTTTAAATTATTTAAAGGATAAAGACTTTTCGTATAGATATGTTAGAATTGGTGAATCATATGATGATTATGAAGAAATGTATAATGAAAGTGATAAAGAATCAGAACAAGATTTAGAATATCCATTTATGATTAGAAAATTTGATGATGAATATGTTATAGAAAAAATGATTGAAAATAGTAAAGAAAATAGTTTTAATTTAAGTAATATATATGTAAAGGATATGTTAGATTACAAATTAGAAGATGATGAATCATCAACTGGTGGTTTATCTTTTTCAGGTGAAACATTAAAAGATTTTATTGATGATGATATAGATGATAGTTTAAATTCATCAATATTTTGGATTAATGATAGATTAAAGTTATGTGGAATAAAAGAAATTACTGAGCAAGATTGCAAAAAATATTTTGATTCTAAAGCAAAGGAGGATATAGAATTATGAATTTATTAACAAAAGAAATAGAAAAAAAATTTATTGAACATCCTTTTAGATCACAAGATGGTTTAGGAGGAAAAGCTGAAGTACTGGTTAAATATTTTAATCCAGCTGGAGCAGGGACATGGCTTATTACTGAAGCTGAAAAAAGAGATGATGACTGGATTCTATTTGGTTATTGTAATATAAATGAATGGGAATGGGGAACAGTATCATTAAATGAGTTACAAAACTTTAAAGGCCCATTTGGACTTGGAATAGAAAGAGATTTATATGTAGGAAATAATAAATATATTAAAGACTTTGTTGATTATCCTTATGATAAAAATATTGCATTAAAATCAGGTTACTATTTTTTACCAGCAAAGAAAGATGAATTGCCTTTTGAAGATAGATTAAAAAATACAGGTAAAATTGTATCTTTAGATGGTGAAGAATTAGAATTATATAGTGCTATGGATTATGAAACTGAAACAGAAATTGATGATTTTTTTGGTGATAATCTTGGATATGATATAGATGAACATTTGGTTTCTGAAGAAAAAGATTTTGAAATATAGAGGAATTTAATATGTATGATGAAATTTTAAGGGAATTGGAATCAAATTTAAGCTTCACTTATGGTAATAATATTACTCAATATGATAGTGGATATATCTGTGATGTATTTTCTGAAATAGCAGACAGTAATGTTGATATTTATACATCAGATCTATTTGAATGGGGCAAAAGCAATTTACATTATATTGATGAAGCAACTAGAGAATTTGGAGATCCACACGATATATTGAAACAATTACAGCAAGGACAATATTATGCTTATGAACAAGAATTATATGAAAATCAAGAAGATATTATTAAATATTTTGCTTATTCTTTTTTGAAAAATAATGATATTAAAATTAATGAAAATCAAGAAGAAGATTTAAATGATTATTTGTCTAGTATTGATTCGAATGATAAATTAGAAGATATTTTGGATTACTGTAAAAACTTAAATAAGGATTATGAAATAGCATGAATATTGGACTAATATTTTTACTTGTGATTATGACACTTTTTATTATTGCATTTATGTATATTGAACCAATCATTATGAAGCATAAAGTGAAAAATGATAATGAATATGGTTCTGCTAGATTTAGTACAAAAAAAGAAATAAAAAACAATTTCAAAAAAGAAAATATATATCATATTAAAGAAGCAGGTTTTCCAATATCATATAGTAATAATTTAAAAAGTATTTATTTTGACAGAGAAACACCACATTATGTATATTTGGGTTCTACTGGATCTGGAAAATCAGTCACAGCAGTTATTCCAACTTGTACTTTTATAGCAAGAGCAAAAAAGAAACGAAGTGTTTTTATCACCGATCCTAAAGGAGAGATTTATCATACAACATCGAAGATGTTTGAACATCAAGGATATAAAATATTGACAATTGATTTTAGAAATCCTGAATTATCTAATAAGATTAACATATTAGATCCTGTTATTAATGAATATGAGAATTATATTAATTATGAAAAATTATCTATAGAAGCAAAAGGTGAAAATGAACAGCTAAAGTATAATAATCAAGCAATGAGTTGTTTGGCAGAAACTAATAGATTGATTTCTTCTCTTGCAACGATGGTTATGCAAGATAAAGTAGAACAAAAAGATCCGTTTTGGAATGAATCGGCAAAAAATCTTTTGGAAGGTTTAATTGGTTTCTTTTTAGAAGAATATAAGTTAGGTAACATTTCAAGAGAAAAAATAACTATGACATCAATTAGAAAGTTTCAAAATAGCTCTATGGAAGAAAATAATTTTAAAAAATTTAAAGATTATATTAACACTAAAAGTTATGGTAGCAAATCAAAGGATGCATTAGTTAGTATATTAAGTGCTAGTGATAACACTTATAAGTCAATAACAGCAGTATTTGGTCAAAAAATGAATATTTTTGATGATATAAATGTTGCAAATGTAACAAGTACTAGTGACTTTGATTTTAATGTTTTAGGTAAAGGACCAGTTGCTTTATATGTAATAGTACCAGATGAAGATAAAACATATTTTACTTTAGTTACAATAATTGTAGGACTTTTATATAGAGAACTTGTTAAACTAGCAAATAGTACTGAAAAAAAGAAATTACCATATGAAATTGATTTCATATTAGATGAATTTGCAAATTGTCCTCCACTTGCAGATATTGAAGCAATCGTTTCAGTAGCAAGATCAAGAGGTATGCATTTTCATTTTTTTATTCAATCTTTCTCTCAATTGGATAATGTATATGGAAAAGAAGTGGCACAAATTATTTTAGATAACTGTGGTTTAGTTTATTTAAAAACAAACACTCAAGAAACAGCAGAAGCTATATCAAAGAGATTAGGTAAAAAAACAATTGAATCAAATAGTATGAGGCAATCAGTATCGTTATTAAATTATAATGGCGATAAAACTACCAATTTAATTGGAAGAGATTTAATGACACCAGAAGAAGTAAAACAACTTCATTATAAAACGATAATATTTCCTATAATAGGTTTTCCAATTTTTAGAGATACTGTATTATATAATAAATTTTGTTGTTATGAATCTGGTGAGGTAGAGAGAAAATCAAACCCATTAAAAGATTTAATATATACTTATTTTACAGTTGAACAAATAAAGCATGAAATTAGAGTTAAAAGGAGACCAAATGAAAGAGAAGTTAAAGAGTTGAATCAATCTCTAGAACAAGCTGATAAAGACAATTTAAAATTAGTAGAAGAATCAATTAGTAAAATATTTAAAAATGGTTTTCAATTAAAATATATTATTGGTCCAAATCATAGAACATATATGAGTGTAACTTTAGATAGAGAATTAAAACAAAGAGAGAAGTCTTTACTAAATGCCAAAATAAAAGCAGAATATTATCATTTACAAATAATAGAAAAAGAAAGTAAAACATTGATTGAAATTCATAATGAGAATCCAAATATGAATTTATTAAGAAGTATAAATAATGATAGGTAGTCTTCGGACTACCTTATTTTTTTTAGTTAAAATATTACTTGAATATATGATATAATAAATAGTAATATCTATAATTTAGTGGTGATAATAATGGGAAAATTGTATTTGATTTGTGGAGATTATATTTTAAATTCAAATGATATGGATGCTATTGTAAATGCTTCAAATAAGTATATGATAAATGGTAGTGGTATTTGTGGTGCAATATATAGAGCAAGTGGTCCTGAATTATTAGAATATTGTAAACAAAATTTTAAAGATAATATGGTCAATGGCGAAGTTCGTATTACTTCGGGATTTCATTTAAATATGGATATTATACATATCTTAGCTCCAAAGTATTTTGAAGAAAAAGATCCTATCAATTCTTTAATAATTTGTTATAAGAATTTATTAGAAAAAATTAAAGAGAAGAAATACAAGAAAATATTATTATGTAGTTTAGGAACAGGAGTTCATGGATATAAACATGAAGAAGTTGCTAAGCCACTAATAGATTTATTATATAAATTTTGTAATGATAACGAAGTAGAAATTTATTTAAATAATATAAATCCAGTATGTAAAGATATTTATTTAAAATGTTATTTAAACATTAAAAAAATAGATTTAAAAAAAGATTTAGAAAACTTAAATATTACTGATATTAAAAAATATTTAGAATCTAATAGTTTAAATGAAATTGATATTATAAATAAATATAAAGATTTTGTTAAGGATTTAGAACTTGAAGATTTGTGCTTATCTCAAAAACTAATTTGCTTACAATATTTAGTTTATAATTGTAATGTTACGAAAGAACAATTAAATATATTGATAGAAAGTTTATAAAGGTGATGAATATGAAAAATATACCAAGTCCAAATGAAAAAATTATGGAAGAATATTTAGATAAATGGGATAACTTAGAAGAGCATTATGTATGGCAAGAAAGTAGTCTTTATAAACTTTTTCACGAAGTTTATAAATATAATACTGATTTGAATGAAATTTTAATTAAGTGTAGCTGTTTAAATGATTTTTATAGCACAAATATTTTTTCAATATATCCTGTTGCAAAAAAGATATTTGAATTAAAAATAGATAAAAGATTAAATGAAGGAGATCCTACTTTAGTAAATGATATAGCTCATATAACTATAAATGATAAAGATAAGTTTTTCTATTCATTTGCTACAAAATATTGTAGTCATCATAACAATATTGAGTTTCCTATTTATGATTATTTTGTAGATAGAATGTTAATGTATTTTAAAACAAAAGATAAGTTTGCTTCTTTTAAACAAGCTGATTTAAAAGATTATGCAAAATTTAAAAAAATACTGATTGATTTTAAAAAGTATTATAATATAGATGAATATAATTTAAGAGATATTGATAAATATTTGTGGATTGCTGGAAAAGAATATTTTCCTAGAAAATATTAACAGTGATTGTTTGTGGTAATCTTGGCGTAATAATTTTTAAAAATCAAAAGTTATTACTCTCAACCGTAATAACTTTTTTCAAAAAAACATAAAATTTTTAAATTTGTATGAGCAAGTCATATAGGTGGTCTGCCTTTTTCATGGTATAATATTAATGAAAAGAGGTGAATGTTGTTATATGTCGAAATTTGTTGATAGTATACTAGGACATGCAGTTGGTGATGCTATGGGTGTTCCGACAGAATTTTGTATTCGTGAACATTTATTAAAGAATCCAGTAGTAGAAATGATTGGATCAAAAAAAGTAGGGCAGCCTGCTGGTTCATGGTCAGATGACACTTCAATGGAAATAGCAACTATAGAATCTCTTATTAAAAATAAAAAATTTGATTATTCTGATATAATGTCCAGATGGTGTGATTGGTTAAATAATGGTGAATATACTCCAAATGGTGTGACTTTTGATGTTGGAAGAACATGCTTAAAAGCCTGTAGAAATTATACAAATGGAGATAATCCAACAGAATGTGGTTTATCAGATATTAATTCAAATGGAAATGGTTCATTAATGAGAATATTACCTGTGGCTTTATATTCTTATTCAAAACATCTTAGCAATGATAAAATTATGAGCTTATCTAATGAGGTTTCATCACTTACACACTCACACAATATCAGTAAGATTGCATGTTATATGTATGTTAAATTTTTAATTAATTTATTAAACGGAATGTCTAAAGAAAGTGCATACGAATATTTAAAACTAGATGATTATAGTAAATATGATGAAGAATCAATTTCTAAATATGATAGATTGATAAAGGAAGATATTTCTGATTTAAAAATTAATGATATAAAGTCAACAGGTTATGTGGTAGATACTTGGGAATGTGCCTTATGGATATTGTTAAATTCTAAAAGCTATAAAGAAGCAATTATAGCATCTACAAATATAGGAAATGATACTGATACAATAGGAGCAATTGTTGGATCAATGGCTGGGATTATATATGGATATAATTCAATACCAGAAAAATGGCTTAATTCTTTGAAAAAAAGAGATTATTTGATTGATTTGTCAATTAATTTTGAAAGAACATTTTCTACTTTAAAAAAAGATGTAATTCTTGGTACTGCTATAGGTGATATAGCTGGTTCAAGATTTGAAATTAATAATTGTAAAGATAAGAAAAACTTTATATTGCTTCACGATAAATATTGTCGATTTACTGATGATACTGTGATGACTTTTGCAGTAGCAAAAGCTTTATTGGAATACAATGGTACTTTGGATAATTTAAAGAATCTTTCAATTAACTCAATGGTAGAAGTCGGTAGAAAATATTTGAATTGTGGTTTTGGTCCTAGTTTTTACCAATGGATAAAAACTGATAATCATGAACCTTATGGAAGTTTTGGAAATGGTTCTGCGATGAGAATAAGTGCTGTTCCAGTAGTTATAAAAAACATAAATGAATTAAAAGCAGCATCTTCTATAATTACTAATGTTTCTCATAATAACGAAGATAGTATAAAGGGAACTGAAGCAGTATGTTTTGCAATAAATATGGCGTTAAATAATAAAACCAAAGAAGAAATAAAAGAGTATATTGAAGAAAATTATTTTAAATTGGATAGTAGTGTTAAAGAATTGAGTGAGTCTTCAGATAAAGCAATTATTAATTGTGTTGAAACGGTAAAAAACTCTTTAATTGCTTTCCTGGAATCTTATGATTTTGAAGATGCAATTCGTAACGCTATTTGTATTGGTGGAGATAGTGATACAATAGGTGCAATTACAGGAAGTATTGCTTCTGCTTATTATGGAATACCAGATGATATATATAATCATTCACTAGAATTTTTAGATGATTATTTGAAGGATATTCATTCAAATTTTTGGGAAAAGTATGGTGTTATTTGAAAAATTGGAATAAATGGCAATTATAAAAATGGACACTTATGGAAAAGAGGGAATTAGTTAATAAATTAGAAAAGATTCTTATTAAAGAAAATGAACAAAAATTTTTAACTGTGGTAGTTGAAAACATTGCTAAAAAAATTATGCATTTTATATTTATCTTAGTAAAAAACATTTGGAAGCAAATGATATAATTATACATAAATTGATGAAAATAATCCTTTTATTCTAAAGAAAGGTCGTGGTAAATATGATGATTAGTTCTTATTCATATAGAAAAGAGCAAGAGCATAAGACATATAAGGAACTTTTAAATGAAAGAAAGAGTTTATTAGAAGAGATAATAAACTTTGAAAAAAATATTGATAAAAAAACAAATGAAGATATAGAGATAATTTGTCCATCCCCAGAAGTTGTTTATCAATGCAATTTACAGTATCTATCTGAGTTATGTGATTTAATTGCAGAAAAGTATAATCATGAATTTATAGGTTTAAAATAGGTGAAAAATATGAACTATAATTATAAAATTACAAGTAACTCTTTTGAATCAACACTTAATGATTTAAAGATGTTTGAACAAAATCAATATTGTTATAATTATATTAAAAATATATTTCCAAGTGAGAATGAAGATAAAATAAAGGAACATGCAGAAATATCAGCAGCATGTTTTAGACAGGCAAATGAATATTATATTGCTTCACAAACTGTTACTTTAAGCACAAAGCCATTATTACTATCTTATGCTTTTAATAATATATTAAAAGGTATTTGCAATTTAAAATATTTTGATGAAAAAATTTTAGGTAATTTTAGTAAGCATGGTTTTGAAGTCAAAAATCAAGATATTGTAGATAATGTTTTAAATTTAAAAATTAATCTTAAATCACATGGTGCAGTTATATCACTTTTAAAAATATTTAATAATGAAATAACACCTCAAAAAATTGAATTATATAAATTGTTAAGACATATACCAGGTTTAGAAGAAGTTTATTATAAAACTACAGGAGAAGTATCTCTTCTATCAAGGCAAGATAAAAATGATGATTCAGAATTTGTAATTATTGGAGATAATTTGACACCAGAAATAGAAGAAATTACACAAGAATTTGGTTTAGTAGGGCAATTAAATAGTAGAGATAATAATTATTATTGTTATTTAAATATGTCATATAAAAGAAAAATAAGTAATGGGGAATTCAAGAAAGATAATATTCTTTATAAACAATATTTAATTTTACCAGAAAAATTTAACGAAGGAATAAAGGACATAAATGTGATGGTGTATTGTTATTTGTTAATAATGGCTTATGGAATGTTAGTAAGATATAATGCAGACAAATGGGAAAAGTATATAGATAGGAGATCATCGAAAGAAGCAACTTTAATAGAATTATCTATATATAATGCTGTTATACATTTTTATTATCAAGCACATTTTATTTTATTTGGATATTTCTACAAAGAAGATTCATATAATGATTTGGATGTTAAAAGAGTTATTAAGAATTCTACAACTGATATAATGAATAATATTATTAATGAAATAGAAGAACATAATTTTCGTTATAATAGCCATGATTTTCTTCCATGGTCTAAAAATTATAGATAACTTTCACAAATGAATGATAATTTTAGTGTTAAATGTACTTTATAATTTTTGCTATTTGCACAACAAAAACCATGCTAAATGCACAATGAATATTGAATGATTTAAATAATATTAAATGGCAAAAGTATTAACTTTTAAAATTGAATTTGATGATCTTTTAAATACATAGTATTTGTATTCAATAAATTACAATACAAAATGTTTTTAAGCATCTCCGATGATGACGAGATGCTTTTTTTATGGTATAATTTTATAGAAATATGTCTTGTTTAGGAGTGATTGGTATGATTAATAAATCGGATTTAACAGAAGAAGATATAAAGTTAAAATATATAACACCTGCATTGCAGGAAGCAGATTGGGATATAAAGAATCAAATTAGGTGTGAATATTATTATACAGCAGGGAAAATAAATGTTAGAGAAAATGTTGCTCAGAGAGGAAAAGGTAAAAAAGTAGATTATTTATTATCCTATAAAGCAAATATACCAATTGCAATTGTAGAAGCAAAAGATAATAAAGTCCCTGTTTCTCATGGAATTCAGCAAGGAATGGATTATGCTTATGATTTAGATATTCCTTTTGCATATTCTTCTAATGGTGATGGATTTTATGAGCATGATATGATAACTGGTGAAGAAAGAGAATTAAATCTAGAAGAATTTCCAACTCCACAAAATTTATGGGAAAGATATTTAAAAGAAAAACAAATAACTCCTGAACAGGAACAACTAATAACTGAACCATATTATTTTATGGATATAAATAAAACTCCTAGATATTATCAAAGAATAGCAATTAATAAAACAATTGAAGCAATTGCAAAAGGACAAAAGAGAATTTTACTTGTTATGGCAACAGGAACAGGTAAAACATTTACAGCTTTTCAAATAATTCATAGATTATATAAATCTGGCAAAATGAGAAAAGTTTTATATTTAGCAGATCGAAATGTATTGATAGATCAAACCATGCAAAATGATTTTAAACCTTTTCAAAAAGTAATGACAAAAGTTGAACATAGAAATATGGATTCATCTTATGAAATATATATGTCTTTATATCATCAGTTGAGAAGTAATGAAGAAGAAGTTTATAAACAATTTAAACCAGATTTTTTTGATTTAATAATTGTTGATGAGTGTCATAGAAGTAGTGCAAAAGATGATTCAAACTGGCATGAAATATTAACTTATTTTAGTGGTGCAACACAAATAGGTATGACAGCAACTCCAAAAGAAACTGTAGATGTATCTAATATTACTTACTTTGGAGAACCGATTTATACATATTCTTTAAAGCAAGGAATTGAAGATGGATTCTTAGCTCCTTATAAAGTTGTAAAAGTTAGTTTAGATAAAGATTTAGAGGGTTATAGACCTGAAAGAGGAAAACTTGATGAAGATGGATATGAGGTAGAAGATAGAGAATATACATTACATGATTATGATAGAACAATAGTTATTGATGAAAGAACTAAAGTAGTTGCTAAAAGAATTACTGAATACATGAAATCAACTGATCGAATGGCTAGAGCAATTGTTTTCTGTGTTGATACAGAACATGCTTTAAGGATGAGAAATGCACTTGCAGAAGAGAATAAAGATATGATGCAAGTTAATCCAAACTATGTTATTAGAATAACTAGCAATGATGTTGTTGGAAAGTCAAAATTAGATGATTTTATAGATTCAAATACTGTGTATCCTGTTATAGCAACAACTTCAAAATTATTATCAACAGGTGTTGATACAAAAACAGTTAAATTAATTGTACTAGATGAAGAAATTCAAAGTATGACAGAATTTAAACAAATTATTGGTAGAGGTACAAGACTTTTACCAAACAAAGGTAAGGAATACTTTACTATAATGGATTTTAGAAATAATTCTGAAAAATTTGCTGATCCTAACTTTAACGGTCCAGCAGAGGTTGTATTAGATGTTGATGGTGGAAACGGATCTGAACCAAAAACAGGTACTGATTTTGGAGTTGGAGTCAATCCAGTAGAACCACCACTTAGTGGTGAAGTTTTAGATGGTGAATCAAGAAAAGTTTATATAAAAGATGTTCCTGTATCAATATTAAATGAAACAGTTAAATACTATGATGCAGATGGAAAATTAATAACAGAATCAATTGTTGAATATTCTGGTAAGAATTTAAAAAGAGTTTATGAAAAATATGAAGATTTTGAACAAGAGTGGTATAGAGCTGATTCAAAAAAAGACTTCTTAAATTATTTGTATAACGAAGGTGTTATGATTGATGCTTTATATGACAAAGCTAATGATAATATAGATATATTTGATATTTTATCTAATATGGCTTATGGTGAAGAAGTTGTATCTAAAGAAGATAGAATTGAAAAAGTAAAGAATAGTGATTTTATTAATGAATATAGTGATTCTCAAAAAGATGTTATTGAAGAACTATTAAATACATACAAAAATCAAGATATTGTAGAATTAGAAAATATTAGAATATTAGAAGTTAAAAATTTCAATAAATTCGGAGGGCTTGTTCCTATAGTAAATTTATTTGGTGGTAAAGATAAATATTTAAATGTTATTTCTAATATTAAAAAAGCTTTATATAGCTAGGAGGTAAGTTATGAATATAGGAACAATGATTAAAAGACTGCAAGATATAATGAGGCAAGATGCTGGTGTAAACGGAGATGCACAACGAATTGAACAAATTGTTTGGATGCTATTTCTTAAATTATATGATGCCAAAGAATCAGAGTGGGAAATAGTAGAAGATAATTATGTATCAATAATACCAGAAGAATATAGATGGAGAAATTGGGCAATAGATAATAAAGATGGTAGAGCAATTACTGGTGAAGAAATGAGTAACTTTATTATCCAATTATTTTCCACTTTAAAAGATCTTGAGGTAGATGAAAATACAGATGTGAGAGGGAGATTGGTTAAAGAAGTATTTACAGATTTAAATAACTATATGAAAGACGGAGTTTTAATTCGCCAAGTTGTAAATGTATTAAATGAAATAGACTTAACTGATTTTAAAGTAAGGCATGCATTTAATGAAATATATGAAACAATACTAAAAGATTTACAATCTGCGGGTAAATCAGGAGAATTTTATACTCCAAGAGCAGTAACAGACTTCGTAGTAAAAATGGTAGATCCAAAAGTAGGAGAATCAATTGCAGATTTCGCTTGTGGAACAGGTGGATTCTTAGTATCTGCTTTAAATCATATGAAAGAAAGTGTAAGTAATACTTCTAGTAACCAATTACTTCAACAATCTTTCTATGGTGTAGAAAAGAAATCTTTGCCTTACTTATTATGTACTACTAATATGTTGTTACATGATATTAATGAGCCACAAATAATAAGAGGCAATTCACTTGAAAAAAATGTAAGAGATTATGAAGAAATTGATAAATTCGATGTTATTCTAATGAATCCTCCGTATGGTGGCACAGAAAAGAAGTCTGTTCAACAAAATTTTCCAACTGAATTAAGAGATTCTGAAACAGCAGATTTATTTATGGTAGAAATACTATACAGATTAAAACAAAATGGTAGAGTTGGAATAGTTCTTCCAGATGGATTCCTATTTGGTTCTGATAATACTAAAGTAGCCATAAAAAAGAAATTATTAGAAGAATGTAATTTGCACACTATTATTAGATTACCTGGATCAATATTTGCACCATATACATCAATAGCTACCAATTTATTATTTTTTGATAAAATAGGTCCAACTAATGAGATTTGGTTTTATAGAATGGATTTACCAAATGGGTATAAAGCATTTAGCAAAACTAAACCTGTTGAATTAAAACATTTTGAAGATGTGATTAATTGGTGGAATAAAAGAGTAGAAATTAAAGATGAAAAAAATGATGAATCTTTAACAGAAACTTGGAAATCCAAAAAGTATTCCATAAATGAAATAATAGATTTAAATTATAATTTGGATCAATGTGGATATCCAACGAAAGAGGAAATTATATTGTCACCAAAAGAAACAATGGATAATTTTATATCAAAAAGAGAAAATTTAGAAAAGCAATTGGATGAAAAATTAGTTGAAATAATGTCTTTAATAGGTGATATAAAATGATAACTGGTGAATTAAAAAATAGCATTTTAGACTATGCATTTAAAGGACTTTTAACTAATAGTAAAGATACGGATATTAATATTGATACCTATTTAAATGAAATTAGAAATTTTGACTTAATAAAGAGAAAAAATCTATCTAAAGAATTTTTGCCTTTATTTAGCGTACCAAGTAATTGGAAATGGGTACAACTTGGCGACATTGCTGGAATTTATGGAGGAAAGAGAATTCCAGCTGGGAGAAAATTATCAGATATTGATACTGGGCATAAATATATAAGAGTAGCTGACATGAATGATTATACAGTCGAATTAGATAATATAAAATATGTTCCTAACGATATATATCCTTTAATAAAAAACTATATTATAAATGAGGAAGATTTATATATAACAGTAGCTGGGACAATAGGTAAAATTGGATATATACCACCAGAACTTGATGGAGCTAATTTAACAGAAAATGCTAATAAGATTGTCTTCAAAAATATAAACAAGGTATGGTTGCTTTATTTATTAAAATCCCCGATAGTTCAAAATCAAATATTAGATATGATCACAAAAGTAGGTCAACCTAAATTAGCTATTAAAAGAATAGAAAATATTTTAATTCCATTGGCACCAATTGAAGAACAACAAAGAATAGTTGATAAAATAGAAGAATTATTTGCTAAATTAGATGAATTAAAACCTATAGAAGAAGAACTGATACAAATTAAAGAAGAGTTTCCAAAAGAAATGAAAAAATCAATTATACAAAGTGGATGTTCTGGAAAATTATCTATTCAAAGAGAAATGGAAAGTGCATCTGATTTGATAAAGAAAATTGAAAAAAAGATAAATCATAGAATTAAAACAGAATACGAGAATACACCGTTTTCAATACCTCAAAATTGGTGTTGGATTAAATTTGATGATTTAGTAAACTTTAATATAGGTAAAACTCCTCCACGAGCTGATTTGACATATTGGGAAAATGATTACAATTGGGTATCGATTTCGGATATGGTGGATGATGGGGTAATTGATGAAACAAAGGAAAAAATTTCATCAAAAGCTGCAGTCGATGTTTTTAAAAACAAAATATCACCAAAGGGTACATTGATTATGAGTTTTAAACTAACAGTTGGTAGATGTTCAATTTTAAACATTGATTCGTTTCATAATGAGGGCATTATATCAATTTTTCCTTACATTGAATCGGAAATTTTGAAAAAATATTTGATGAAAGTTCTACCATTTATTACAAAATATGGAGATAAAAAGGGTGCAATAAAAGGAGATACCTTAAACTCTAAAAGTCTAAAAAATCTATTAATACCACTTCCTCCAATTGAAGAACAACAAAGAATAATTGATAAAATAGAAGAGTTATTACCACTTTGTAATGATATAGAACAATTAATTCAAAATTAATAGAAAAAATAAAAATAAGAAGCAGTATGTTTCTTATTTTTAATTTAGAATATCATAAAATGATAATTTATGGTTGTAACAAATAGTGTATAAAACTAATGATGTAATTAAAGTTTTACCATTTTCATATAAACTATAAGATTGCTGAGTTATCATACATTCATTAGCAATTTGTTGTTGTGTTAATCCTAACTTTAATCTAATTTCTTTAAGTTTATTTCCTATATTAATTTTATCTAGTTTATCAATTTTTATATACTTATTTTCTTTAGATAGACCAGTTATAAAATCTAATGAGTAATGATATAAATTTGAAAATTTAACCATTTTAGGAAGAGGCATTGTATCATTATTATTTTCCCATCCTGAAACAGTGAATCCAGTAACACCAAAAACATAACCTAATTCCTCTTGTGTCATTTCTAATTCTTCTCTACAGTATTTAATATTGTTATCTAACATAATATCTATCACCCTTATTAATTTTCCCATTAAATTTTGGTTTACTATTAAATCTGTGGGTCATATTGTAAAAATGTGATATAATATTTTTGTAGTTATTTAATTACAATATTAAAATGATATAAAGAGAGGAGTATTGGAATGTATTTTGATTTAGAAGACATTGTTTTAATAATAGTAAAGTCATTAATTTTAACATTTATTATTGCTTTCTTATTAGTACTTGGATTTGTTAATTATCATGTTGGAGTATTGATTTGCAATAGTTTGAATGTTCCAATAGATTTGGCTCTTAGTGTAATGAGTTCAGGTTTGGCTATTGATTTTACCGTTGTTTTTTATGTAATAGAAATGGTTATTATATATTTACTTGTTTCAAATTTAAAAAAAATAAATATTTTTAGAAAATTCTTCAATTTTATCGAGATATATTTATAAATAGTGATATAATTGAAATAAGTGAATGTAAGTAATTATGAGTAATAAACTTATAGATAACTTTTTTATTAGACTAAGAATAAACATAATTATCGCAGAATAATTTTTAATTGATTATTTCTTTTCATTAATTTATAAATAATCCTATTAGAACAGAAAGAATATAGTGAGTTTTCCTCAATAGAAATAGTAAAAAGTATTAACAAATTGGTATTATAAAATAAAGTATAATATAGATGAAGTAACATATACTTATACTATGAAGTTATAATCTAGTGAATTATAGAAAAATAATTTATTTTTGATAAATGTGTTGATTATGAATTTTAATTTGTTATAATACTAATACACACGAATCAATAGAGGTGGAATTATGAATATAGAAAACATTGTTATTGATTTAAATAATTATATAACACCAATTGAAAAAGATATTGATAAGGAATTGTACAAGACATCACAACTTGAATTAGAGGATGGAAATATTGGAATAATACTTAATAAGCTTTTAGGCGCAAATCTTTATGAGGGATACTTATATATTAAGAAAAAAGATAAAATCGCATCTCCATTAATGTATAAAGGAAAATTAAATAAAGATAAGGCTGATCAGTATTTTGAAGAACTTAATAATATGATAAATAATGAAAATATTAATTATATTATAAGCAAAATTAAATCTTTTAAGTAATTTTTGGTAGTTTTTTTGGTAGTTTTTTTGGTATAAAAATTGGTATTGAAAATAAATTTCATAGTGATAAAATGTAGTAAAATGAAATAATTAGCTGAAGAGTTAGTTATTTTGTTTTTCATTAATTGTTATTGACTTATTTTCAAAAAGTGATATTATAGATAACAATTTAATGGTTTTTGTTAGATTGGAGATGGTCTATATGAAAATGATTGAATATGAAGTATACACTTTATCTCAAATGAAGTCAAAAAGTTTCATGGAGGCCTTTTACTCTAAAAAATCTAATAGTAAAATAGAAGAGCAGTAAAATAAAAGTAATATTTTCTGTTCTTCTTTTTTAATCAGTGGAGGTCATTATGAAAATATTGAGTGGTGAAGTGATTAAGAAGTATGATTACAAGGAAACCAGAAAAAAAGTTAATGAATTTATGGAAAAATTTGAAGAAAATTATTTCAAATATTTAAATGTATTACCACCTAGTATAACATCTCATTTAAGTGAAATAAAAGTACAGATGAGTAATATATCTACTTCTCCAATAGAGAGATATGTTCTAAAAAAAATAGAGTCTGAAGAAGAATTTATAGAATATCTTAATATTGTATTAAAAATTGTAGATAATTTTACTTATGCAGAGCAACAACTTTTTAAAGGAATTTTCTTTTTAGGAAATACTGAATTTGTATTGGAGGAACAACTTGGAATAACTCATAATACTTTAGAACAAATCAAAAAGAGTTGTATTATAAAATTTGCATTAGCACTTAACATAGCTGTATTAAAATAATGATCTTATTGCACATCTTATGATGTGTTTTTTTATGCCAAAAAGGAGGAATATTATGATTAATAAAATATTAGGTATTATTTTATTTTTATTACTTGCATTATTTACTTTTTGCTCATGCAAAGTAGCTTCTTGGTCTGATCAAGAGATGGAAGAATATTTAAAGGAAGTGGATAATGATGAGAAAGAAGATTTATAGAACTATTATTTATAATAATGGTGAGGTAACAACAATGATTATTGATGGTGAAAGTAAAAAGTCAGTAACAAAAAAGTTAACTGATTTTTTTATGAAAACAAATAAGATAAAAGATTATAGAAATTTTGAAATATACTTAAAAGAAGTAATTTACATAAATGGTGATTACATAAATTTAGAATAATTTTGATAGTACACTAAAACTAATAAGAAAGGTAAATTGTCATTAATAATGATATTGTTAATTGCATAATTTTATAATGGTGTTAATATGAAAAAAAATGAAAATAAAAAAATATCATTTGAAGATTTGATTTTGGGATATCTTATAGAACAATTAATTACAAAAAATGCATGATTTACAATCGCAGTTTTGTTATATAAAAAATATGGTGTTATTATTCTATTGTCTTAATCTTTGGTCAAGTAATTAGATTGGAGGTTGAAATGGATAATAATTACTTAACTGATGTAAATTTTTATGCAGGAATTTATATAAGATTATCTCAAGAAGATAAAGATAAAGACAAAAAATATGAATCTGATAGTGAAAGTGTTGCTAATCAAAAAGAGTTATTAAGAGAGTATGTCAAAAAAAATAATTTTAATTTAGTTAGTGAATATGTGGATGATGGTTATTCTGGAACTAATTTTGATAGACCTGGATTTCAAAAAATGATGGAAGATATTCAAAGTGGGAAAATAAATTGTGTAATAGTTAAAGATTTATCTAGACTTGGAAGAGATCATGTTATGACAGGGTATTATATAGAAACATTTTTTCCAGAAAATAAAATAAGATTCATATCCATTCTTGAATCATATGATAGTTTTAAAAATCAAGCTAGTAATGACTCTTCAACCTTTATAATTGCTTGTAATGATTATTATAGTAAACAAAACTCAGTAAAAATAAGAAATGTATTAAATGAAAAACGAAAAAGAGGGAAATTTATTGGTAGTTTACCAAGTTATGGATATATGAGAGATCCAGAAGATAAAGGACATTTAATACCAGATCCTGAAACAGCTCCTATTGTTAAAAAAATTTTTAAATGGAGAGTGGATGGTATAGGACCTTCAGAAATAGCAACAAGGTTGAACAATGAGGGAGCACCAACTCCTAGTGCATATAAGGGAACAGCATATTCTACTAGATTAATTGATGCTAATAATTGGAATATATCTACTGTTAGAAAAATATTAAGTAATAGAATATATACTGGTGATATGATACAACATACTCAAACAAAAGTGAATTATAAATCTAAAAAGAAAATAACATTAGATGAAAAATTATGGTATGTTGTTGAAAATACCCACGAAGCATTAGTTGATAAAGAAACTTTTGAATATTGTGTCAATATAAGAAAAAGTCATACTAGGGAATGTAAAAGGAAATTAGATCGACCTATACGATTATTTGAAGGAAAATTATTTTGCAAAGAATGTGGAAATAGATTATCTGTTCAATATCATAAAAAAGCAGATGTTTGGACTGTTAATTGTAATAGATATTCTAGAGATCCAATTAGAGAAAGATGTGGTGCTCATTTTTTTCCTTATGATCATCTAGAGAAACAATTAATTGAAAAAATAGATAATGATTTAAATGTTCATATAAGGAAATTAAGTATAAAAAAGTTAAATGATGAATTAACAAAAAGAATTAACCAAAATACAAATGAAATTGATAAAATTATTTCTCAATATGAAATTGAAAAAAACAAAATTACAAGAAAATTATCAATTTTATATGAGGATAGAGTTAATGAAATTATATCTACTGAAATGTATAAAGAATTGTCAAAAGAATGTGATGAAAAATTAAAAAAACTAACTGAAATTATACAAAAAAAACAAATAGAAAAATTTAAAATTAAAAACGAACCAAATGTAATTCCTGATTATACAAAAAAAATAAAGGAACTATTAGATTTAAAAAAATCAAAAAAAGAAATATATGAATTGTTAATAGATAAAATAGTAATAAATAATGATAGAAAAATAGTAATAAATTATAAATTTGGTGTTATACCTCAAACAGAATTTATGTATGTAAAACCACCATTTTCTCGTAGAAAGGAAACAAAACCAAGAAAGAAGAAACAAACGGAAACATAAATAAATTACTATACACAAGGGCACTCAGGAGGTGGTGATGGCGCTGAGGTAATATATGCCCTTCGAAATAAGGACACATTATCTAAATTAATTTTAACTGAATTAGAAAAAGAAGGACAAAATATTAGAAAAGCATACCAGCGAAGGTTACCGAGCAACACCGCCAAAGATTATTATTTTATGCAAAGAGACACAGGTAATACTGAATCAATAACAGTAGAATATGGTTTTTTAGATAGCAAGGGTGACGATGTAAATCAACTTAAAAACAACTGGAAAAATTATGCAGAAGCTGTAGTTAGAGCAGTAATAGAATATTTAAATTTAACTTATGTACCTGTTGAAGGAGAAAATTATTATACAGTTAAAAGTGGAGATAGTTTATGGAGTATAGCTAAAAAATTCAATATAACAGTAGCAGATTTGAAAGAAGCAAATGGACTAACAAGTTCAATGCTAAGTATAGGTCAAGTATTAAAAATACCTACTGAAGAAAAAGAAGAACCAATGGAAAATGTTTATATAGTTAAAAAGGGAGATAGCTTATATAAAATAGCCCAGAACTTTGATACTACTGTTAGTGATATAATGAAATTAAACAATTTAACTAATACTAATTTAAGTATAGGTCAAAGATTACAAATACCAGTTCCAGGTGGTACAGGAGATACATATGTAGTTGAAAAGGGAGATAGTTTATACAAAATAGCCCAAAAATATAATACCACAGTGGATGCCTTAATCAAATTAAACAATCTAAATAACACCAACTTAAGTATAGGTCAAGTATTAAAAGTTCCAACATCAAGTAGTTCAAATGACATATATATAGTACAAAGTGGAGATAGTTTATATAAAATAGCTCAAAAATACAATACTACAGTAGATGCTTTAATTAAATTAAATAATCTACCTACTACATTATTATCTATAGGTCAAAAATTAAAATTAAGATAGCCAATCTTAATTTTTTTGTATAATAGGAAATTAAAGCAAAAATCTATAATTAAAAAGCAAGCGAAAACCCAAGATGAAAATCTTGGA
>CANRPE010000014.1 GCA_947632405.1 uncultured Bacilli bacterium | reverse complement strand
TCAGCAGTAAAAGTAAAAAACAGATGGAATTATGTAATCTATCCAAATAAATTTTATGAATATATTGGTGTAAAGGAGGTCCAACATGGCTAAAAGAAGATTAAGATCATGGGTTAAATATACATTATTTACTATTGCCTCTATATTAATAATTTTTGGATTATGTAAAGTATTAGAAAATGATATGGATAATCATATTGAAACAATATCGCAAGAATGTGCAGAAAAAGGACATGGAATTATAGCTATACATGGAAATGATGGTGAAAAGTATTATGTATGTAATAAATAAAAAAAAGGCAAATCTGTTATGCAATAAAGCACTTAAGAAAATAAAATTATTACATCACATGATGCTATCAATAAATATGTTGTTAATAGATTATCAGAAATAATATTTATATTATGAGAAAAAAGATTCGATATAGAAACTGAAATGACACAAGGTAAAAATAGATATGATCATATAAGCAATTATGCTATTTATCATTTAATTAAAGATATTGAGGAGGTTAAGGAATGATTTTAAAAGTATTAGAAATATTTGCATTGTTGATTATTATTACACTAGGAATATTTATATTATTAATAATGATTAAAGAAATGATAAAAGAATTAAGGAAAAAATAAATGGCTAAATATGATAAAGATACAAAATTTTATTGGTTATTACTAAAAGAAAATTTTTTTGATAATGATGCAATTGATTGGCTAGAAAGCCAAAAACCAAATGGTAGAGATTATGTATATTTTTACTTAAAGTTATGTTTAAAAAGTTTAAAAACTAATGGAATTCTTATTAGAAATGTAGGAAATATGTTAGTTCCATATGATAATAAAAAACTTTCAGAAATAACAAAGATGGATTTTGATACAGTGACTATCGCTATGGAATTACTAAAAAAAATAGGATTAATAAAGATATTAGATAATGGAGAAATTTATCTTACACAATTAGAAAATTTAATAGGTTCTAAAAGTTTAGGAGCATTTAAAAAACAACGACAAAGATTATTAAAAGGACAAGAGGTAGACAAGTGTCCACCAAAGATAGAACTAGAACTAGAGTTAAAAGATAAAGATAGAGATAAAGATAAAGATATAGTTATATCTAAAACTACAACTACTACTTTATATGAATATGTAGAAAATAACTTTGGTAGAACTTTAAGCTCAATAGAAATTGAAAAGATAGATGACTGGTTATCGTCGTTTGATGAAAAAATTATTAAATATGCAATTCAAATAGCTATTTTAAATAATAAAAGAACATTTAATTATGTACATGGAATATTAAGAAATTGGAAAACTGCAGGATATAAAACATTGCAAGAAATAAAAGATACTGAACTTCACAAACAAAGAGAATTATCAGAAAAAGAAAAAAAAGAGATAGAAGAAATATTAGATTATGATTGGTTAAACAATGAGGAGGAAGAATATGGTTAATCAAATATATGAACATCTAAAAACAAGGAAGAAATATAACACTTTAAAAGTTAAGTATGATGTTAAATGCGATGAGTTAGAAGAAAAAATACTTCAATATAACACTGAGAAAAAAATAAAATGTATACAAAAAAATTTATATGAACAACAAATAAGAGAAATAACAGAAAAAAATTTAGAATTACAGAAAGAAATAGTTAAGTTAAAAAAGAATATTAAAGAATATAAAAAAGGAGAAAAAGATGGAACAAAAAATACTGAGTCTAGAGAAAAAACTAAAGAAGTCAGAGGAAGAAAAACAAAAAATTGAGGAGCTGTTAATCAAATTTGATAATGAAATTAGTAAACAACATTTTCTTATTTTATCAATCGAAAAATACTGTATGAAAACACATATGACAATAGAGGAATATGAAACATTGATAAGAATGGTAAGTGAAAAATAAAATGAAATTTAGTGAACAAGAATTAGAATATTTAATTACATATGCAGAACAATTAAAAGTATTAACTCCAAGAATAACTTATAATGAACAACTTGTCAGAGATTTATTTGAAAATATGAGAGATAAAACAAAAGTAAGTGATGAAAATTTACTTCATATAGAAAATAATTTTATAGTAATGGATCTTATTGGATTTAAAATTTATGATGAAGAACTCAGGAGAAAAATAGATAATTACTTAGATGATTAGATATCTAAAAACTAGTATCAAAAATAATAAAAAGTATATCTATATAAAAATATCTAAAAAAGTCTTACTTTATAAGGAAAAAATAGATATTTAATAATCGCAATATAATATTATGGTTATCTTGCTAAGTATATAAAGAAAAAAGAGGTGAAGTCAATATGACTAAAGAAGAAATAAAAAAAGAATTAGATAATTTTATTGATACTGAAAGATTAGATGAAAAATCAAAAAGAACAATTGGAGATTATAGAAATGCAGTAAATAAGTTAATTGACTTCTTGCCCAATAAATTTGAAATAACAAAAAGCTTAATGATAGATTTTAAAGAAAATTTAAATGAAAAAGGATTCAAAGTTAAATCTAAAAATAAATATATTGTGATTATAAATAAATTTTTAAAATATTTAAAATTAGAAAATTGTACTTTAAAAAAATTCAAAGAACAACAAAAAACATCTATTGATGATCCCATATGGGAACAGGAACATAAGAGAATGCTAAGATGGGCAAAAAAGCTAGGTATGATGGATATGTATTTAATAATAAAAATTTTTGCTCATTCAGGTGCAAGAATTGATGAATTAAAATATTTCACAGTAGAATCATTAGAAAGTAATTTTATTAAAGGTGCTTACAATAAAGGTAAAGAAAGAACACTTATAATGACTAACGAATTAAAAAGAGAATTAAAAAAATATTGTAGAGAAAATCATATAGAAAGTGGTTATATTTTTTTAAGTCCAGTAAAGGAAGGACAAATGTTAAATAATAGCACTATATGGAGGAGATTAAAAAAAATATCTAAATCAGCAAAAATTAATCCTAATAAAATACATCCTCATGTGTGGCGACATCTATTTGCAAAGAAGTGCAAAGAAAATGGTATAGATTTAGATGAACTTAGAGATATTTTAGGACATAACGATATAAAAACAACTGCAATATATACAATGACATCTAATAAAGAAAAGAAAAACAAATTAGAAAGGATAAAGTATTGATGAATGAGAAAAGAACTACTATTATAAATGAGCATTGGTGTAGAGCTTTACTTGAAAGAAATAATTTAGATTATAAAAAATTTTATAGAAAACATTTAGAGCAATTTTTAGATGTATCTAGAGAAGATACCAAAAAATATAAGATAAGAAATGATAAAGCAATAAAGTATATAGAAAATATATTACCTTATTTATCAACTACTGACAAAGTATATAAATTGCTAGATATATTACAAGGGAGGAATTAAAAAAGTGAATTTATGGATAAGAAGCCAAGATAAACAAAGGCTTATTAAATCTAAATGTATAATTTTAAAATCATATCCATCTGGTTATTCAATATGTGAAGATAACACAGGTAATTGTATGTAGGTATTAGGAATTTATAAAACTAAAAAAAGAGCATTAGAAGTATTAGATAGTATTCAAAGTTGTATTATTGCAAATGGTGGGTTTAATTTATATGCAAAAATGGGAAAATTTGCTGATAATTTTAATAAAAAATATTATTATGTTCCAGTTTATGAAATGCCAAAAGAATAAAAGGGGTGATTATATTGAGAGGAGAATTTTTAAGTTTAGAAACTGCAAAAAAAATTCATAATGCAAAAACTGATAAGCAAATCGATACAAATATTTTAGAAGCAAATATTAAATTAGTTGATGAAAATAAAATATTAAAAAAAGACAATGAATTATTAAATAATAAATTAATTAAAATTAAAAAAACGTTAAAGAAGCATAAAAATGATTTAGATTATGAACCATGGTGTGAATATAAAATATCAGGAAATATTTTATTTGAACTAGTATCAATATTAGAAAAGGTAGATGAATATTATGGAGAATATTATGAGTAATATTTATATAATATATGAAAAATATAAAAGAAACTATTATAAAGTTCAAAAATTATATAATGAGATATTAGAAGAACAAGAAAAAATATTTGCAATAACTCAACCTAAATCGATAGAGTTCGACAAAATAAATGTAGATGGCGGTAATTTTAGCAATTCATTTGATAATTATTTAATATTAAAAGAAAAAAAAGAGATTGATAAAAGATTAAATGAAATAAAAATAATATTAAAAGAAAGAAAAAAAATATTAGAAGATAAAGAAGCTGAACTAAGAAAAAGTAAAAATTGGATTGACAAAATATATGTATACAAATATATGGATAATTTACAAGTTAAAAAGATAATACACCTAGTGCCATATAAAGAAGCTCAGGTGTATAGATATTTAGATGAAATAAAAAAGACATTGAAAGAGAGGGAAAATAATGAATGATGCAATAAATAATTTTGTAAACAATAAATCAATAGATACCTATAAGATAATAGAAAGTAAATTAAATATACTAGAAAGATATTTAATTATATTCTTTAAAAAACATGATTTTATGCTAAAAGAAGATATGGAATTGATTTTGCAAAGTATAGAAAATAAAACATATAAAATTGTAGATTTATATAATGATTCCAAAATTTTGGAATCACAACCAACTGAAATGTCAGATGAGGTGATTAAATGAAAGCAAAAGATATAATAAGGGGAGATATTATTTATTATCGTAATGGTAGAGTTAATATAGTTAATAAAGCTGATCAGTATCATAAATATTTTACTAATGATTTTAGAAATGTGGCTTGGAATGGATATGACATCGTAAAAATAAAGAGATTTGTTAAATTTCTATGGTTTTATAGACTAAAAACAATATATAAAAGATATTGGAGTAAGTAATATGGAAAATAAAAAAATAACAATAATTAAATTATTAAACGATATATCTAAATATGAAATCGTTCCAAAACAAATAAAATATCGAGGGGTAATCTATACTTTTGATGCAGAAGATAGAACTTATTATGATGAAAATGACAAAACATTTTTTTTAATGTATAATTTTAAAATTTTAAATGATACAGTTGAAATTCTACCAGAAGAAAATGATGAGTGGAAAGATATAGAAGAAATAGAACAAATTATTTCTTCAAAAGCTGTATATGATAATTGGGAAGATATAACAAAAGATATTCAACTTATTGTAACAACTATTGATGATTTAGTAATATCTTTTAATCAACTTATTAAAAATCAACGAAAAATAATAGAAAAGTTGGAGGAAAAATAAAATGAATAAAATATTAGAAGAAGTTAAAGTAATAGATAAACATTATCAAAGCCAAATTAAAGAAAAGCAAAAGCAAATAGATATATTAAAAGCAGAAATTGAGCAATTATATGAAGTAATTAATTCTATTCAAAATATAGGAGAGTTAATAAAAATTGAATTAAATAAAGCAAAGGAAGAAAAATAAAATGTCAAAATGTGAAATATGTAAATATCAAAAAGATTGTCCTGATGTAGTGGAAGAAGGTAGTGTTTATTGTTTAATACATAGAAGAATACCTAAAAATTTTGATAATGAATACATTGAAAAACAACAACTTATTAATTGGCTTGAAGATAAGATAAGAGAAATTGAAGAAAAAATCAAAGACTTAAATTATAATGAAATTGAATATTATGACGAAGTAAGAATTGACATTTATCAAGAAGTCCTAGATTTTGTTAATAAAGGTGGTAAAGATGAGTAAATATGATGAATTAACAAATTTAGATGACATATATAAAACGATTGAAGATGAAGTAGAAAATAAAGAACTTGCCGAATTTATTATTAAAGAAATAAAATCTGAAAGAAAATTATCAGAAACAATGGTAAATTATAATGAAAATTTACGATTTCAAGTTGAACAATTACAAAAGCAAAACAAAGGAATTAGTAATTTTTCCGATGAACAATTACTCGAAGAATTATCTAAAAGATTAGGTGGTAAAGATGAGTGAAGAAATAGATAAAATAGAAGGTATATGTCAAGATTGTATACATCTTAGCAAAATTATGCCAATTATTGAACAATTACAACAAGAAAATGAAGAATTAAAAGAACAATTAAAAATAAATAATCAAGCATTTAATTTTAATGTTAAAACAATAAAAAAGCATAATAAAGAGAATGATATTTTAACTGAATTTGAAAAGTGGATTGAAGAATTAATTAAAAAATTAAATTATAATGATTTTGATAAGTATGCAAAAGGATATTTACAAATGTGTAAAGGGAAATTACAAGAATTGAAAGAAGGTAAAAAATAATGAAAAGAGAAACTTTTATTGATGGAGATAAAGTATTTCTTAATACAGATTTTTACTTATATTTATCTAAGTGCGAAGACATTTTAAACAAATTTGAAAAGTGGCTTGTAAAAACATATTATTTAAATATTCCTGATATTGCTAGCAATTCTCCGATTAAGGAAATATATGATAAACTACAAGAATTGAAAGAAGGTGAGAAATAATGGAAATAGATGAAGCAATTAAAGATTTAATAAGACAAAATGGACATTTAATATTTGAAAATGAAAAATTAATGGCTATAAATGAACAATTAAGGGAACAAATAAGAATGTTAAATAATATTATTGAAAATATCTTTGATAAAAAGGAAAATAAAGATGAATAAAGATATTACATTGGAAGATTTAGATTTTATTAAAGGTGAAGATAATAAACACTTTCTTGTATATAAAAAAGACTTTGAAAAGAAAATTATCTTTAAAAAATTAATAAAAAATATTGAACTTGATGGTAATTTCACATTACAAGAATTACAAGCAATATATAACAAATGCAAAGAAATCGGGTGGTTAGATGAATAAAGAAGAAAGAAGAATAAATAATAAATGCAATTTTATTGATAACTTACTTCTTGATAATGGTTTATATAAGGGTGTATCTGCTCTTGTAGAAATTGAAGAGCATATTTCAAATTTATATGATGAAATTGATGAATATAAACATCAATTAGAAGAAAAAGACAAGATTATTGATAAAGTATCAGAAAGACTTAAATTACTAGGAAAATATGATGGGGGAATTTGCACTAGAAATTTTAAAATGATGAGTGCAGATTTTAACCAATTAATTGGATGGTTAGAAAGAGGTAAAAATGGAAAATAAAATGAAATTAGAAAAAGAAGTTTATATAAAAAATTTTAAATGTATTCATGATAAAGACACTGATGGAGTTTTTTCTACTTTAGATATTATTTTCTGTGATTTATTAACTGAAAAAGAAGTTTTAATATTAAAAAAATTTTTAAATAAAGCAATTAAAACAAATAAAGCAAAACTAACTTTAGAATATCAAGAACCAATACTTGATGAAGCAGAAAGAAAATATTTAAGTGGTGTTATTAGACCTTTTAGAGATAGTGTTGAATATATTAAAAAGATAAAAGACAATTATCGTAAAGAAGAATATATTGTAATTCATACAAATCAAATTGTAATACCATTTCCTTTTTTTAAAAAAGGTACAATGTACAAAGGTATGGAATTAAATAAAGAATATACAGCGGAGGAGCTTGGACTATGAAATTAGAACATAATTGTTATAAGATAGGAGATGAATAAAATGTCTAAAGAATATGTATTTATTGGTAATGCTCAAAATAAAACAAGAGATTTTATTAATCAAATAATTAAAGAAAATAAAGATTTACAACAACGAATTGATAAAGTAATAGATTTAATTACTAATCATCACGATGACTTAATTATAATTAGTGATGATGGTAGAAGTGTAGAAATTAACTTTAAAAGAATTGTATCCATTTTACAAGGTGAAGAAGTGAAAAATAATGGAATATGATGAAAAAATTGTTGAAGAATATCTAAATACTAATGAAATTAAATTTCAAATAGAATTAAATTCGTATAGTTTAACAATAGTAGAATTACTGATTCAGAAAAAGATTATTACAAAAGAAGAATTTGAAGAAGAACGAAAGATAATTAAAGAAGAACTAAAAAAAGAAGTAAAAAAATATATAAAGAAAAAATTAGAAAATACAGATTAGGAATTGAAGTAAATATGTTAGAGTTTATATTTTGGTTTAGTATTGGTTGGGGTATAGGCTTATCTTGTTTATTGATATATTTATTTATAGATAGTAGGAGGTAAATATGTTAAAAATAAAAGATAATGATAAATTTTATAATGAAATTATAAGTAAATATAATCTTGAGTGGGATGCTGATAGCGATTATGAAAGTGGAACTCATTATGCAATTTATATGAAACACGGTGTCGTTTTTGATGTTTCTGATTGCACTGAAGATTTAAAAGAAGGAACTATTTATATTAGTGGAATTGAAAATAGTGAACTCGATATTTTATATGATTTAATAAAAGCAGATTTAGTTGAAAAAGGTGAAAAAGATGAATAGTGATTTATTAAAACTTCTTAATCAAAATCCAAAATTGCCTGTTGTATTTATGGTGCAAAGTGATGAATTTGGTGATTATAGCTATATGCTTATGAAAGAATATCATGGTGAAATTGAAACTGTATATATTGACGATGAAAAAGTTTATATTGGTGAAGATGATGCTATTGAAAATCTATCTGATTATTATTCAGATGTAGAAGAATATAAAAATTTATCTGATGATGGTTATGATATTGTAATTAGAAATAAAGTCAATGATTTGGAACATTATGAAGCAATCGTTATTTGGGTTAGTATATGAGGTAAATAATGTTAAAAATAAAAGATAATGTTTATTTTGCAAAGTATAAAAAATATAAATATATAAGAAAAAAAATATGATAGAAAATGATAGATTTTTTATGTGATACTATTAAAGTAGGAAAATATCTACATAACTATATTCTAATTTATTTTATGAGGTTATTATAACCTCTTTTATTTTGTTCTAAATTTATTAGAAAAGGAGAAAGTTATGAAAAAAATAATTAATATCGGTGGTAAAGATTATACTATGCAATCAAGTGCATTAACACAATTCAAATATAGAGATATGACTGGTAGAAAATTGATGCAAGACATTAATACGATAAAAGATTTAAGAAAAAGTAATGATGATATACTTGCAGTATTAGATGATTTTATAGAAATATTATTACAAATAACATATGTAATGATAGTAGAATCTGATGCTAAACAAGTAGGGTCATTTGAAGAATTTCTAAAAGGAATAGAAAAGTTATTTGATGATATAAAGTGGGTAGATGAAACAATTGAATTAGCAGTTACACCCATATCAGGGGGAAATAAAGGAAATCCCCAACAGTTCACAAAGTGATGAGCCAATAGATGAATATGAAATAATAGCTCTTGCTAAAAGATTAAATATAACTATCGATGATATGAAAGAAATGTCATTCGTTAGTTTATTAAATATACTACTATCTAGTATAGAAACATCATCAGATGGAACAAGAAAAGCAACACAACAAGATATAGATAGAGTATTTGGATAAAGAAAGGAGAATATAGTATGAAAGTAAAAGTAGAATGTACTGCTACATACAACGATTTACAATTAAAAAAACAAATCAATAGAGGAGAACTAATTACAGTATCTAAAGAAAGAGCAGATGAGTTAGTATCTCTAGGATTAGTTAGACAAATAGAAGTCATTAAAGAAGATAAAAAAGAAAATGCTAAACTAAAAAGTAAAACTGAAAAGGCAGTAAGAAGTAAGAAAATAAAATGAGTCATGGAATAAGAAAAGATTTCTATAACTCTAAAGCATGGAAAACTGCAAGAAAAAACATATGGATAAAGCAGAACCTATTATGTAATAGATGTCATAAACCTGTATATGTTGATGGATTAAGTATGTGGATTCCAAAAGACAAAAGGCGAACAGGAATCGTACATCATAAAGAATATTTAGATAACACTAATGTATATGATGATAACATTACACTTAATGAAAACAACCTAGAGGGATTATGTAAAGAGTGCCATGAGTTAGAGCATCATCAAGATCAAGTAACAAGAAAAGATTATATGTTTGATTCTGATGGAAACCTAATTAAAAGAGTCTGATTCCCCCCTAGAGGTGATGAATCAAGCCTCAATGAGAAACCGAGGCTAGAGCCTTCAAAAAATGTGCGGATTCGTGCATATCCCCCCTACTCTGTAGAAAGGAGAGCAAAATGGACAAAATAAAGCCAATTAATTTTAAAAAACTTAAAAAATTTTTTAATGAAATGAACAATGAAAGTGGTATGTTAGGTTTAGCACTTATTAAAGAATTAGAGTTTATGAAAAAGACATTAAATAAACTAAAAAAAGAATTAACTGATAAAGGTGTAATTACTGAAATGTCGCAAGGTAAGTATAGTATTGAAAGAGCAAATCCAGCTCTTACACAATACAATTCTATGATTAAGAATTATCAATCCACTGTAAAACAAATAAATGATTTACTACCAAAAGATTCTATGAATAGTTATGATGACTTTGACAATGACGATCTATGACATATATAGAAGAATATTACAAGTGGATAGAAAAAAATCCTAATAAGGTATGTAAAAAAGTAAAAACAATTTATAAAAGATTAGTTGATGATATAAAGACACCAAAAGAGGTGTCTTTTACTAATCAAGAAACTGGAGAAAATGAAACTCATACATATATCTTTGATGAAAGAAAAAGTTTAAGATGTATTCATTTTATTGAAAAGTATTGTCGACAATCAAAAGGTCAATGGAATGGACAACCATTGAAATTAGAACTATTTCAAAAAGCATTTGTACAAGCCTTATTTGGATTTGTTGATAAAGATACTGGTTTTAGAAAATATAGAAAAGCGATATTATTTGTTGCAAGAAAAAATGGAAAATCTGTATTAGATTCAGCTATAGCAAATTATATGCTAACTAAGGATGGAGAGGGTGGAGCTGAAATATATTCAGTTGCAACTAAACGTGAACAATCAAAAATAGTTTGGGAAGAATCAAAGAAAATGATAAAAAAATCGCCAATTTTAGCTAAAAGAATTCGTTGTTTGATTGGTGGTATTTATTATGATGCAACTGATTCAACATTTAGAGCATTAGCTAGTGATAGTAATTCATTGGATGGTTTAAATAGTCATTTAGTAATAGCAGATGAAGTACATGCATGGAAAGATAAAAATTTACTTGATGTTATGTATGATTCTATGAGTGCTAGACAACAACCTATATTACTTGAAACAAGTACTATGGGAACTATCAGACAAAATGTATTTGATATTGAGTATGACTATGCAAGTCAAGTTATTGATGGAACTATACCTGATGAAGTTTTACTACCAGTCATATATGAATTAGATGATGAAAAAGAATGGGTGAATGAAGAAGCATGGTATAAACCTAATCCATCTTTAGGAAAAATAAAATCAGTTAAAGCATTGAGAGAAAAGGTTCAAAGAGCTAAAGCTAATCCTATTGAATTAGTTAATTTATTATGTAAAGATTTTAATGTTCGACAAAATAGTGTTAATGCATGGCTTACATTTGATGATTTGAATAATGAAGAAATATATTCAAATTGGAAAGATTCTTATTGTATAGGTGGATGTGATTTATCTAGTACTACTGACTTAACTTGTGCAACTATACTTGGTGTAGTAAAAGGAAAAATAAGAATTAAGCAAATGTATTGGATTCCAACGAATTTTTTAGAAAAAAAAGTTTCAGAAGATAAAATACCATATGATAAATGGTTAAAGGCTGGTTATTTGAGATTAAGTGGTGATTCTAAAATTGATTATCACGATATAACAAAGTGGTTTATTGAACAAGTACAAGAGTTTGATTTAAGACCACTATGGGTGGGATACGATAGTTGGAATGCTCAATTTTGGTGTGATGAAATGAAAAGTAATGGCTTTGATATGATTGAAGTAAGACAAGGTTATAAAACTGAATCAGCACCACTAAAACAAATGAAAGCTGATTTGATGGATAAGAAAATTAATTACAATAATAATCCAATATTAAAATGGAATCTATCAAATGTAGTTGTAAAAGTAGATGATAATGAAAATATTATGTTATCAAAAGAAAAATCAAGACAAAGGATTGATGGTGCATCTAGTTTAATGGATGCATATGTAATCTATGTTAATAAGCAACAAGAATATTTAGATTATGTTAGTGAGGAGATTAAATAATGGTTAAAAGAAGTTTATTCAGCAGATTATTTGGTAATGATGATAATAGTATAACCCCACAAAATGCGACTGAATTTACAGTATTAAATGGAAATAAAGCTATTTTTACTAAATATAATGGTGACTTTAAAAATGATACTGATGTAAGAGCTTGTGTAGATGCTATTGCAAGAAATGGTGCTAAAATGCATCCAAAACATATTAGGAATTTTAAAGGAAAGTTTGAAAATCTAAAAGATAATCTTTATAGTTTAATTGCAAAGCAACCAAATGAATTGCAAAATGCATATCAATTTTATTATCAAGTAATATCTAATTTAGAATTATATAATGATAGTTTTGTATATATGCAAAGAGATAAAGATTTAAAAATAACTGGTTTATATCCATTAGATTTTAGTGAGGGTAAACTTTATGAATATCAAAAAAAGATATGGATTAAATTTAAGTTTGGTCGTTCAAAAGAAAGATTCGTACCATATGATAGTTGTATTCATTTAACAAGATTTATAAGTGATAGTGGTATTACTGGTGGTTCTACCACACCAATAATTAAGACTTTATCAATGAAACATGTATTAGATGAAGGTATTATAAATGCTATTAAAACAACTCAATCAATAAAAGGTGTCATCAAATCAACAAAGGCAATGCTAAAGCCTGAGGATGTTAAAAAGATGCGAGATCAATTTGTTGAAGATTTTATTAATAATGCAGATAAAAGTGGTATTGGTGGATTAGATGCAACATCAGAATTTTCACCAGTTAAGATTGAACCTACAACTGCAAGTGATAGTCAAGTAAAGAGTATTGATAATAAAATACTCTCTTATTTTGGAGTAAACGAGAGTATCGTTCAATCTAAGTATAGTGAAGATGAATGGAATGCTTTCTATGAATCAGTACTTGAACCAATAGGCTTACAAATGAGTTTAGAGTTTACTAATAAAATATTTACACCTACTGAAAAGCATTTTGGTAATGAAATAGTATTTGAAAGTAATAGGCTTCAATATGTATCTAATAATACAAAAGTTAATTTGTTGAGATATGCAAATAATATAATGACAATAAATGAATTAAGAGAAATATTTAATTTAGCGCCTAGAGATGATGGTGATGTTATAATGCAAGATTTAAATCATATTGATAGTTCAATAGCAAATGATTATCAAGTAGGAAATGATAGTAAAGATGAAACTAAAGCTAATCCCAATCACGATAAACATGGCAAATTCACTACTGGTAGTAAAAAGACAAAACTATCAAAAAAAGAATATGGTAGATTAGCACATTTAATAAATTCTAATCCTGATAAATGGAAAAAAGGTAAAAATTCTCAAATAATTGACGACAAAGAATATATTTTTAAGTATAATAGTTATGATGACTTTAATGTTATAGGAAGGAGAAAGTATAAAAAATGAGCGAAATAGAAGAAAAATTAAGAAAAAAATTGAAAGAATATACTTTCGATTATGAAAATAATGACATTTCAGGAATTATGGGTTTACTTGATACTGAGGAAGATATGCAAAAAATGTATGATTATATAGTCGATAATAATATTACTGATACAGATGATATTTATGATTATGGAATTAAATTATGTGATGACTTTGAATATATTGATGGAGTCGAAGAAGATGAATAGACACTCAAAAGAGTGTTTTTATTTTGATGAAAGGAAGGAAAAAAATGAAAGAAAAAGAAATCAGAAAACTAGATATTCAATTTAGAGCAGAAACAACTGATGATGAAAAAATGGAGATTAAGGGATATGCAGTAGTATTTAATAGTCCTGAAACTTATGGATATACTGAAATTATTAGTGATAGTGCATTAGATAATGCAGATATGTCAGATGTGGTTTTAAGATACAATCATAATGATTCATTTATTGTATTAGCAAGAACTAGAAATAATAGTTTAAAACTAGATAAAGATAAAAAAGGTTTATTTATGGATGCTATACTTCAAGATGATATAACTGAACATAGAAATATTTTTAATGCTATAAAGAGTAAATTAATAGATAAGCAATCATTTGCATTCACAGTAGAAGAAGATGACTATGACTATAAATCTGATACTAGAGTTATTACTAAAATAGGTAAATTATTCGATGTATCAGTAGTAGATCAGCCATTTTATAATGCTACTGATGTAAGTATTGCTAGTAAGAATGATGATTTCTTAGAAAGAAGAAAAGAATTAAGAAAACAATATGAAGAAAAGAAAGCATTAGATGATGCAAAGAAAAAACTATTAGAAAAATTAGGTTAATACGATGATGAAGAAAGAACTGGAGAGTTCTTTTTTTGTTAGTATTTACTAACAAAATCGTTTTAATAAAGGCTGGAGAGCCATAATGGGAGTTGTATCGCCCTAAAGAGTACTAGAAGAATAGGAGGTCAACAAATGACAAGAAAAGAAGAAATTGAAGCTCGTAAAGTTGAAATTCGTGAAGAAGTTGAATCAACCGATGATATAGAAAAAGTAGAAGAACTTGATAAAGAAGTTGATGCTTTAAACGAAGAAGAAACTCAAATCGAAGAACAAGAAAAAAATAAAGAAATTGCAGATGAAATGGAAGAAAAAAAATCTGTAGTAAAAGAAGTTGAAAGAGAGGAAAGAAAAATGGAAAATAAAAAAGAGTATAGAGATATATACTTATCAAGTTTAATGGGAAAAGAATTAAATCAAGAAGAAAGAGATATTCTTGTTGCTAATGATGGTGCTATCCCAACTGAAACTCAAAATACAATTTTTGAAAAAGTAGTAAAAAAAGCACCTATGTTAGATGAAATTACATTATTAAATGTAAAAGGAAATGTAACTTTCTATGTAGAGGGTACTAGAGTTGATGGTACAGACCATACAGAGGGTGCAGAAATAACTGAATCTGACGTACCATTAGTTAAAGTTGAATTAGCTGGTACTGAAATAGTTAAATTAGTGACTATTAGTGATACAGTTAAAGAAATGTCTATTTCAGCATTTGAAAATTGGTTAACTGATATGTTATCTGATTCAATTGCTAATGCTATTGAAACTAAAAACTTTACTATTATTGAAAGTTCCGGAACTGCAGTAGAGGGTTCATTAGATGCTAGTGGATTAAGAAGTTTAGTAGCAGGACTACCAGCAGGATATGAAAATGGTGCTAAATTCTATGCTAATAAATCATTATTTTATAACAATATACTAGCATTACAAGATTTATCTAAAAATGAATTAGTAACTCGTGAGGGTGGAAAATATTATATTCTTGGATATGAAGTAGTAATAAGTGATAAAGCTACTAAAATATCATTTGGTAATGCTAAAAAGTTTGTTGGTAATTTAGCAGAAGATATTAATATTCATACTCAATATAATATCAAAAATAACACTTATTCTTATTCAGGAGTTGCTATTTATGATGGTAAACTTGCTGATGCAACTGCATTCCAAGTATTAAATGTTAGTGCATAATTAAAATAGGAAAGGATGTTGACTATGCTAGAAGAAATCAAAAAAATACAAGGTATAAATCATAATGAATTTGATTCAACTATAACTATATGGATTGAATCAGCGAAATTAGACCTTAAAAGTGTCGGCATAGTCGATACTTTAATTGATAATCCCAATAGTTTAATTAAAACTGCAATAATCACTTATGTTTTAAGTTTTATTGATGTGCCTAATGCAGAACTATATGCTAATAGCTATGCATTACAAAAAGATGTATTAAGGCATACAAAAGAATATATTGTAGATGATTTATTGAAAGATGAACCAAAAGAGGAAAACGATGGAATATAATGAAATTATTTATTTACTAAATCTAGTTAAAACAGAGGATGAGATAGGTAATGTTATCAAATCCTCTAAAACTAGAACCAAATGCTATGCAAAAAAACAAAGTGTTAAAACTGGGGAATATTATAATGCAGTAGAAGTTGGACTAACTCCAAATTGTGAATTTGTTATAAAAAAACTAAATTACAATGGCGAAGAAGAATTAGAGTGGAATAATGAACGATATCAAATAATTAGGACAATAGACCCTAAAAATAAATTTGATATTGTTTTAGTATGTACAAAAAGAATTGGTGTAAATGGCTAATAATTCAATATTAGATATAAATAATATACTTGCTGGTTATGGTGATGAAATTCAGGTATTAATCCAAGATAAGGCAGAAAAAATAGCTAAAGAGGGTGCTAAGACTTTGAAAGCAACTTCACCAAAAAATAAGAAAGCAACTGCTAATCGTGGAAAATACGCAAAAGGTTGGAGAGTTAAGAAAGAGTATAAAAGAGGAGAGGTTCATTGTATTATTCATAATGCAACTGATTATCAATTGACTCACTTACTTGAAAAACCTCATCGTAAAAGAAATGGTGGATACACTGCACCAATAGTTCATATAAAACCAGTAGCAGAACAATGTGTATCTGAATATGTAAAAAATGTTGAGAACGGCATTAGAAAGGGTAAATAATGGAACATAAAGAAATATATGATTTGTTAAAAACTTTAAAAATACCAGTAGCATACAACCACTTTGATGTAAATCAAAATATAGTACCACCTTTTATTGTGTATGATGAAATAAGTTCGGAAACATTTAAAGCAGATGGTAAAACTTATTATAGACCATACAATTTTCAAATAGAACTTGTAACTGACAAGAAAGATGTTGCACTAGAAAAAACTATTGAGGAATTATTAAATACAAATAATATTCCATATGACATATCAGATGAAGTATGGGATGAAGATGAAAAAATATATCATAATTTTTATGAAATCTAGCACTTATGTGCTTTTTTTGAAGATAAAAATAGGAGGATTTTAAATATGAAAAATAAAGTTAAATTTGGATTATGTAATGTACATATAGCACCAATAATTGCAGTATCAGATTCAAAAATCACTTATGGTGAACCATTTGCAATACCAGGAGCAGTTAATTTAACACTTGACCCCGAGGGAGAAAGTGCTGATTTCTACGGTGATAATACTAAATATTTTAGTGAATTTGCTAACCAAGGATATAGTGGTTCATTAGAAATAGCATTAATAACTGATGAATTCAGAACAAAAATACTAGGTGAACAAGTTGATTCAAATGGTGCAATGACTGAAAGTACAAATGATACTATAAGTGATTTTGCATTAGGATTCCAAATTGATGGTGATAAAACTAATCGTAAATATTGGTATTATAATGTATCTGCTCAAAGACCATCAACTGTTGGACAAACAATTGAAACATCTAAAGAGCCAAGTACTGATACATTAAATATTACTTCAACTCCAAGAATAACTGATAATAAAGTTAGAACATACCTAGAAAAAACAGAAGAAAATGGTGCTGCATATGATAAATTCTTTGATGAGGTATACGAACCAGTACCATCAGCATAATAGACACTACTCTTATGAGTAGTAAAAAGACTACTCATTACTACTCTAAAGAGTAGTCTTTTTTAGTATTTATAAGGAGGTGAAACTATGGCAAATATAAAAGGTATAACTATTGATATTGGTGGTAATACATCTAAGTTAGAAGAATCATTAAATAATGTTAATAAAGTTGTATATTCTACAAATTCAGGATTAAGAGAATTAAATAGAGCATTAAAAATTGATCCTACTAATACAGATGCATTAGCGACTAAACAAAAATTATTAACACAAAACATTGGTGCGACTGTAGAAAGATTAAAACAACTTAAAACTGCACAAGCACAAATGGGTGATTATAATAAACTAACTGATGAGCAAAAGAAACAATACAATAATTTATCAATCGAAATTGCAAAAGCCGAAAGCAATCTAGTTAGAATGAATAAAGAAATGGATAATACTAAAAATGGTAATTTGTCGACAGTCACCAATGAAATTGACAAAGTAGGCAAATCTGCTATTAAAGTAGGTGACTTGATTAAAGCAAATTTAGCAAGTGAAGCCATAGTTAGAGTTTTTGATAATGTAGTTGGAAAAATCAAAGAAGTATCTAGTGCTATAGGTAATATGGTTATATCAGGTGGTATTGATAGAGCTTTAAATCTTGAAAATGCTAGAGCAAAAATGTCTACCTTTACTCAATCAACAGAACAATTAGATGAAATAATGAATAATGTTGCTGATTCGGTTGATGGTACAGCATTCTCGATGGATAGTGCCGCCACTGTTGCAGCAGGGTTATTTGCAGCAGGTATTAAAGAGGGAGATGAAATGACTAGCTCTTTAAAATTAGTTGGAGATGCCGCTCAAGTATCAGGTCGTTCTATGGAAGAAATAGGTTCTATTTTTAATAAAATTGCGGCTAATGGAAAAATATCTGGTGAAGAATTGAATCAGTTATCTGATAGTGGTATTCCAGTTTTACAATTACTTTCTCAATCGATGGGAAAATCGACAGAAGAAGTTAGAGAATTAGTTTCTGCTGGTAAAGTAGGATTTGATGAATTTTCAAAAGCTATGGAACAAGGACTTGGAGGTGCGGCTCAAAAGTCTGGAGAAACATTTACATCATCACTTGCTAATTTAAAATCTGCTATGTCAAGAATTGGTGCTGAAATTATGACACCTCTTTTAGAGGGTGTTACACCAATAATGAACACTGCTAAAGATATGATTAAGAATATGGTTAATGGTGATGATATAAGTGGACAAATGTCAACATTAATGACACAACTTCAAACTTTTGCAAGTAATATAGCAAGTCATTTAACAGAAATGTCTGATAAGTATATCCCAGTTATAAGTCAAATGTTAAACGGTATTATTCAAATGATACCTCAATTACTTCCACAACTTATACCTCTAATTACTAATTTAATTCAAAATATAGCTACATTGATACTTGATAATTTACCAACACTACTTAATACTGTTATACAAGTTATTGCTCAACTTGCTATTGCACTTGGACAAATGTTACCAACATTAATACCACAGATTATAGACTGTCTTTTAAAACTAATAGATGTAATTATAGATAACATCGATTTAATAATAGATGCTGGAATACAATTAATAGTTGGTTTAGTTGAGGGATTAACAGATCCTGACACCATAGAAAAATTGATGGAAAAAATACCAGAGATTATTATTAAAATTGTAGATGCGATTATTAGGAACTTACCTAAATTAATAGAAGCTGGAGGTAAAATAATTTTAGCTTTAGGTCAAGGACTAATGACTTATTATGGAAAAATAGGTGAATGGACAGATAAAATTGTAGATGCAATTAAAGAAAAAATAGGTAACCTTGGATTAAAAGCTATTGAGTGGGGAAAAGATATGATACAAGGATTTATTAATGGTATTAAAAATATGATAGGAAAAGTAGGAGATGCAGTTAAAGGTGTAGCAGATAAAATTAAAAACTTCCTACATTTCTCTAAACCTGATATCGGTCCACTTCGTGATTATGAAACATGGATGCCTGATATGATTAAAGGAATGGTTAAAGGAATAAATAAGTCTAGTTATCTATTAGAAAATGCAACTGATAAAATGGCGCAAAAAATGGCAAATAAATTGTCTTTTGATGATTTAGTAGGAAATACTACTAAAGCGATGAAAATACTTAACTATGGTGTGCAGAACTCACTAAATCCAATAGTTAATCCTAATGCTAATAGTTTATTATTAGAAAGACAAAATCAAAATAGTTCAAATGGTAATGATAATAAAGAGGGATTTACTGCTATTATAAACAATAATTCTAAATACACATCTCCAGCAGAGAATGTTAGGTTATTAAGACAAGAATATGAATTATATAAACTAAAATATGGAGGAGTTAGGTAATGGCGTATTTTTCAAAAACTAAAAGAATAGTATGTGAAAATAGTTATGGCTATAAATTAGAGTTTGGTTATTCTTTTCCTTTTTATTTAGATTCATATTCAGGAATACATAGTTATGATGGAAATGTAGCCACAATAAAAAGTGCTTTTGGTGTAGGTGTATCCTATATAGGAACATCAGTAAATCAAAGAAATATAAATCTAGTAATTGCATTTAAAGATGGTGCTGATTTAATCACTAGAAAACAACAATTATATAATATATTTCCATTAAAAGATCATGGTACTTTATATTATTATGAGTCTGATATAAAAAGGAAAATAAATTATTATGTCGAAAATGTTAATTTGGTAAGAAAAGCAAATTATGTTTATGCAACGATTAATTTATTATGTCCTAGTCCTTACTTTATGGATTCAACTGAAACTATTGCCACATTAAATAATTGGGATAAATTATTTAAATTTCCATTAGAGATACCTGATAGTACAGGTATTGAGTTTGGTAGTAAAAATAGTTCAACTGCTATTGAAATAGAAAATAATTCTCATATACCATATGGATTAACAATAAAGTTCATTGCTAATGGAACTATAGTAAATCCTATATTAAAAAATACTAAAACAAATGAAACAATGAAGTTAAATTATACATTAAAATTAGGTGAACAAATAGTAGTTAACACATATAACAATGACAAAACAATCACTCATATAGATTCCAATGGTAATGAAACAAATATCACAAATACATTAGTATTTGGTACTAAATTCTTACAAGCACCAAATGGTGTAAATAAGTATGTAACTGATGCTGATAGTGGTTCATCTAATCTAGACTGTATTATTAGTTATTACAATTATTATGAGGCAGTATAGGGGTGATTAGATGAAATTTATAGAAAGAGATACAAATATAACTGGTGGTGGTAGAGGGATCATATATGTTGATGGTAAATATTATATGTTATCTGATTCACCAGCCAAAGTATGTGCATCAGAAGATTTAGAAAATTGGACTGAATATCCATTAAATAGTAGTTATTTAAAGCCACAAAATATAGCATATGGTAATGGTACTTTTGTTGTATGTGGACTTGAAAGTACATCTAATAATACATACATATATTATTCTAAAAATGGTACAACATGGAATGCAGTAGCACTACCTACAACAGTAGACTTTTTTATAGATTGTTATAGTGTAAAATTTATAAATAATAGATTTGTTATATCAACTGCAGGATGGAAAATAACTCATAGGACTGGTGATGTAATAACTAATATTGAAGAAAAAATTGCTTTTTTTGAATCAACGAATGGTTCAAATTGGACTTTAAGATTATTGACAATAAATAGAGGAACAAATACAAATTTTAAAAATGCCAATGCAAGAGATATTGAATATCATAATGGATTATATGTATATGTTGGAAGTAATGGTAATATTTACACTTCAACTAATTTAACAAATTGGATAAAAAGAGATTCGACTACAACTAATTTATTAAATAGTATTTGTTATGGGAAAAGCCAATTCGTAGTATGTGGAGATTTAGGAACAATCCTAACATCTCCTAATGGCATTACGTGGACAAAAAGAGATTCAACTATTAATACATATATAAGACAAGTTAAATATGCTAATGGTACTTATTTAGGATTAGGTAATAATGGCGAATTATTAGAATCGTATGATGGTATTATGTGGAAAAATATATCAGATGTGGCATCAGGTACTAGATTTGGTATGGCTTATAATAATATAGATGATTTGTTAGTAGTAACTGCTTGGAAATATACAATTTCTGGTACAATTCCAATTTATATAGCAAAATTATCTCGTGACTTATCAACTGATGGAGAAGAAGATTCAACACTCTTTTTCTTTGATAAAGAATTAAATATGTTAGGAATAGTAGATTATTTTGTTTCATTAAGATGGCGAAGAAAATACTTCGAGGCTGGTGAGTTTGAAATAGTATTACCAGTAAATGATTATATGATGCAATTTATATTTCCTGATGTAATAGTTATGAGAAATAATTATACTGAAGCTGGAATAATTGAAACAATAGAATTTAGTGATAATGGTACGAACGAAGAAGTGACTATTAGTGGTCGCTTTTTAAGTGCATTATTATCAAGAAGAATTGTTAAAAGCAAGATTAATTTTAGTGGTAATACCATAGAGGGTATGAACACTATAATAAATGCTATGACACCATTAACTACACAATGGGAAACTGAAACAGTTACTATGTCATCGCCACATATTGATTTCCAAGTCACCTATAAAAATGTTTATGACTACCTATGTAAACTTTCAGAGTATTCAAATATAGGAATTAGGGTCGTGCCGAATGTTGACTCTAAAGTTTATATGTTTGAAGTATGGAAAGGTTTAGATAGAACATCAGAACAAAGTGAAAATGAAGTATATTCTTTTAGTGATGATAATTTCAATATAGAACAAGGTAAACTTGTTATAAGTGAAAAAACTAAAGCAAATTATGTTTTGGTTGGTGGCACAGGTGAAGATGCTAATAGAATACTTGTTACAGTAGATGATGGTGCAACTGGATTTGATAGATATGAAATATTTAGTGACCAAAAAGGATTAAGTAATAATGGACTATCAGATAGTGACTATCGTTCAAAACTTAAAACAGTAGGAGAGGGTTTATTAACAGATGGAACATTCAAGTTAGAAGTCACTGCATTAGTTCAACAAGATTATAAAATAAAATGGAATCTAGGAGATATAGTTAATATTAAAAAAGAAAAATGGGGTGTTTCCACCACATATAGAATAATAGAAGTAGAAGAAACCATAGAAGATGGTAAAAAAACAATATATCCTACATTTGGTAGTCCTTTATCAAGTGCATGGGATGATGAATAGGAGGAAATAAAGAATGGCGCAAAAATATGGATTTTTTAATTCAGTAAATAATGATAGGGTCTATGATGCATCAGATGTAGCTAGGTTCTTATCCAAATTCTTTACTAATGGTGTATTTAATAATAGTCTGGCAGTAAGTTCAAATGACAATATGACTGTTAGTGTAACAACTGGTAATGCTAATATAAATGGTTATAGTTATGAAAATACAGAACCACTTACATTAGACATTAATGAAGCTGATAATGAATTGGGTAGAATTGATTCCGTTATTGTTAGATTAGATTTAAACAATAGACAAATTACTACAATGGTATTAATTGGATTAACTGCTAGTGTACCTAGTCAACCATCACTAACTAGAAGTAGTAATATATATGATTTAAGACTTGCAAATATATCAATACCTGCAGGTACAACTAGAATAACAACTGATATGATAACTGATACGAGATTTGGTGCAGACTGTGGGAATGTAACTCAAGCAGTATTAGAATTAGACACATCAGAAATATTCGCACAATATCAAGCAATATTCGATAAATTAATAGTCAATATGAAAGATTTAATTGATGAAGAAACAGCTGGTCATTTGCAAAATGAAATAGATAGTATGACAGAAAATATAACAACTTTGACAGAAAATATAACAACTTTGACAGGAAATATAACAACTATTGAAAATAAGCAAATTATTTATGGAACATGTAGTGAAGCAGAATTGCAAAAAGCAATAGCAGCCTCAGATTAGAAAGGAAAGTGATAAATAATGAAAAAAAATTTACTAAAAATTACCATGAAGGGAGGTTGTTTTATCGACTAACTCCAAAAAGAAAGGATGAAAAGGCTTAAAAATAGTTTTTTCTTCTTTTTATAACTAGATATGCTCATGTTTAATGTTTTAAAATATAAAAAATAAGCATATAGTCGATAATGTAATATTATGGCAACTATAAATGTTTTAAAAGATAAATCAGGTAATATATTAAATCCTAAAATACCAAGATATGAAAAGATAAAAACAAAAAAATTGTGGAGTAATTCTGATCCTACTAAAGTATTAAATGCTAATGTTTATATAAAATTATCCGATACTAACTATGATGCAATAATATGGATATATTGTTTCAATAATACTGCATCAAATATTGAATTGTCTACGATATGTGAAAAAGGGAAATCAGTATTACTGAATGCAATCGGTTATGGTGGAGGAGGAACAGCTAGGAGAATTTTAGATTACCAAAATGATAGTCAATATAAAACTCAAATTGGTAAAGAAGTAACAGCAGGAGATACAAATACTGTTTGTATCCCTATATGTGCAATAGGAATTTATTTTTAGGTATTTACAAAAGCTAATTATATAAATTTAAAAAAATATAAGCTAAATATATGGCAATCAATGTTTTAAAAGATAAAGTAAGGAATATACTAAACTCTAAAATTCCAAGATATGAGGTATTAAAATATAATTAAAAAAAGGTAGGTGACGAAAATGGAAATAATAAATTTTATTAAGGACTATTGGGTGCAGATAGTCTTTTTATTTGGAGTAATATCTACATTGATTATACAAGTAAAAATATCAAGGGATGCTACAAGGTGCAGTTTAAGAAATGATATATTGGAAATTTGGGATAAATGTAAAGAAGTAAAAACAATAACTAAATTTCAATTAGATAGTTATATAGAAAGTCGTGATTTATATTACAAACTAAAAGGTGATGGCTTTATTCATACTTTAGATACACAGATTATGACTTTCAAAATTGTTGATTAGGAGGCTAACAATGAAAAAATTTTTAAAAAAAGATATAGTACAAAGAGTAGTAAGGACATTTATACAAGGTTTTTGTGCAAGTTTAGTAGTAACACTTAACTCAACTACAAATTATGATGAAATGATTGTAAAAAGTGCATTAATAGGTTCATTAGCAGCAGGATTAAGTGCAGTCATGAATTTATTAATTAATTATTTGGATAAAGATAAGGAGGAAATATAAATATGCTAAAAGGTCAAATAAGTGTTAGAGATGGAATAGAAGATTTTTTATGTCCATTTACAGATATGTATATAACTCAAGGTAGTAATAGTGCATATTCTCATAAGGGAATAATGGCTAATGATGTAAGAGGCAAGGAGCCAGGAGTAAGATATCCTTATTATGCACCTTGTACTTGTAAATGTTTAAAAACTTATCCTCAAAGTGGTCAAGTAATGTGGCAATCAGTTAATAAAGTTAGATTTTCAAATGGACGTGTTGATTATGCAACATTTATGACTTGTCATGATGATACAATGGATGCAAAAATTGGTATGGTAGTGCCCCAAGGTAATCAACTTGGAAATATGGGAACTAAGGGAAATGCTACAGGAGTACATTGTCACATAGAAGTTAGTCAAAGTGCTGATACTAGTTGGACTAAAAATCAATATGGAAATTATCATTTCAATAATGAGTATGATTTAGATGACTGTTATTTTGTAGATAATACTAACGTTTTAAATGGTATGGGTGGTAATTGGAGAACAACTGATAAAGTACCAGTAAACCCAACACCTACTCCTGCAGGAGCAGATCAAGTACTTTATAAGGGAAGTAAAGTTAAATTTAATGGAGTATTCAAAGTAGATATTTTAAAAAGTCCAATTTCAAGTAATTTATTTGGTTGTTGCCAATTAACTGGTTGTTCATATAATGATTATTATAATGAAAAAGTTAAATCATACCACTGGTTACCATGCCAACCATTTACAGAATGTGATGTAAATGGAAATCTAACTAAAGACCAAATGTTAAGTGGTGGAAATAGCTATGTTAAGAATGATAACATTTATACAGTTGAGGATATAGATGTAAAAAGCAATTCTGCAAAACTTAATATAAGTGGTAGAAGTGTTTGGGTATTTAGTAAATATCTATATGAAATAAGTAATAATTAAAAATAATAAATATTTGTTAAAATAAAAAGTATCATAAATTCACTAATTTAGTGACTTACGATACTTCTTTTTTTATGCAAAATTTGTTTATTTAATTATACTTTAAAAGCTATGTGATACTGCTTGTTACATTGATTTAATATATCAATAGAATTATCTAGTAGGCAACAAGTAGGCAACAAATTATTCATTTTTACTTGTAAAATAAAGAAAGCTAATTTTCAAAGCGTTAAAATATTTTGTATTCAAAAAGGCTCATTTCAATATGGCCTTTTTTCTTTTAATAAAATAAATATTCACAATCTTTTTTAGCTTAATAAACATATAATATAAGTAGGTGAAATTATGCTCTTAGAAATATTAAAAAAAGTTTTATTTGTATCTATAACGATTAGTGCTATTTCCTGTTCATTTATTCAAAAAACAAAAAGTGAATTAAAAAGCAATAAATATCTTGTATATTATAGTTTTATTATAAATATGATTATTAGTATATTATTCTGTAAAAGTTTTACTGATTTTAATCTTATTTATAGCCTATGGGTAGGACTATTTTCTTTTATTGGAGCTGATACTATCTTTAAAACATTGGAAGGAAAAATTAATTCTTATAGTGATTTAAAAGATACTAATAAAAATAAAAAGACTATTAAGTAAATAGTTTTTTTTATGTAATATAAGTTTTAAAAATAATAGAACTTAGTTAAATTATTATATGTAATAAGACATATAGTTTATTAGGTGACTAACTATGACACGAAAGTATAAAACATTTTTTCTTATAATTACACTTTTTACAATTTTTATTATTCAAATAGTTGATGCTAAAAGATTATCACTAGAAAATCATGTTGTAACAATTGATCCAGGACATGGTGGTCGTGACCCTGGAACTAGATATGGTAATTTATTAGAAAAAGATTTGAATTTAGAAATATCAAAAGTTTTAAAAAAAGAATTAGAAAAGCAAGGAGCAATAGTTTATCTAATAAGAAAAGAAGATATTGATTTATCTAAAGAGAGTGATTATCGCAAAAAAAGAGGTGATTTACAAAGAAGAATCAATTTAATAGAATCAAAGAAAAGCGATATATATTTATCTATTCATTTAAATTGGTATTATGATTACTATTATGGTGGAGCAGAAATATTATATAATGATATTAATAAGAAAAATGAAAAGTTAGCTTCTATATTAAGAAAATCACTTCTAGTTTCTAAAATAAAAACAAGAGAAATATCTACAACAGATTTATATTTATATAGCAATACTAAAGTTCCAGGAGTTTTAATAGAATGTGGTTTTCTTTCAAATAAAGATGATCGCTATTTATTACAACAAAAAGAATATCAACAAAAATTTTCAAAAGCAATTGTTTTAGGTTTAATGAATTATTTTTCTCAAGAAACATAACTTAATAGTTGTAAAATATACAAAATAAAGTTATAATAAAATAAGAATAGGAAGAATAGAAATTGGGTGATATCAGTGATTATTAGATTGATAAAAAAAACTAAGATTTATAATTTTTCTTTACCAACTAAAGTTACTGGTAATTATTGGGTCACAGATGATGATCGTTCTGGCAATAATAGGAATTTAATTAATGTAGAAGCAGAAGATGGAAAATGGAAAATTAAAAGTGATTTCGAGACTAAAATAATGTCTGGAAACAAAGAAATCGAATATGCTTATTTAACAGAAAATAGTTTATATTTTTTAAAGATAAATACAGACAATGAGTTTGTTATTTTGTATTGTTCACCTTCATTTGATAAAAAAGAAAATAAATTATTAGTTCTTCGAGAAGGAGATATTCTAATTGGAAATGATGCGCATGCTCATATTAATTATAATAACTCACTAGTGTCTAAACAGCACGCTAAATTAAGTTTTCAAAATGGATTATGGACAATTGAAGATTTAAATAGTAAATATGGAACTTATGTTAATAATATTGCAATTACTAAAACAAAATTAGATTACGGTGATATTGTCTTTATCATGGGATTAAAAATTGTTATAATGAAAGATCATATTATTGTTAATTATTTAGAAGATAAAATTAAATATGATAATAATACTTTTTCAATTATGAATTCACCAATTCAAAGACAAACAAAAGAAGATAATATCGATGAAGAAGGAATTGAATTTTATAGTGAAAATGATTATTTTTTTCGCTCACCAAGATTTAAATCTAAAATAGAATCTGTTGATATTATAGTAGAAGATCCACCTCAACCAGAAAAACAAGATGAAATGCCAACTATTTATATTGTTGGACCAATGCTTACTATGGCAATGAGTTCTGTTGCTTTTGGTTATACTTCATTATCAGGAGTAATTAATGGAACTCAAGAATTGAGTAGTGCAATGCCAACTCTCATAATGTCATTAGCTATGATTTTATCAATGTTATTATGGCCAATGCTTTCTAAAAAATATCAAAAAAAGCAAATAGAAAAACGCGAAAAACTAAGACAAGATAAATATAGAGAATATTTAGAAAAAAAGCATCAAGAAATTATTGCTCAAATGAAAGTTCAACGTCAAATTTTAATTGATAATTACTTACCACTTGATGTTGTAAGAACAATTATTGATAATAAGAAAAGAAATTTATGGGAACGTGAAATTAAACAAGAAGATTTTCTTGATTTAAGACTTGGAATTGGATCTACAGAGTTGGTAGGTAATATTAAATTTCCAGAACAAAAATTTATGTTAGAAGAAGATAATTTAAGAGATTTAGTTTATAAAGTAGCATCTGAATCTAGAATGTTAGTTGATGTACCTATATCACTTTCATTTGTTAAAAATTATGTTAGCGCAATAATTGGTGAAGGAAAACAAAAACAAAAATTTATTGAAGGACTAATTTTGCAAATGATAGCTTTTCATAGTTACGAAGACTTAAAAATTGTATTATTTACAAATAGAAAAAATAGTGCATTATGGGATTATTTAAAAATTTTACCACATTGTTGGAATAATGATAAATCAATTCGTTTTTTTGCTACTAATATTGATGAAATGAAAGAATTATCACTTTATTTAGAAAAAGAATTTCAACATCGCTCTCGTAATTCTACTCAGAATGGAATTAGAATAGAAGATAAAAATTATCTAAATTTTGCTCCTTATTATATTATTATTACTGATGATTATAAGATGGTTAGAGACTTAGAAATTATTAAAGATGTTGAAGCACAGGAAATTAATTATGGTTTTAGTTTAGCAATTATTAGTCCAAGACTTACTAATTTGCCAAATGAGTGTAGAACATTTATTAGTATTGGTGATCAAAAATCAGGTATTTTTGAAAATGAACTAGTTTCTAATAAACAAAAAGAATTTATTGCCGATTATGATAGCACATTAGATATTTATAAGTATTGTAAAAAACTTGCTAATATTCCAATAGATATAGTAAAAGAAGAAAAAAATATCCCTAGTATTGTTAGTTTTTTAGAAATGTATAATGTTGGTATGATTGAACAACTTAATATTTTAAATCGTTGGAAAACAAATGATCCGACCAAATCCTTACAAGTTCCTATTGGTCTTGATAAAAATGGAGAACAATTTAAGTTAGATTTACATGAAAAATTTTATGGACCACATGGTTTAATTGCAGGTATGACTGGTTCAGGAAAAAGTGAACTTATTATTTCCTATATTCTTTCTATGGCTGTTAATTTTACACCATATGAAGTATCATTTGTATTAATTGATTATAAAGGTGGAGGTTTAGCTGGAGTTTTTCTTAATAAAGAAAATGGAACAAAACTTCCTCATATAGCAGGATCAATTACTAATTTAGATACAATTGAAATGAATCGTGCTTTATCATCTATTCAAAGTGAATTACGTCGTAGACAAAGAAAATTTAACGAAGCTCGTGATAATTTAAATGAAAGTACAATAGATATTTATAAATATCAAAGATTATTCCGTGAGGGCAAAGTAAAAGAACCAATTTCTCATTTATTTATTATATCTGATGAATTTGCAGAATTAAAAGCTCAACAACCTGATTTTATGGATCAGTTAATTTCAACAGCACGGATAGGTCGTAGTTTAGGAGTACATCTTATTTTAGCAACTCAAAAACCATCTGGAGTTGTTGATGATCAAATTTGGTCAAACTCTAAATTTAAAATTTGTTTAAAAGTCCAAGATCAATCTGATAGTATGGATATGATAAAATGTCCAGATGCGGCAGCTTTAAAAAATCCTGGAAGATTTTATCTTCAAGTTGGTTATAATGAATTATTTGCTTTAGGTCAATCTGCATGGGCAGGAGCTCAGTATTATCCAACGGATAAAAGAAAGAAAAAAGTAGATACAGCAGTTGATTTTATTGATAATGTTGGTACTGTTATAAAATCATTTGATTCAGAAGCTAATGCAATCCAAGTAAAATCAGAAGGAGAAGAATTACCTAATATTATTAATTACATTGAAAAAGTAGCTAATGAGGAAAATATTTCAATTCCACAATTATGGTTAGATCGTATTCCTAATATTATTTATATTGAAGATTTGAAGAAAAAATATAATTATCAACAAAAAGAAGATGAAATAGAATTAGTAATTGGTGAGTATGATGATCCAGATAATCAAAGACAGGGTATTTTAACTTTAGCATTGTCAGAAGTTGGAAATACAATCATATTTGGTTCTTCTGGTAGTGGAAAAGAATTATTATTATCTAGTATTTTATATTCTGCTATTACAAGTTATAATCCAGAAGAAATTAATTTCTATATTATTGATTTAGGTGCTGAGACTTTAAAAATGTTCGAAAAAGCTCCACAGATAGGTGCTGTTCTAAATTCTAATGATATAGAAAAAATTGAAAATTTATTCAAAATGATGAATAGTATTATGGATGAAAGAAAAAAGATTTTTGCTGATTATAATGGTTCTTTTAAATTTTATAATGAACATAGTAACAAGAAAGTTCCTTTAATTACAATTATTATTAATAATTATGATGTATTTACAGAGTCTTATGATTATGAAGAAGATTTTATTCAACTTAGTCGTGAAGGTGAAAAATATGGAATTGTCTTTATTATAGCGGCTAATAGTACAAATGCAGTACGTTATCGAATTAGACAAAACTTTAAACAAAATTTAGTTCTTCAATTTAATGATTCATCTGATTATTCTGATGTATTACAAGCACGTACTAAAAAAGAACCTTCAAAATCCCTTGGTCGAGGTCTAGTTGAATTAGACTCTATTTATGAATTTCAAACAGCATATGCATATCATGAGGAGTGTATGTCTGAATTCATTAAAGTAGTATCACAAAGATTAAGAAAAATATGTAAAACTTATGCAGTGAAGATACCAGTTCTACCTGATGAAGTTACAATTGAAAATGTAGAAGAAAAAATAGGAGATTTATCTACATTACCTATTGGTATCAAAAAAGATAATTTAGATATAGCTACATTTGACTTTAGTGAAGACTCAATTTCTCTTATTTCTGCAAATGATGTATCATCTTATAAAACATTCTTTATTCAATTAATAAAATTATTTAGTAAAATTCCATATCAAAATGTAGTAGTAATTGATGCAAATAAAACTTTAACTAGTGAAGATATTACTAGAAATTATATTAATACAAAATTTGATTCTATTGCAGAGGTAATAATTAATAATTTTGCTAAAGAAAAAGAACTTTATGAAAATAATAATGATAATGAAGAAATACTAAATGATTTTTCAAAAACAACATATCTTATTTTTGGTATAGCTAATTTCTTCTCAAAAATTAGTGAAGAACATAAAAAAAGTATTACCAATGTTTTATTAAATAATAAAGAAATAGATGTAGATCATTTTGTTATAATAGAAAATGCTGAAAAATTAAAATCATTTACTTATGATGACTGGTATAAAAATTCTATTGATTCTTCTCAAGGTATTTGGTTAGGAAATGGAATTAGTGATCAATATGTTATAAAATTAGGTACAGCTCCACGTGAATTAAGAGAAGAAATTCCAGATAATTTCGGTTATATAGTAAAAAATGGCAAAGCAAGCTTAGTAAAATTAGTAGAAAAATAGGTGATATTATGGAAAATAATAAAATTTTATTAGAAATTTATATTCCTTCTATTGAAAAAGAATATGATGTTTTTGTACCTATTAGTAAAAGAATTGGTACTATAAAAAAGTTAATCGAAAAAGGTATTTCTGATTTAGCTGATGATGGATTTTGTATTGAGGATGATACAAATTTCTATAATAAAGAAACTGGACAAATTTATGATATAAACTTAAAAGTAATAGACACAGATTTAGAAAATGGAACTCGAATTATTCTAATCTAGGAGGTAGCTAATGAATGACTATGAACAATATGTAAAAGAAGTAAATAATATTTTCTCTATTTTGGAAAAATTAAAAAATAGTTGGACTAATAATGATAATTTAAATCATATAGAAGAAATTAACGAATATCGAAAAATCGTAATTAGAGCAGCAAATTTCTTAGAAGAAAAAAAAGAAATGGAAAGGAATGAGATATAATGCTAGGTTCTTTAAAATATGAGGAATTACTTGAATTATCTAATAGTATTTCAACTTCTTCTAAAAATATTAGAACAATTATTGAAAAATATGGAGGAGATCTTTCTGAAGTTTTAAATTTCTGTGATAGTTTAGATTCATATTCTAAATTTATTGATAGTAGTATTAATTTAAATAAAGATGCAGATCAAGCTTTACAATTTATGATCGAAAAAAATAAATAGGGCACAAGCTCTATTTATATTTTTTTATTTTAATATCTGAAAAATAATAATTAATAATACTTAAATAATTACCACCATTTTTAGCAATTTCATTAGCACCAAATTGACTTAATCCAAATTGATTTCCCCAACCTTTAGAAATACAACGAATAAAAGTAGGATTAATAATTAAACTAACATCACTTGATTTCAAATTTAGCATAGATCTAAAATAGTCTCCACTATAAACTTGACTTCCTAACTGAATTTTTTCAATTTGATTACTGTTATTTATTTCTAATATTTTTAATTGCATAATTTCACTTTTTTTAAGATTAAATATTTTTTCTAATGAATCATAATCAAAATCTTTAATTTCTAAATAATTTGGAGAAGCATAATCCCATAAACTACTTTTTCTTTTTAAATATTTATATTTTTCACTACTTCTTGTATAACCATTATTAGAAATATGAATAAATGGATAAATATATTGATCATTATAAGTAACAAATTCACCATCAGTATCATCTATTGCTTTTTTAATTATATTATAATTTTCTTGATATTTTTCTAACCAAAAAATTTTAAAATAAGAGATAGGCTTATAAATTTGAAATGAATTTATCGCATCAATATATTTTTTTTCTTTCATCATTTTATATGCATACGTTCTATATAAAACACATAGTACTTTTATAGTAGTAAATTCTAAATCTTTTATTTTATTAGTTGCAATCACACCTAACAAATAATCTTTTAAAGTCATTTCTTCATACTTATTATTTGAAAATTTAACTTTAACTATGTAATTATCATTTGAATATTTAGATTTTTTTTCAATACTTTTTAGTACATACTCTTTATTAATATCAAATGATTTTATAATAATCCCATCTACTACTAAATATACTTTTTTCCCTTTAAAATCAATACTATTATTATTAATAAAATCTTTTGTTTTTTCAATAATTGTAGAATCATCTTGTTTATTTTCTAAATCTTTAGAAAATTCATACGTCATTGTTAAATATAAATATAAGATATCTTCTTTTCCATTGTTTTTAATTTCATATCTATAAAACATATTCTTCACCTAGAATTAGTATGAAGAAAAATAATGGTTCTATACTAAAATTCAAAAAATCTTTGTTTTTTATTTTTATTACAATCTAAACCAGTTATATAGCTTTTATTTTTAAATAATTTGTTAATATCAATACTCTTGTTTTCAAAAAAATACTCATTGATACATTTAATAATTTCTAATGAATTATTTAAAGCTTCTTCATATAATTGTTCAAAACTTTTAGAAAAAATAATATTTTTATCTGCAGGATAACACCATTTTTGATTATTAGTATTTAAAAAATTATATTTACTATAATCATCTAAATTATAACTAAGTGATTTAAATGGAAAAAAATTTTTAGGAGTAAAAAAATCAATAGTTTTATAAAATAATTTTTTAATTCCTAGATTATCAATTCTAAATAAAGTAATAAAATTTTTCATTTGTTTTAAAGAAATAAAATATTTTTTAGACATATTTTTTATATTAAATATTTTATAAAAAGTATAGTTAATGGTATCATTTAATTCAATTGAAAAAGGAGTTAAATCAAAACAAAACTTATTTAATTTAACCATATTATTATGATTTCTTATTTTTAAATAATAATTATCAATATAACTTTCCATATAACTATGATAGCCATTATATTTATAAGTAGATTTATCATTTTTATCAAACTTCCCAGTCTTATAAAAAATATATGGATGAGCTGTACTATCCAAACAAAAGTGAGCAATTAAACCATATAAAAAAACTAAAGTTTTTGGATCATTATAATATTTTTTTTCATTTATGTATGAAATTAAAGTTGAAAAAAAATCATTAGTACTATTATTATGAAAAATAGAAGCAAGATTTCTAATTTTTTTTCCTTTAGTCAAAGTATAAATATTGTAAAACATTAATGAGTCCATACTTTGTGAAAACATCATTAGTGTTGTTTTAAAATTTTTTATTCTATTTTGATCTTTTTTCGGTAATTTATTAAATAAGTCATTACCAAAATATGCATGAGTAATTGTAGCAGGCATACTTCCTCCTTTTTACAGTTATTATAGCATAAAATTGATTAAAATTTATATTTATTCTTATAATTATATGGTATAATTAATAATAGGTGAGGAATATGGTAGAGAAACATTTCAAAACACTTGATGAACAAATTGATATATTAAAATCTAAGCATATGATTATCAAAAATGAAGATTATGCTAAAGAAATATTATTAAGAGAAAATTATTTCTTTTTAAATGGTTATCGTCATCTATTTATGATTTCTAAAAATGAACGAGTTTATAAACCAGGTACTACATTTGAAGAATTATATAGCTTGTTTTTATTTGATAGAGCCTTTCGTACTATATTTTTTAAAAATTTGTTAATCATTGAAAATAATTTCAAATCCATTATTTCTTATCAATTGTCTAAAAAGTATGGTTATAGAGAAAGTGATTATCTAAAAGCAAAAAACTTTACTAGAAAACCGGAAAAACAACGACAATTAAATGATTTGCTGAAGAAAATGAAACGACAAATTAGAGTAAATGGTTCACAACATGCAGCTACATTACATTATTCCTCTAATTATGGTTACATTCCATTATGGATTCTAGTAAAAGTATTATCTTTTGGTATTATTTGCGAAATGTTTTCTATTTTGAAAGAAGATGATCAAAAGGTTATTGCTGATATTTATCATTTACCTGTTGAAACTTTAACTACATATTTACCATTCTTATCTAATTATCGTAATTTGTGTGCGCATGAAGATATTTTATATGAAAATAAAACACAAAAAGTAATAGATGATACAATTTATCATAAATTATTAGAAATACCTAAAGAAGATGGTGAATATATTTATGGTAAGAATGATATTTTTGCTTTAATAATTATTATGAAACAGCTTTTAGATAAAGAAAAATTTAAAGCAATGATTATTGAAATAGAACATGAAATTCGTAGTTTAGATTATAACTTAAAGACAATAAAAATAAGTGATGTTTTAAAACATATGGGATTTCCAAAAAATTGGAAAGATTTAGCAAATATTGAAAGGAGTGTATTAATAGATGAATGAAAATAAAATAGAAAATAAAGAAGATGAAAATAATAAAGTGAGAAAAACAAAACAGCATAAAGAACATAAAATGCTAAAAATATTCTTTGTTGTAGTTTTTGCTGTAGTAGTAGGGTTAATGATAGTAGTTGCTATTTTAAAATGGACACCACTATTATCTAGAATAGAGGATTCAATTAGTATTAATGGTTCTTCAAAAATTACAACAAATACAAAGAAAAACAGTGTTTATGAAAAATCAAGTTTAGCTGCTGCTATTGAAAATGTTAAAGATGCTGTTGTTATGGTAGAAGCATATAAAAATGGTGAAGAACAATCATCAGGTACAGGATTTATTTATAAAAAAGATGACAAAAATGGTTATGTAATTACAAATCAACATGTTGTTGCTGATGCAGATAAAATAGTTTTAGTTCTTTCTAATGATGAAGAAATTACAGCTGATATTTTAGGAGCAGATGAATACTTGGATATTGCAGTTATGAAAATTGATAAAGATAAAGTTCCTCAAATTGCAGCAATTGGATCTTCAGAAGATATGAAAATAGGTGATACTATATTTACAGTAGGTTCACCAATGGGCTATGAATATCGTGGAACAGTTACATCTGGAATATTATCTGGAAAAGATCGCTTAGTTTCTGTTAGTGTTTCTAATTCTAGTAGTAATGATTGGGTAATGAAAGTTTTACAAATAGATGCAGCTATTAATCCTGGAAATAGTGGTGGTCCACTTGTAAATGCTAGTGGTAAAGTAATAGGAGTTACTTCTATGAAATTAGTTCAAGATGAAATAGAAGGCATGGGTTTTGCTATTCCTATTGAAATTGCTATGGCACATATTCAAGAGTTAGAAAAGGGAAATAAAATTGAATGGCCGCTTTTAGGAATTAGTATGGCTAATGTAACTGATACTAATTTATTATATCGTAGCAATATTATTATTGATAAAAATATCAAAGAAGGTATTGTAGTAATTGAAATATCTGAAGGAAGCGGAGCAAGTAAATCAGAACTAAAAGCTGGAGATGTCATTATTAAATTAAATGGAGAAAAAGTAAAAGATTCTGCTTACTTACGTTATGAATTATACAAAAATAAACCAGGTGATACTATTGAAGTAACATATATAAGAAATGGTAAAGAACATACTACTAAAATAGAATTAACAAAGAGTCAAAAATAATAAAATAAAAACCACATTACTGTAGTTAATTAGAATATTAATTAAATTACAAATGTGGTTTTTATTATTTTAATTTTTGAGAATAATCTATATAAATTGTATTTATTTTTGAAGTATTATCTGTTTTACTTGGAGCATCGTTTGGCCATTCAATTGTTAGTCGAAAATAATTTTTTCCAGTAGTATTTACTAAATTACCAGTTCCTGTAGCTACTTTACCGTTCTTAGAATCTAAACGTTCTATTTTATAAACTATATTTGTTGGTTCTGATTGATTAGCTTCAGTAATACCTTTAACTTCTTTAAATATAGCATCGATTGTTCCAGTATTTTGAACTACTAAATCATAGACAATTTTTGATCCTGGATTTGGAATTGTTACATCGAATGTAACAGCTGTACTAGTAGCAGATGGACCATTATTTTCAATCGCATCTTCCGTAGAAAGTTCGTCGTTTTTAGTAATTGATTCAAATGAAATATTCCATTTTTCTGATTTGTTTTTCTCACCTATAGTTAGTTGAGTTGCTAAGGCAGCATAACCTATTGTCATTAATGCAATTGTAATTAGTAAAATACCGATAATTATACCGTTTCTTTTTACTTCGTTTTTCATAATACCCTCCTTTTATCTTTTATAATCTTATATTAACATAATATTTAATTTGATGCAATGGTATATGTGGGTTAACTTATGAAGAAATTTTTAATGTAATTTAAAAAATGAAGTGCACAGAAGTTGTGCAGTAAATTTTATAATCATATATAATATCTTTTAAGCAAT